>JBPYFA010000222.1:0-9182 GCA_051986585.1 Vicinamibacterales bacterium | reverse complement strand
GCCTCGAAGAGTACGTCAACATCGACGAGGTGCTGACGTGTCGTGATGCGCTCGCGTCGCTCGCGATGACCTGGCCGTGAAGCGATGATCCGGCGCGACTGCAAGTCGCGCCGAATAAGGTTTGCGGTTTGAGGGGACGGTGTTACGGCGGGATCTCGAGATCCCGCCGTCGTCAGATAGCGCGGGGGTGCGGCGACCGGGCGAGCGCTCGATCGCTCAAACGCTCAGGCGCTCTTGCGCAGAACGAGCGGCTTGGTCGCGAGCAGATGCCGGTCGGCATCTCCTTCATACCGGCGACGCGGACCGCGTCCGCTGATTTCCCAACCTGGAGTGTCGTGGCCGCACGACGTGCACCGCATGTTGACGCGGTTTCCTTCGAAGTGCAGCACTGAGTCGTGGCCTCGAAGCCCGCAGACCAGCTGTCCGAGACGCCCAAGCGTCCTCGCCACCACCGTGTTGTCCGTCTTGTCTGCGGTCACTCGCGCGGTTGCCGTGAGCTGCTGGGGATAATTGGTCACCATGAACGATTCTCCCTGTCCCTTCTCCTATGACTATCAGGTATGACGCCGTAAACGTTCGTTCGTTTCCAGCCTCTCCCGACCTCAGGAATATCAAGAGATATGCCACGCTGAGGTGAACGTCAGGATCAGCTGGTCGGGCAATTACTTACGCGTCAGTGGGAAAAACCGACCCGTTCGCCGAACCGCAAAGTGGGTACTCGCTGGCATAGCTTTCCGGCCTGAAGTTGCCGGAAGGAGTGCACATAGACCGCCAGGGTACGTACTTTTATCCGTTGGCAGGCAGGGTTCGCCGTTCCCGCAGCAATCCGTTAATTACAAATCCGATGTTGGCCGGGCGTTCGCCAAGCCTGCGCATGAAGTACGGGAACCATTCACGGCCGAATGGGACATATACGCGGACAGCGTAACCGGCGGTTCGCAGCGATCGTTGAAGGTCGCGGCGAATGCCGTACAACATTTGAAATTCGTAACGCTCGGGGGGAATTTCTTTCGCCGTGGCAAACCTGCGCGCCGCGGCAATCATGTCAGGATCGTGGGTGGCAATCGCGGGATAGTTTCCGTGCTCGAGGAGCCGTTGCATGATATCGACAAACGAGGCGTCCACGTCCCGTTTGTGCTGATACGCGATCGTTCTCGGTTCTTGGTAGGCGCCCTTCACCAGGCGCACGCGCGCGCCAATCGCGTTCATTCTTGCCGCATCGCTCACGCTTCGCTTCAGATACGCCTGCAGCACGATCCCCGCGTTTCGGTATCCCTGCTGCCAGATTGTCTCGAACACGTCGAGCGTGACCTGCGTGTACGGAGAGTTCTCCATGTCGATGCGGACGAAGAAATCGTGCGCGGCGGCGGCATCGAGAATGCGCCGCAGGTTGTCGGTGCAGGTGGCGCGATCGATAGTCAGCCCCAGCTGAGTGAGCTTCAGCGAGACGTTCCGTCCAATGCCGGCAGCGACAATCCGGTCGAACATCGTCAGGTAGTCGCGCGTCGCGGCGTCGGCTTCGGTCATCGTCGCGACACTCTCGCCGAGCAAATCGAGCGTTTCGGTCATCCCCGCTGATTCAATCGTTCGTGCGGCGGTAATCGCTTCCTCGATCGTTTCTCCGGCGATGAAGCGGCGGGCAAAGCTGGTGGGCTTCCGCATGCCGTACCGCGAGGCGAGTTGTTTCAGGGTGCGGCTGCCGGCGAGTGTGTGGAAGAAGGCCCGGGAGACGGATCCGATCATCAGTGCGTTCGCGGAACCCGCTTCGATCCTCCCAGCAGGTGCTGAAGCGAGCGCGCGTAGTACCGAAGAACCGTGCGCTCGCGTACGCGGAAGCGTCCGCCGCGCTCGACGTGAATGATGTTGCGAGCGGCGAGCGGCTCGGCCCCTTCTTCGATCGCCTGTCGTCCTGAACTGACGCCCATGTTGGCGCCCGCCGATCGGACGGTCTCGACGATCGCCTCCGCTCGCGCTTCGAGCTCGCGTCGCGTGATCGACGGCTTCAGCGCGGCCGCGAGCACCGCCGTGGGCAGCACCTTGTGCAGGCGTCCAATCGTTTCGCGGATCGCGTGCGCCAGCGCCATGACCTCGCGCCTCGACTCCGGATCGCAGCCCTCGAGACCGATCGGCGTGCCAAAGGTTACAAACGCACGCGACTGATAACCGACGGCGTAGCGCACCATCTCGGCGATCTCGCGCGCGAACGGCCGCTGCCGCCGTTTTTCGGCCTGGTGCGCCAGGATGTGATCCTCGAGGACGATGTCGTAGGCGACGGCCATCGGCACGATAACGGTCCGCGTCTCGCCCTGCATGGCGGCGTGCAGCAGCCCGGTCTTCGGCGGCTTCAACTCGCCCGAGTAGCTTCTGCCACCCTCGATGTAGAAGAGCAGATCGTGGCGCTGCAGCAACTCGGCGACATACGCCTTGAGCGTCACCAGGTACGCGGGGTCTTTGGTATTGCGGCGAATCGGGATCGCGCCGGTCACGTGCCGATGAATCAACCCGAGGGGTCCACCGAACAGGTTGATTCCGGCGGCGATCACCGGCGGGCGGATTCCGTTGTCGTCGAGGACGAGCGGTTCGACCAGATAGTCGAGATGCGACTTGTGATTGGAAATGTAGATGACCCTGCCGGCGCGCGTCGCCTGTTGCGCAATCGCGACCTGCTCGTCGATCCGTTCGATCTTGCGGAGGATGGGATAGAGGGGATGCTTCAGCGCGCGATAGATCGGATAGCGCTGTGTCGTTCGCAGCTCGTCGAGATACGCGTGGATGCGTTCGCGCGCCTCGAGTTCCGTCTGCCCATGCCCGCCCCGCAGGTACCGCGCCACATCATCGCGCGCCAGCACAGCCTGGGTGATGTCATCGAGCATCACGGGTGGAACTATATCATTACTAAGGAGTTTTAGGTTTTGGGTTTTGTGTTCTTGGTTGTGGTTTTGGGTTTGGGTTTGGGGTTTGTTCTTGGTTTTGGGTTTGTTTTGGTTTTTGGTTGGGGTTCTGGAGGCTGGAAGCGTTCACTGGAAGCTGGCAGCTGTGAGCGGGCAGCTGGCGGCTCGAAGCTGGAAGCTGGCCGCTGGAAGCTGGAGACTGGAGACTGGAAGCTATCTCTCAATCTCGCGGCAGATCGCGTCCGTAAACTCCGTCGTCGTGGCAGAGCCGCCGAGATCGCGGGTGCGAACGCTGCCGGCGACGAGGACCCGATCGAGGGCCTGACGTATTCGACGCGCGCGATCGGTGTCACCGATGTGTTCGAGCAGCATCAGCCCGGAGAGCAGCAGCGCGGTCGGATTGGCGAGATTCTTGTCGGCGATGTCCGGCGCGCTGCCATGGACGGCTTCGAAGACGGCGGCGTCGACGCCGAGGTTCGCACCCGGAACGACGCCGAGGCCACCGACGAGTCCCGCGCACAGATCCGACACGATGTCGCCGTACAGGTTTGGCAGCAGCAGGACATCGAATTTCTCCGGCTTCATCACGAGCTGCATGCAGGCGGCGTCGACGATCCGTTCGTCGTAGGCGATATCGGTGTACTCGCGCGAGACCTTTCTCGTGCTTTCGAGAAACAATCCGTCGCTCAGCTTCATGATGTTGGCTTTGTGAATCGCGGTGACGCGCTTGCGGCCTGCTCGCCGCGCGTACTCGAATGCGAACTGGGCGATCCGCGTCGATGCCTTCTCGGTGATGATCTTCAGGCTCTCGACCACGCCCGGGACGATCTGGTGCTCGAGGCCGGCGTACAAATCTTCAGTGTTCTCCCGCACGATGACGAGATCGACATCAGCGAAGCGACTCTCGACGCCGGCGACATTGCGAACCGGCCGGAGATTGGCGTAGAGATCGAGCGCCTTCCGCAGACCGACGTTGACGCTGGTGAAACCTTCCGCAATCGGCGTCGTCACCGGCCCCTTCAGCGCGACGCGATGCCGCCGGATGGAATCCAGCAGCGCGCCGGGAAGCGACTGGCCATATCGCTTGAATGCCGTGACGCCTGCATCGTGACGGTCCCACTCGATGTCCGCCTTCGCGACCGCGAAGATGCGGACGACCGCCTCGGTGACTTCGGGGCCGATGCCGTCGCCTGGGATCAGGGTGATGGGGTGGCTCATAGATCTCGGTTCTGCGGGGTTCTACTGGGTTCTGCTGGGTTCTGCTGGGTTCGGTTCTAAGGTTCTGCTAGGTTCGGTTCTTCGGTTCTACTGGGTTCGGTTCTCAGGTTCCAGTTTTCTCGCGAGCATTGTGGCGACCTGTTCGAGCAGTTGGCGATCGGCGGCGCCGAATGCGGCGGCACGATCGCTGTCGATGTCGATTTCTCCAAGCACGCGTTCGCCGATCATGATCGGCACGACGATCTCGGATTTCGTTTCCAGGCTGCACGCCAGATAGCGCTCATCCGCATTCACGTCGTCGACGACGATCGTCTGCTTTTCACGAGCTGCGGCGCCGCAGATGCCCTGCCCGATCGGAATCCGCGTGTGCGGCGACGGTTTGCCGAGGTACGGGCCGAGTACGAGTTCATTGCCTTCGAGCAGATAAATGCCCACCCACGTGTAGTGGGGGATGTCGCGCTTCAGAATTGCAACGGCACTCTTCATCGCACGCTGCGAGTCGGCTTCCGCACGCGTGACGTTGGTGATCTCAGTCAGTGTCTGTTCCTGTGTCGGCGCAGGCATGTCAATCCTTCAGTTCCCGAAAGAGAAGCAGCAGGCCACCGAGCACGGGAATCATCTCCAGTCCGGTAGAAGTTGCGTGGAGGCGGCCAAAGGCGAGGCGCCGCGGATCGGACGGCGCCAGACTCGATGGCGCCACGCCGATTTCGGTCTGCAATCGCGAGATTTGGTTCGAGACGACGAACCCAGAGTAGGTGGTCGCGGCGAGCATCAGTACGGCCGTGCCGACGCGCGCTGCGAACCAGATCGGGCGCGGGCCCATGACGCCGCGGACAACGAGCGTCAGCAGGAGCACCGCGCCGCAGGCATAACTCAACAGGTGAAACTTGCGCAGGATCTCGCCGAAGATCGCGCCGGCGAGCAGGCGGTGGTCCGGGATCTGCCGAACTGCGAGCACGTCGAAAATCGACGGGGCCGCAATGGCGCCGAGCACGAGCAGTCCGCCCACCCACAGCGTCAAAGCCAGCAGGCCGGCGTACCGCAGCGCAAGCATCTCCTCATTATAATCACGGGATTCAGATGGCTTCGCCCGCTTCCGCACCGATCGGCGTGGCCTGGCAGCCGTGGAGCGGCGTGGCATTCGCGCGGGCGCGTGAAGAGCACAAGCCGGTCCTGCTCTCGATTTCCGCGGCATGGTGCCTCTCGTGCCACGAAATGGACCGTACAAGCTACGCCGATCCCGAGATCGCCGCGTTCATCAACGACCGGTTCGTGCCAGTTCGGGTCGATGCCGACGACCGCCCCGACATCAGCGAGCGGTATAGCCTCGGTGGCTGGCCGACGACCGCATTCCTGACGCCCGACGGCGACATCCTGGGCGGAGGCACGTTCGTGCCGCGCGAACGCATGCCGAGTGTGCTCGCGCGGGTTGCGGAGGCGTTTCAATCGGAGCCGGATCCGAGTCGACCGCGCGATCTTCAACCTGACACGGATGCGATCGGCATCCGACTCGATGAGACGCAATTGATCGCGCAGGTGTTCGCGTCGTTCGACAGCGAATGCGGCGGCTTCGGCGTCGAGCCGAAGTTTCCGCATACCGCTCCACTGCATCTTGCGCTCGAGTTGTGTGCCGACACACCCGATCCAGCACTCGAGCGGATAGTGGTGGCATCTCTCGATCAGATGGGTTGGGGCGCTCTCTACGACCACGTGGACGGCGGATTCTTCCGATATGCGACCACGCGTGACTGGCAGCTGCCGCATTTCGAGAAGCTGCTGGACGTGAATGCGGCGCTGGCGCACCTTTATCTTGAAGCCGGATCGAAACTGCACCAGACGCGGTTCACCGATCGGGCCTCGGACACATTGCGCTACATCCAGACCTGGCTGGCCGATCCCGTTGATGGCGGCTGGTTCGGATCGCAACAGGCAGACGACCGCTACTTTGCAAGTGACTCGGTTGAACGTCGACGGACACTCGCCGCACCCCCGGTGGCCACGTCGTTGTACTCCGACTCCAATGCGGTCATGGTGTCGACCGCACTCGAAGCCGCGAAGGTGTTTGGCGACGATGGTCTTCGCGAGTTTGCCGTCAAGTCTCTCGAACGGGTGTTACTCGCCGTTTACAAGCCAGGGGTTGGGGTGGCGCATTACTTCGACGGCCAGGCGCACGTGCGAGGCCTGCTCGCCGACCAGCTGGCGATGGCATCGGCCTGCCTGGATGTCTTCGACCTCACCGGCAACATCGTTTACGAAATGATGGCCGAAGAGCTGACGCACTATGCCGTGCGAACGATGTGGGATGAAGCGCGGGGTGGCTTTTTCGATCGGGCCGGCGAGGATAACGAGCCGCCGATCGGCCTCATGAATTGTCGGCTCAAGCCGTTTGTCGCCAACTGTGAGGCGGCGCGAATGCTTGTCCGGCTCGCCTCCGCATCGGGGGAACAGGATTTTGCGCGGACCGCCACCGCCGCGCTCGACGCGATTCACCCGCTCGCGTCGAGCCAAGGACCTCTGGCTGCGCATTATCTGCTCGCCGTGCGGGCCGCCAGAGCGCGGTGATACACTCGCATTTTTGGCCCGCGGGGATGTGCCTCGCGCCTGAACAGCCGGAACGTTTTCCATGACGACATCTCTCGCCACGCTCAAAAATCTCGCGACCCAGCTCCGGATCGATTCGGTGCGCTCGACGACCGAGGCTGGCAGCGGCCACCCGACGACCTGCCTGTCCGCCGCCGAAATCATGTCGACGCTCTTCTTCGCCGAGATGCGCTACGACCCGAAGAATCCGCGCGATCCCGACAACGATCGATTCGTGCTGTCGAAGGGGCACGCCGCGCCGATTCTGTATGCCGCGTGGGCCGAAGCCGGTCTCTTTCCTCGAGAGGAGCTGCTGAAGCTCCGCCGGATCGATTCGGATTTGGAAGGACACCCGACGCCGCGGCTTTCGTTCGTGGACGTAGCCACCGGATCGCTTGGGCAGGGCATCTGCGCGGCGATCGGGACGGCGCTCAACGCGCGCCGCATTCTCTCGGACTATCGCACTTACGTGCTGCTTGGCGACGGCGAGATGGCGGAGGGATCGGTGTGGGAAGCGGCTAATGTCGCCGTCTATCACAAGCTCGATTCACTGTGCGCGGTCATCGACGTCAACGAGCTCGGCCAGAGCCAGCACACGCAGTTCGGCCACAACATGGACGAGATCGCCGCGCGATGGAAAGCGTTCGAGTGGCACACGATAGTCGTCGACGGCCACGACGTGCAGGCGCTGCTCAACGCGTACGCCGAAGCCCGCAGCACCAAGGGCCGGCCGACGATGATTCTTGCTCGTACGATCAAAGGCAAGGGACTCGCCGCGATCGAAGGGAAGGACGGCTGGCACGGCAAGGCGCTCAAGAAGGGCGAGGAAGCCGATAAGGCGATCGCCGAGCTCGAAAAACAGATGGTCTCGGGCGGCACCAAGCCCGAGATCGACGGCCCCCGTTCGAAGGGACGTGCCGACAGCCCTGGCGACTATTCAAAGATTCCGGCACCCAAGTACAAGCTCGGCGACCAGGTGGCTACCCGCGAAGCCTGGGGTGTCGCGCTGGCGGCGGTCGGCGCGGCCGATGCCCGGATCGTCGCGCTCGACGCCGATGTGAAGAACTCGACATTCAGCGATAAGTTCGAAAAGGTAGCCGCCGGGCGGTTCTTCGAGAATTTCATTGCCGAACAGGTGATGGTGGGCGCGTCGATGGGTCTGGCGGCGAGAGGCGCGATCCCGTTTCCCTCTACGTTCGCCTGCTTTCTGACGCGGGCCTTCGATTTCATACGCATGGGGGCGATTTCATTCGCCAACGTCAAGTTCACCGGATCGCATGCCGGCGTCTCGATCGGGGAAGACGGCCCGTCGCAGATGGCGCTCGAAGATCTGTCGATGATGCGCAGCGTGCACGGCTGCGCGGTGTTGTATCCGTGCGATGCGGTCAGCACCGAACGGCTCGTGGTCGAGATGGCGAAACATCACGGCATGGCCTACATGCGCACGTCGCGGCCGAAGACCCCGGTGATCTACGGACCGGACGAACAGTTTCCGATCGGCGGATCGAAAGTCGTGCGGCAGAGTGCGGCGGACAAAGCCGCCGTCATCGGTGCCGGGGTGACGCTGTTCGAAGCATTGAAAGCGTACGACCAGCTGAAGGCACAGGGCATCGCGATCCGAGTGATCGACGCCTATTCGCTGCAGCCGGTCGATACAAAGACGATGATCGACGCCGGGCGAGCGACCGGCGGAAAGCTCGTGACCGTCGAAGATCACTACGCCGCCGGCGGTATTGGCGATGCCGTCGCCGAGGCCGTCGCGCCCGCCGGCTTCACCGTGCGGCGTCTGGCGGTCAACGAGATCCCGCGAAGCGGCCAGCCCGACGAACTGCTCGACCGGTACGGCATCTCCGCCAAGCACATCGTCGAGGCGGTCAACGAGGCGCTGTCGACGAAATAGCGAACAGGTTCTACAGGGTTCTGCTTGGTTCTACAGGGTTCTACGTGGTTCGGTTCTTGGGTTCTACAAGGTTCTTGGGTTCTACACGGTTCTCGGGTTCTACACGGTTCTCGGGTTCTACAAGTTTCTTGTTGACACAAGGCCCCGAACCCGAACCGTGCAGAACCCAAGAACCGAACCCTGTGGAACCCAAGAACCGAACCTCGTCGAACCCAGCCGAACCCCGGAGAACGCAGTAGAACCCAGATCGTTGACCCCTTGACCTTCGAGAGGAGTACGGCCATACTCTCCTCTCGAAGGTTGAGAGGTTAATTTGGCCAAGACTGATCTGCTGCAAGGCACGCTGGACCTCTTGATTCTCAAGATCCTCGTGCTCGGCCCCAACCACGGCTGGGGCATCGCCAATCGCATTCGTCAAATCTCGCGCGAAGGGCTCAACGCAAGCCAAGGTTCCCTCTATCCAGCTTTACATCGGCTCGAGCTTCGCGGGGATCTCGTGTCGGAAATGACCGCCTCGGAAAACAACCGGCGCGCCCGGGTCTATCGATTGACCGCGGCTGGACGTCGACGGCTGGAGGCGGAGCAGTCCACGT
>JBPYFA010000221.1:0-4007 GCA_051986585.1 Vicinamibacterales bacterium | reverse complement strand
CGATCTCACGAGCCAAATCGGGCCGAACATAGAGATAGCCATTTCCGGGTCCACCACACAACCACTTGACCGATCCGCCGACGGCAAAATCGACACCGAGTCCCTCCAGATTCACGGGAACGGTGCCGGCCGCCTGATAGATGTCGAGAATCACCCGGGCCCCAACCCGATGGGCCTTTTCAACGATTGCCACAGCGTCTTCGATGAACGCGCTCTTGAACAGCACGAGCGAGATCGGCACGAGCGCAGTCCGCTCGTCGATCGCATCGAGCATGCGTTGGAGATTCGTGCGAAGCCCGTCGTCTGATGGCACGTAGATGATCTCGGCACCATACCGCCGAAAGCCCTCGAACAAGTACATGTTGGTCGGGAACTCGAGTTCCGACATGACGACCCGTCGTCGTCGCCCCTCGAATTGATGACAGGATGCGACGATCGCCTGCGCAACGGTGACGTTCTGGTGCATCGAAATCGTGCCCGCGGGAGCGCCCACAATCCCGGCGAGCAGATCGCCAGTCGTTCGGCCGATTTCCCACCACCCCTCGTGCCAGGCCCGGACGCCGCGGGTCGACCACTCGGTGGTGAACTGCTGCAGATACGTGTTGACGCGGCGCGGCATCGCGCCGAGAGAATGGCTCACCAGGTAGGTGCACGTGTCAACGATCGGAAATTCGGTGCGCCAGGCTGAAAGAGGATCAGGCATATTGTTTCTTCCGCCTAAAGGCGGAAGCCACACGTCGCGATTAACTACACCTCGCCGCCTAAAGGCCGAAGCCACGTCGCGATCAACCTCGAACCTCGAAGCGCGAATTGCGAACCTCGAACCGCGAAGCGCGAATTGCGAACCGCGAATTGCGAGCCGCGAAGCGCGAATTGCGAATTGCGAATTGCGAATTACATGTTCAGATCAACCCACACGCTCTTGATTTGCGTGTAGTGCTCGAGGGCGTGCGCGCTCATCTCGCGGCCGAAGCCGCTCTGCTTGTAACCACCGAACGGTGCGGCAGTGTCGTAGACGTTGTAGGTATTGATCCAGACCGTTCCGGCCTGCAGCTTGCGCGCGATGTAATGGGCCTTCTTGATGTCGCGGGTCCAGACGCCGGCGGCGAGACCATAGGGTGTGTCGTTGGCGCGCGCAATCGCTTCGTCGACGTCGGCAAATTCGATCGAGGCCAGCACCGGACCGAAGATCTCTTCGCGGGCGATGGTCATTTCTGGCCGCACGTCGGCAAAGACAGTGGGCTGCACGAAGTAGCCCTTGCCGGTGCCGATATCGGTGCGGGCGCCGCCGGCCACCAGCGTCGCCCCTTCCCGTTTACCCGAATCGATGTATCTCAGCACCGTATCCAGTTGTTTCTTTGACGATAGCGCTCCAAATCGGGTCCGAGGATCCATCGGATCCCCGGCGGTCATCTTCTGCGCGCGGGCGGCCAGTTTGTCGATGAATTCCGATTTGATGGCGCGGTCGACGAGCAGGCGCGAACCGGCCGCGCATACCTCACCTTTCCCGTAAAAGATGCCGATTGTCGCGCCGCGGATAGCGGCATCGACGTCGGCGTCGGCCAGCACGATATTCGGCGACTTTCCGCCGAGCTCCAGCGTGATCCGCTTGAGAGTGTCGGCGGCGCTCCGCATGATGCCTTTGCCAGTGGTCGTATCGCCCGTGAACGCAATCTTGTCGATGCCCGGGTGCTCGACGATGGCTTGACCGAGCCGCGATCCAGGACCGGTCACGACGTTGAGCACCCCTGGGGGGAATCCAACCTCGATTGCGATCTCGCCAAGCGCAATCGCGGTCAGCGGTGTCTGGCTCGCCGGTTTGACGATCACCGTGTTTCCGCACGCAAGCGCGGGCGCGATCTTCCAGGCCGCCAGGAGGAGTGGGAAGTTCCACGGGACGATCGCCGCGACGACGCCGACCGGCTCGCGCAGTGTGTAGGTGAGATGGTTGCCCTTGACCGGGATCGTTTCCCCCATCACCTTGTCTGACCAGCCACCGTAGTATTCAAAACACTCGGCGGCGGCCGGGATCTCGATGTGTCTCGACTCGGTGATGGGCTTGCCATTGTGCAGCGTCTCGAGCCGCGCCACGTCATCAGCGCAATCGAGCAGACGTTCGCCTAGCTTTCGAACCAGTCGTCCGCGTTCACGCGCCGACAGCTTTGCCCATGGCCCCTCGAGCGCCCCGCGCGCCGCCAAGACCGCCGCATCCAAATCCGCCGCGTCAGCCGACGGCACGCGCGCGATCACTTCCTCCGTCGCCGGATTGACCACGTCCATCGTCTGCCCAGTAGCCGATGGCCGCCATTCATTGTTAATCAGGAGGCTCTGTCGCATCAGTCAATCAACCATCCGCAATCGCACAATCAACAATCAACAATCCGCAATCGCAATCGACAATCGGCAATCACAATCGTCAATCGACAATCACAATCGACAATCGACAATCACACAATCCGCAGTCATCATTCATCAATCCGCAATCGGCTACGCTTCTGTCCGAACATACTCAAAATCCACCGGTTGCCGATTGATGCCGCGCGCCGGCGGCGCGATGTAGTTCGCGAACTTCCCTGGTTCGTACACGGGGCGATCCATGATGCTTAGCAGATACTCCCGATCGGCTGCGTTCGGAAGCCATTCGTGCTTGCGACGTGTCCATTCCTCGCTGGAGAGTGGCACCCCGGACGGATCGTAGTGAAGCGCCGAGAACACGCCGATGCCGCGGTTGAATTTGCGGTCAGGCAATCGCAGCCGCTCCGACATGCCGTGACGGTCGAAAATGCGGTTCCAGCGCTGGACGCCGGCTTCGCAATCGCCGACATACCAATCGCGCAGCACTTCATTCATCGCCGAACGCATCGGAATCGCTTTGCGCTCCAATCCGCCGTCGGCCGGCAGATCGAGCTCGTAGAACACGTCGGTGGCGCGATGATCGTCCCACTTCTCCTCCTGCGCTCTCCCCTTGAGCCCGTTGCCGAAGTACGACGCCGCGTTGGTGGAGACCTCGTTGCCGTGAAGATCGAGGCTCAGGCTGAACCACAGGTTGATGAATTTCTGAATCGTCGGTAAATCGATGCCGCCGAGCTTGCGCACATCTTCGGCATAGCCGGCCTGCTTCATCAACTGGCACGTCCGCTCGACGATGCGCGCGACGCCCGTTTCACCGACGAACATATGGTGCGCCTCTTCGGTCAGCATGAACCGCGTCGTGCGCGAAAGCGGATCGAGTGAGCTCTCCGACAGCGACAGCAGCTGGGACTTGCCGTCGCGATCGGTGAACATGGTGAACATGAAGAAGTCGAGCCAGTTCTCGATCGGCTCGTTGAAGGCGTCGAGGATGCGCGGCTTGTCGCGGTTGCCACTCTGCCGCGCGAGCAGTTCTTCCGCTTCGTCGCGGCCGTCGCGGCCGAAATACGAGTGCAGCAAGTAGACCATCGCCCACAGATGACGCCCTTCTTCGACGTTCACCTGGAACAGGTTTCTCAGATCGTACATGCTCGGGCAGCGCTGCCCCAGCCATCGCTGCTGCTCGACGCTGCCGGGCTCGGTGTCGCCTTGCGTCACGATCAACCGGCGCAGCTGGTTCCGGAACTCGCCCGGCACCTCCTGCCAAACCGGTTGACCGGCGAAATCCCCGAAGCCGATGCGCCGATCGTGAACCGGGTCGGCGAGGAAGATCCCCCACCGGTACTCGGGAAGCTTCACGTACTCGAAATGCGCCCAGCCGGACGGATCGACGCTTACCGCGGTCCGGACGTAAACCTGGTGGTAGTCCTGGAAACCCTGCGGCCCCATGTCTTTCCACCATTGGATATATTGCGGCTGCCAGTGCTCGAGCGCACGCTGCAGCCGCTTGTTGTCCGAAAGCCCGACGTTATTGGGAATTTTCTCGGCAGAAATCATGGGAGTGATCCCGAAAGTGCTGAATGGTGATTGCTGAATGCTGAATACCGAATGCTGAATACCGAATGCTGAATACCGAATGCCGAATGCCGAATGCCGAA
>JBPYFA010000220.1:0-5286 GCA_051986585.1 Vicinamibacterales bacterium | reverse complement strand
GCAGAATTTTCAGGACGTCGCTACTTTTCTCCTCGGCTATCCGACCGGCGGTGGGATTGACATCAACGGCACGAGATTGAACGACACGTGGTATCAGGCGGTCTTCGTCCAGGATGACTGGAAGCTCTCCAATCGTCTCACGGTCAATCTCGGACTCCGCTACGACTATGAGGCGGCGACGACCGACGCACAGAACCGCAACGTGCGCGGGTTCGATCCAGGGGCGCTGTTGACGATCACGAGCGCAGCTGAAGCGGCCTATGCCGCCAAGCCAGATGTGATTCCGGCAGCGCAGTGGCAAGCGCGCGGTGGCGTGCTGTTCGCCTCCGACAGCAATCCCGGTTTCTGGAATACCGATCGGAACGGCATTCAGCCTCGTGCGGGATTCGCGTACAAAATCAACGACAAAACGGTGCTTCGCGGCGGCACCGGCGTGTATGTGGTGCCTTTCATCATCGCCGGGACGAATCAGATGGGCTATTCGCAGTCGACGCCCTTCACTGCCACCACGAACAACGGCCTGACCTTTCAGTCAACGCTGACCAATCCATTCCCGGTCGGAGTGTTGCAGCCGGTTGGGAACTCTCTTGGACCCAACACGTTTCTCGGACAGGGCCTCTCGCGATGGGTGCCACTCGACCTGCAAAACTCGCAGCTCCTGCGGTATCAGCTGACGGTGCAGCGAGAGCTGCCAGGTCAGTGGCTCATGGAGGCTGGTTATGTGGGAAGCCACGGATACGATTTGATGACCGACATCGAACTGGACAACATTCCGGCACAATACCTGTCCACCAACCGGTCGCGCGATCAGGCAGTCATCGACTTCCTCGCGACTCAGGTGCCGAACCCGTTCGCCGGCCTGCTGCCGACCGGGCAGAACGGTGCAAACACCGCGCGCTCCAATCTGCTTCGGCCGTATCCGCAGTTCACCAGCGTGCCGTCAAATGCAACCGACGGAAACAGCCAGTACAACTCTGCGCAGGTCAGTCTGGAGAAGCGCTTTACGAAGGGCTACTCGATCATTGGCACCTACACCTGGTCGCATTACACCGAGCGCATCTTCAAGCTGAACCCCACCGATAGCGGCTACGAAAATCGCCTGGCCCGCGACGACGTGCCACACAGAGTCACTGCCAGCATTCTTTACGAGCTGCCCTTCGGCAACGGAAAGAAATGGGGCGGCAGCGCGTCAGGGTTGACCAACGCGTTGATCGGCGGGTGGAGCGTGAACGCGATTGGCCAGCTGCAGAGCGGCCGGCCGCTCGATTTCGCGGGGCGGAACATCTACTTCAACGGCGATCTGAGTTCGTTGAAGGCCACCTACAGCAGCAACGTCGATGCGCCGGTGTGGGACATCAGCGGCTTCTACTTCCATGATGCCGCGGTGCAAACCAATGGGGTCGACGATCCAGTAAAGCAGCGGGCCGACACGCGCATCCGCCTGGCCAACAACATTCGTTACTTCCCGTCGCGTGTCGACGGTCTGCGCAGCCCGTTCCTGAATCTGTGGGACATGTCGATTGTGAAACAGGTGCCGCTGCAGGGGCGCGTGCGAATGCAGTTCAACGTCGAGATCTTGAACGCCTTGAACCGGGTCGTCTACAACGACGCGAATACCGATCCGACGAACGCAAACTTCGGAAAGGTCACCAGCCAGAATAACCTGCCGCGAGAGGTGCAGCTGGCGGCGAAGATCGTCTTTTAGTTAACGGATCCGGGATCCGGGATCCGGGGTGCGGGATCCCTGATCCCGGATTATTTCGTGCTCGTCTGCGGCGAAAACTCCTGGTAGGCCTTCTCCATCTCCGCAGGCTTGGCAGTGCCCTCGAGGATCAGAACGCGGTAGTGGAACGTCACTGATTTCCCGGGCTCCAACGTCAGATCGAAATCGCGCTGACCGCCGCCCGGCAGCACCTTCTCACCCAGCGGATTGACGGCAAACAATCCGTAGCCGCGCGCGTGCCAGAACGCGGGGAAGTTCGGGTTCGAGGGATTGTCGAACATCGCAATCGTCACCGGTTCGTTCTTGATCGTACCGGTGAGCATCATCCAGCGTGCGCGCTGGCCCCACACAGCGTCGCCCTGCTTCCCTTCGCTGCTCGTGTATTGGCCGCTGACGCCGGTGTTGTCCATCACCGGCTTCGACGTCGGCTTGCCAGTTGCGTCGGTCAGCACTTCCGCCTTGTCGTAGGGCAGTTCGAGTTCCCGCGCCACGCGCATGCCGTAAAACGCTTCCTTGTTGTCTTTGAAGACCACGCGCTCCTTGAGCGCGGTCAACGTCGTCGTGCGATCGATCGTGCGCGACTTCGGGTTGCCGCGGAACACGAACTCGGTGTGTTCCTTGACGAGCGGGTTTCCATCCGGCTTGACCCACTCGGTCTCGACGACAAGGGTCGCTTTATCGGCACCGCCATTAGCCGACACGATCTTGCGATGGAAGACGGTGCCCATCTTCGGCTGCTGCTCAGGCTTGATCGCGTCCGAGTTGTTCCAGAAATCAAGGCCGTTGACGTCGCCGGAGTTCATCCAGAGCCCGACGTGATGCGGATGATCCACTCGTTCGTTCGGGCGAGGCTCGAGCGGATATCCCCGCGTCACAATCGTGCCGGTCGCCGTGCGCAACGGAAACAGCGTCGGCTTTTTGAGCGTCGTCGGCCAGATGTAGGAGGTGAACGGCTTGCCGTCGATGAGGACATCGACCCGACGGCCAGCCTCGTTGACCAGCAGCTGCACACGCTGGGTCTGGGCTGCACCATTCGCCAAGAAACCGACAAGGAGAAGCGCACTTACGCACGACACTTTTTGCAATCTGGTCACTGTATGCTCTCCTCAGCGGCCGGCACGTTGCAGAGTCCTGTCAACCATGTCGAACCCGGGAACCGAACCTGCCATGACCTTGTAGAACCACGGAGAATCTAGTAGAACCTTGAATTTGGCGATAGAGTTTGTATCACTTCTGGAGTATTCGATGCCACTACGGCGACTGGTTGTGACCGCGTTCGGAACGGCTGTGTTTGTCAGCAGCCTGATAGCGGCCCAAGACAGTGGAACCAAGCTGAACATACTGACCGACGCTGAAAAGAAGGCCGGCTGGATCCTGCTCTTCGATGGCCATTCGCTCGACGGCTGGCGCGGCTACAAGAAGCCTGACGCGGTGGATTCGCGGTGGAAGGTGGTCGATGGGACGCTGACACTTCCCGCCGACAACGGAAAAGACACGCACGGCCAGCGCGACATCATTACCAAGGACACATTCGAGCAGTTCGAGTTGTTGGTCGACTGGAAGGTGGCTCCTGGCAGTAATAGCGGCGTCAAGTATTTCGTTCTCGAGGACCGAGACACAGCAATCGGCCACGAGTATCAGGTGATAGACGACGAGCGCCATCCAGATGCGAAGGTTGGACCGCATCGCCAGACCGCCGCGTTCTACGATGTGTTGCCGGCCAACGATCGGCCGCTCAAGCCAGCCGGCGAGTGGAACACGACGCGTATCGTGGTCCACGGTCAGACCGTCGAGCACTGGTTGAACGGCAAGAAGGTGCTGCAATACGAGTTGAACAGCCCGGCGCTCAATGCGGCGATCGAGAAGAGCAAGTTCAAAGGGATCGAGCGCTTCGGCAAGCGCCAGAACGCTCACATCCTCCTACAGGATCACGGCGACCAGGTCTGGTTCCGTAACATCAAGATTCGGCGCCTCTCGTGAAGGTCGGAATCCTCGGCGCCGGCAACATCAGCGATACGCACGCACGCGCAGCGCTCGGCATCCCGGGCGTCGAGATCGCGGCGGTGTGCGGCACCAACCGTGCGAAGGCCGAACAGATGGCCGCCAAGTACGGCGGCACGGCCTACGACGATCTGAATCGCTTCCTCGATCACCGGCCGCTCGACATCGTGGCGATTGGGACGCCTTCGGGTGTGCACGCCGAGCAGGCTGTGGCCGCGATCGGCCGCGGACTGCACGTGCTCTCTGAAAAGCCACTAGACGTCACTACCGCCAAGGTCGACAGCGTCATCAACGCGGCCGATCGCGCCGGCGTGAAAGTCGGCGTCTTCTTTCAGGACCGCCTGAAGCCCGACATCGCGGCGATGAAGCACCTGATCGTGTCCGGCAAGCTTGGCAAACCGATTTTCATTGCCGGACACGTCCGCTGGTATCGTCCGCCCGAGTATTACGCGACCTCGAAGTGGCGTGGATCGTGGGCGCTCGACGGCGGCGGGGCGCTGATGAACCAGGCCATCCACACAGTCGACGTCCTGCAGTGGTTGTTCGGGCCAGTGGCGCGCGTCGCCGGGCGCACGGGGACACTGCTCCATTCGATCAAGACGGAAGACACGGCCGGCGCGGTTCTCGAGTTCGAGAACCGGGCGCTCGGGATCATCGAGGCGACGACGTCGTCGTATCCGGGGTACGCGCGGCGGATTGATGTCAGCGGATCGGAGGGAACGCTGATCCTGGACAGCGACAGGCTCGCCGCGATCGATCTGCGTGGGACAGAACCCTCAAAGGCTGCTGCCGCCGAACCACCGCCGGAGAACGCGGCATCCGCAACCGTCAGCGACGCCGTGCCGCATCAACGAATTTTTGAAGACTTCATTCGCGCGATCCAAACCAACGGCACACCGGCGTGTGACGCGCGAGAGGCGAGACCGAGCGTCGCAATCATCGAAGCGATTTACCGATCGGCGAAGAGCGGGCAATTCGAGAAGCCCTAGAGCGGACCCACGTTGAAAAGGAAACAGGAGAAGTGAGAGAGGAGAATAATTGCCGTTCTCCCTTCTCCTTTCTCCTGTTTGTCCTAGCGGTGCTGTCGTTAACTGAGCGGACTACCTCACAAAGAGCATTTCCCTGTACGTCGGCAGCGGCCAGAGGTCGTGCGGGACAACGCACTCGAGCTGGTCACCGATTTCGCGCAGCGAGACCATCGTCGGAATGACCTTGTCGCGGAAGTACTTCGCGTGCTTCTCGGCGTCGCCGTTCGCGTCGTGCTCGAGCAACGACTGCAGCTTGTCGACCGTGCCCTTGAAGTCCTCGGTCAGCGACACGAGCTTGTCGAGCGCCTTCTTTCCTTCCTTGACCGTCCCACCGGCCGCCTTGACGGCCGATACGCTCTGCGCGACCTGGCCCTGGTATCGATATGCCGCCGGCAGGATGTAGCGGTTGGCCATCAGCACCATCAGCTGGGCTTCGATGTTGACGGTTTTGTTGTACTGCTCGACGGCCACTTCATAGCGGGCGTGCAGCTCGCGCTCGTTCAGCACGCCGTACTTCTCGAACGCCTTGACCAC
>JBPYFA010000219.1:0-9722 GCA_051986585.1 Vicinamibacterales bacterium | reverse complement strand
TTTCGGTGTGTTATTGGGGGTGGTTAGAGATACGAAGAGGGTCGCCCAATGAAGATATGACCGCCGACGTATCAAGGCTCAACAGTTCTGCCGCCACCACGTCGCCAGCTCAGCTGTATTTAGATTGCCGCGATGCTAAGCATTCTAAATCAGTATCGGCATTTTGCAGGAGCCGATTTCACGAAATACTTTTTGTAATTCGACGCCTTCGCATCCATGCAGCCTTCGAGGTTCAGCAACTCGACTTTCCTGAAATCGATGGGCGCGGTTTCGGCCTGGAGCGAAATGTATCCTCCGGTCAGCGGCGTACCATCGACCTTCACCTTGGGATCGGTCGGACTCGCCTGGCCACCGCCAATCTGCGGCTTGGAGTATTCGAGCACCGTCTGGCCTTCGACGATGTGGCGGAGGTTTTCGTCGCCGTGTGCTTCCACTTCGACTCGCACCCATTGATCGCCGTCATAGGTTTTCGACGTCGAGTTGGTGCAGTGCTGGGTGTGCAAGGCGCCGTTCATCACAATGTTCGTCCCGGGAGTGCAGACGTTCGCCGTGCTTCGAGGCTTGCCGTTGCTCAACCCGCCGAGCAGCTGCACTTCGATCGAGATCGGAAAATCCTGGTCCTTCATCATCGTCTGCGGCGCCGGGGAATGAATCATCAACCCGTTATTGCGAATCGCCCACGTCAGATCGGTGCGCTCCGTGTGCACCTGCTCTCCGACAAATCGGTATTCGGCCGCGAGCCGGTAATAGGAGAACGGCTCCTTGTAAAAGAGGTGACCGAACTCATCGGTAAACTTCTGCCACTTGTCGTAGCGCACCTTCAGGAAGCCGTCTTCAACACGGAACGTGTCGTTGAAGTTCTCACCCAGATCGTGGTGCGTGAACTTCGGCGTCCAGCCGTCCAGATTGCGACCGTTGAACAACTGGATCCACTCTTGTTCGTCCGGATTGTTCTTTGCGTTTGCACTTCGGCCTTGCGCGCGAGTCGCAACCAACGACCCACAGAACAGCAGAGCCACGGCGATCACGACGGCGGCGTTCCGGCAGGAGTGACTGTTCATGCGCGGCATCATAAACCGATTCGCTGCCGTCCTGCGCACTCGTAGGTCGACGTCGCTCAGCCAAGCCTTCGCGCCACCTGACCACGTATTCGCCCGGTACGACTGGCCGATCACGGAACCAGCCAATCGGGCCCCTCGCGAGGGCGTTGTTGTTTTCCAAGACGGGAAGCCATCACGCTACACGCATCGCTGCTCTGCCCCTGTCGACGATTTTCTCGGCATTCCTGAACAAAACGCCGATCGTGCGATCGGCGCTCGCGCGCCGCCGTGTATTTGCTTCCCGCCGCAGCGTTCCCATCCGCGACGCTTGCCTGCCGAAACCGCACGCGATTTGGTCTCATCGCGCAGAAACGCACCGGTTGATCGACGTTGGCCGACTCATTGCCACGTTGCCAGCCACTCCACGGCCACCACAGGGGGACACGATGAAGACGAGCAACATTCGTCGTGATGGGAGTGGTGCGGCTGTCACGCGGACACTCTCGGCATCGACAACGGCGATTCTGGTGATGGCAGGCATCGCCGTATGCACGTTCCAGGTTCGAATTTCCTCGCAGTCACCGCAGTTCGTCGCCAGCGACCCGGGCGTCCGTGGGGGCGCTGCGGGAGCAGGCGACGCGCTCGCCGACCTGACACCGTACGAGCGCGGTTACTTCGACGCCGGGAAAGTGGAGTTCGAGGAATCGGAAGCAATCGACCAGGGCATGGGCCCGAGGATGAATCTCGATAGCTGCGGCGGCTGTCACAGCCAGCCGGCGCTTGGCGGAAGCAGTCCCGCGATCAATCCGCAGATCGCGTTCGCCAACAAAGACGGAGGCACAGACACGGTGCCGTCGTTCTTGCAGCTGAATGGTCCTGTTCGCGAGGCCAGGTTCGTCAAGAATCCAGACGGCAGTGCGGACGGGGGCGTCCACGCGCTATTCACGCTCACCGGCCGAGCTGGGGCAACAGGTTGCACGCTCGTCCAGCCCGACTTCGAGTCGCAGGTCTCGAAGGGCAATGTGATCTTCCGCATCCCGACGCCGGTATTCGGTGCCGGCCTGATCGAGATGATTCCGGACGCGACGCTGCTCGCGAACCAGGCAAGTACAGCTGCACTCCGGAGCACCCTGGGCATCGCAGGACGACCGAACTTCAACGTGTCGGGTCGAACGTTGACCGGCCAGATGAACAGGAACGGCAACGACGGCACCATTGCCCGCTTCGGATGGAAGGCGCAGAACAAGTCGCTGCTGATCTTCTCGGGCGAAGCCTACAACGTCGAGATGGGCGTAACCAACGATCTGTTCCAGACGGAGCGTGAGGAGCAGCCCGAGTGTGCGTTCGCCTCGCAACCGAATAGCGTGGCGAATCTGACGGCTCCCGATCCCCACGACATGTTGAGCGCCGTCGAAAAGTTCGCGATGTTCATGCGCTTGATGGCCCCGCCCGCGCCGGCGGTGCCGACCCCGGATCAGGGGGCGTCAATCGAGGCTGGAAAGAATCTGTTCAGTTCGGTCGGCTGCGCGGCCTGTCACACGCCGTCGATGAAGACGGGAAGTTCTCAGATTGCAGCGCTCGCAAACAAGGACGTCAACCTCTACTCAGACCTGATGCTGCACGACATGGGCACAGGCCTCGCCGACGGGGTCAGTCAAGGTGAGGCAGGTCCGCGGGAATTCCGAACCGCTCCGTTGTGGGGCCTGGGACAGCGAGTCTACTTCCTCCACGACGGCCGTGCGTCCGATCTCATCACCGCGATCAACGCGCACCAGAGCCCGGCCTCCGAAGGCAACACCGTGACGCAACGTTTCAAGAAGCTGTCGGAGACCGACAAGCAGAATCTGTTGAACTTCCTGCGCTCACTCTAGAAAGGAGGCCACGCCCGACACGAAAAAAGCGGAAGAGCGGCCGCATCAACCGGCCGTTGGAGGAGTACGCGGCCGCTATTCCGCCCTCAGTGCCAGGATCGGATCAATTCGGGCAGCACGCCGTGCTGGCAGATAGCCGGCAACCAGGCCAATCACCGCGAGCACCGCGGCCGACACCCCGATGGTCGCTGGATCGTGAGACTTCAGCCCGAACATCAGATTGTCCATGAATCGCAAACTGTCGACGAATCGCGCGAGCAGCAGCGCGGCGATCACGCCGACGACGGTCCCAATCACGATCAGCCGGAGGATGTCGCCAAGCACCATGGTGGCGACTCTGGACCGCTGGGCGCCAAGCGCCATCCTCAATCCGATTTCGGTCGTTCGGCGGGCGACGGTGTAGGACATCACACCGTACAGACCGATCGCGGCGAGCACCAGGGCGAGGCCGGCGAAGACGGTCGACAGCTTCGCGATCAGCCGCTCGGTCAGGATGCTGTCGTCGACGAGCGATTGCGCCGTCTTCACGCTGAGCACCTGCAGTTTGGGATCGAACGCAGCGACCTCGGATCGGATCGGTCCGAAAAGCGCGCCCATGCTGCCGGCGGCGCGCACTTCGAAGTTGGCGGTCGTGATGCCGTCGATTGGCTGCATGTAGGAGACGTAAAAACGCCGCAGCGGCAGATTGCGGAGATCGTGGTCCTGGGCATCGCGCGCGACACCGACGACTTCCAGGGTGACGTCGCTCGGCCCCTTCACATCGATGTGTTTGCCGATCGGGTTCTGGTTCGGAAAGTAGAACCGCGCCATGGTGTCGTTGATGATCGTCACCCGCGGCGCTCCGGGGCCGTCGCGCTCCGCAAAATCGCGGCCCAGCGTGATCGGAATCCCGACGTTCGTGAAGTAGCCAGGCCCGGCCTGATCGAATCGTGCGACGCGGTCCTCGTCGGAGGCGGGGGTAAAGCCTTCGGCGCTGATTGGCGTCCCGGACTCTGTTCCGCTGAAGAGACCATTCTCGGAGAACGTCGCAGAGCGAACACCGGGCAGCGCCGCAAAGCGGTGCATCAGCGAAACCATCGCGCGTCCGAGCTCATCCCCTTTGTAACCGGCGGCAACCGGATCGACGCGGACGAGGACGAGGCCGCTGCGATCGTAGCCGACGGTTTGCACTTTCAGGTTGTAGAGCGTGCGCAGGAACAACCCGCACGCAACCAGCAGCACGAGAGACACGGCAATTTGAATGGTGACGAGCGCCTTGGCGGCGCCACTTCGGCTGCGGCCGGCAGTTCGCGACGAGTCCTTCAGCATGTGCTGAAGCTCGCGCCGAGTCCCGAAGAGAGCCGGCACGAGTCCGAAGATGATTCCGCTCAGCACCGAGATCGCGATGGTGAAACCGAGGACTCGCGCATCGGGGGACAGCCGAAGCGCAATCTGCTGCGACTCTCCCGACACGAGGGTGATCAACACCCGGACGCCGACGGCGGCAATGGCGAGGCCGAGCAGTCCGCCCGTTCCCGCGAGCAGCAGGCTCTCGGTCAAGAGCTGCCGGACGATCCGCGCGCGGCTCGCACCGAGCGACAGGCGCATCGAGATTTCCTGCTGGCGAGCGGTCGCCCGGGCCAGCAGCAAATTGGCCACGTTCAGGCAGGCGATCAGCAGCACGAGCGTGACGACGGTCATCAAGATCCACAGCGGCTTCGAGAACTGACGCTGAATCTGACCGAATCCCTTCTCGCCTCGGTCGACGGTCAACCGCAGGTTGGCAAGGTTGCGGCGCTGCGTCTCGGTGATCGTCGATCCGATCTCGTCGGCTCGAATCAGCCGGTAGGTTCGCGTCAGCGACTCGCGCGCCTGCTCGTCGGTAATACCTTCTTTCCGGCGGCCAAAGATGTTCACCCACGACGCCGTGCGGCGCGTGAGCCACGCGCGACCCGGCATCAGCGCCGGCTGCATCGTGATCGGCACCCACACGTCGATCAGTCGGCCGACCGTGTCGCCGAAAAATTCCTGGGGAGCGATCCCGATGATGGTGACCGGCATCGTGTCCTGATGCGGCGCATTCGGCGCATCGGGCTCGAAGCCACTGGTTCCGCCACCGACCACGCCCGCTTTGAGAGCAATCGTGCGACCGAGGGCGTCGTGTGATCCAGCGAATGCCCGCTGCCAGAATCCATAGCTGATCACGGCCACGGGACCCGCGCCCGCTACGCGATCGTCATCGGGAGTAATCGCACGACCGAGAACTGGCTGAACACCGAGCAGATCGAAATAGTTTCCGCTCACCAGTTCCGCCGTCACGCGCCCGAGCGGCTGATCCGCGGAGGTCACAGTCACGTCGTCGAACGAGCGCACCCCGACGGTGGCGCGAAACGCGTCGTTCCGATCGCGGATCTGCTCGAACCGCCAGTAGGAAAACGAGCCGCGAATGGCGAGCAGTTGCTCGGGATTCTTCACCGGTAGCGACCGCAGCATGACGGCATCGACGAGACGGAAGATCGCGGTATTGGCGCCGATGCCGAGGGCGAGCGTCAACAAGGCGACCAGCGTAAAGCCAGGGTTTCGCGCAAACGATCGACAGGCGTAACGGACGTCGCGGTTCAGCGTGTCGATCCAGCTGATGATCCACGCGTCGCGGGAGTATTCGGTCATCAATGCGGTGTTGCCCATCTTCCGCCTCGCATTCAGCAGCGCCGTTTCGTGGCTGTAGCCAAGCCGCTCCTGGTCCGCGGTCAGCATGTCGCGATGAAAGTCGAGTTCCTGCGCCAGATCACGATCGATGCGCCCCCCGCCGGCGAGATACCGGAGCTTGTTGCGAAGCGCGGTCCAGATCGTCACACGTCACCCTGCCTGCATGATCGTGCTGATGGCGCTGACCAACCGGTCGAAGCCGGCGGATTCCGCCGCGAGCCGCTTCCGGCCGGCAGCGGTAATTCGATAGAAACGGGCCCGGCGTTTGAGATCCGTCTCTCCCCATTCGGCAGTCACCCACCCGTTGACCAGCAGGCGCTGGAGCGCCGGATAGAGCGAGCTCTCGCCCACCTGGAGGACGTCGGCCGACATCGTCTCCAGGTGCCGGGCGATCCCATAGCCATGTGCGGCACCACGCGTCAGCGTCTTGAGAATGAGCATCTCCAGCGTTCCGGGCAGCAGTTCGGCACTGATCGAATGTTTATTGCGCATGTAAGCTGTTTAACGATGCATCGTTTATCGATGGAAGTCAATGAAGAAGCTGGAATTGTGGAACAGCCATCAACACTCACGAATCCGCACAATCGGCATTCAGCAATCAACATTCGGCAATCACCATTCGGCAATCACCATTCGGCAATCACCATTCGGCAATCAACATTCAGCATTCGGCATTCGGCATTCGGCATTCAACATTCAGCATTCAACATTCAGCATTTACCTGATCCCGGCTATGATTCCGACTCATATGCCCCTCTCCCCCGCCCGGCTTCGCGAGATGCTCGCCGGCGTGATCGGGTTTCCGGTCACGCCATTTCGTCCCGACCTGTCGATCGATCTCGACGGTCTGAGGCATAACGTTCGAGCCATGCTCGAGCATCCGCTCGCCGCCATCGTCGCGGCAGGCGGGACCGGTGAGTTGTACTCGCTCACGCCCAGCGAACATGTCGCCGTGGTCCGTGCGATCGTCGAGGAAAGCCGCGGGCAGGTGCCCGTCATCGCTGGAACTGGGTTCAACACGGCGTTGGGTAGCGAGCTTGCCAGAGAGGCAGCCGGCGCGGGGGCCAGCGGAATTCTGGTCTTTCCTCCGTACTATCCCGGCGCTGAAGAAGAAGGCCTCCTCAATTACTACGCCGCGATCGGCCAGGCAACGCCGCTTGGCTTGCTGATCTACAGTCGCGACTGGTTCCATCCAGGCGCAGCCCTGGTCGATCGGCTGGCCGCCAGCGTTCCCACGCTCATCGCGTGGAAGGATGGACAAGGGGACATTCGCCGCCTGCAAATGATCAAGGAACGCGTCGGCGATCGCCTGCGATGGATTGGCGGCGCGGGGGACGATATGGTCCCCGCGTACTATGCAATCGGCATCCGTGCGTTCACGTCGAGCATCGCCAACGTCTCCCCCCAGCTTGCGTTGCAGCTGCACGACGCCGGCAGTCGCGGTGATTCGGCCGCGCTGCAGCGAATGATGACCGAGTACGTCGTGCCTCTCTATGCGATGCGCGCACGGCGGAAGGGGCACGAAGTGACGGTCATGAAGGAGCTGATGACGATGGTCGGCCTTACGGGCGGGACCGTGCGGCCGCCGCTCGTCCCGCTTCGATCCGAAGAGATGGAGGAACTGCGCGCGTCGCTTCCGATGTGGCGGAAAATTGCGGCCAGGCTGAAGGCGTCACCCACCGGAGCCTAGAAACTCATGAACCTGCATCGACGCGATTTCGTGCGGCTCGCCGGCATCGGCATGGCTACCGGCCATTCAGCCAGCGCCGCAGCGACTGACGCCAGCCGACCCGAACCGTCGCGGGACGCGGCAAAGAAACCGGCGACCAAGGCGCTGATGAAGGTCGGCACGCAGCACGATTCTGCAGACGACGTGCTCGGTGTGCTTGCGGCGCTCGGCGTGAATCACATCTGCAGCCGCCTGCCATCCGCCCAGTTCGATGACCAGTGGTCGGTCGAAGGACTCACGCGCTTACGCGAACGGGTCGAGCATTTCGGCATCACCCTCGACATGGTGCCGTTGCCAATGAGCTCGAACCCGATCGCACGCGCAGAGAACCCGAACATCCTGCTCGGCAAGAGCCCGGAACGCGAGCGCGAGATCGAAAACATCTGTCAGATGATCCGCAACGCATCGCGCGCCGGCATTCCCGCGCTTAAATACAACCTCACCTATCTCGGTGTTCCGCGAACGACCAGCACGCCTGGCCGCGGCGGCGCGCGCTACAGCACCTTCATCTACGACGAAGCGAAGCAGGACCCGCCGCTCACCGAAGCGGGCGCCGTCGGCGCCGATTTGTACTGGGAGCGAATCACTTACTTTCTCACCCGCGTGATCCCGGTGGCGCAGGAATACAAAGTTCGACTGGCGTGCCATCCCCAGGATCCCGGCATGCCTCGCGGCAAGGGCTTCCGCGGAATCGAGACCGTGCTCGGCAGCGTTGACGGCCTCAAACGCTTCATCGAGATTTCTCCGAGCCCGTACCACGGACTGAATTTCTGCCAGGGCACGGTCAGCGAAATGCTGGCCAAGCCGGGGCAGGAAATCTACGACGTGATCCGCTATTTCGGATCGCGGAAGAAGATTTTCAACGTGCATTTCAGGAACATCCACGGTGGATTCCTGCACTTCCAGGAGACGTTCATCGACGATGGTGACGTCGACATGTTGAAGGCGATGCGCGTCTATAAGGAAGTGGGATTCGACGGAATGATGATGCCGGACCACGTGCCGGCGATTGACGGCGACGCCAAAGGTGCGCAGGCATTCGCGTATACCTTCGGCTACATCAAGGCGCTCATCGCCGCCGTCGACGCGGAGGGGTGACGGAGGGCTAGATGACGGAAGGTTTGGATAAGTTCAAGGCTATGCAGCGGGCAGGCTGGGCGTATTTCGCGCCGCTGCAGATGTTCACGACGATACCGGCGGGGCGTCTCGTCAACCACGCGGGAATCAGGAGCGGCATGCGGGTGCTCGACGTCGCCTGTGGGACCGGCGTCGTCGCCGTCACCGCCGCGCGCACTGGTGCCCGAGTGACTGGACTCGATCTCACGCCAGAGCTGCTCGAGGTCGCGCGCGCCAATGCAGCATTGGCGCGCGTCGACATCGATTGGCACGAGGGGGATGTCGAAAAGCTGCCGTTCGAGCCCGAGACGTTTGACGTGGTCGTCAGCCAATTCGGCCATATGTTCGCTCCGCGTCCGGATGTCGCGATCGCTGAAATGCTGCGTGTCCTGAAGCGCGGCGGCACGATTGCGTTCTCGACCTGGCCGCCGGAGTTGTTCATCGGGCGGATGTTCGCCCTGGTAAGTCAGTACATGCCACCGCCTCCGCCGGGCGTCTCACCGCCACCGCAGTGGGGAGATCCGTCGATCATCCGCGAACGGCTTGGCTCCGCCGTTCGCGACATCGTCTTCGACCGCGATCGCCTCCTGGCGCCGGCCTTGAGCATTCCCCATTTC
Source organism: Vicinamibacterales bacterium (assembly GCA_051986585.1). Classification (GTDB taxonomy): domain Bacteria; phylum Acidobacteriota; class Vicinamibacteria; order Vicinamibacterales; family 2-12-FULL-66-21; genus JALZOC01. The sequence continues at coordinate 661 of JBPYFA010000219.1, read as the reverse complement.
CGAGATTTCACCGAACGCACGGGGGGACCGATGGTGAAGCTGGTCGAGACCTTGTCGAGCTCAGACCCGGACAAGCTCGCGCAATTCCGCGCCGCCTATGACGCGCTCAGCGCGCAGTACTACGACCAGAATGCTGTGCATCAGGATTACCTGATGACGCGCGCGATCAAGAACTGAGAACTGGAGGTGTCGGAGGGCACGGAGAGAACGGAGTTCACAACGAAGGAACGGAGCTAACGAAGACGAACGAAGGTAATGCTCCGGTCCGTCCACCAAAGAGTTCGGTCTGGTGGATGAACCGGAGCATTTTCTCCGTTCGTCCCCGTTAACTTCGTTCCTTCGTTGTGAACCCCGTTACCTCCGCACCCTCCGTTATCTCCACTGCGCAGAATCTACCCGGCTGCGTTGAAACCCAACACCTGATCGCGGATACCGACCTCAGGCGTATGCGCGTTTGACAATTCTGATCGTGCCGCTATGTCCTTCAGTCGTCCGGCGATAAGCGCCCGACTGCGTGACGGCCTCGATCGAGCTGTTCTTTTCAGGTCAAATGGCGAACCCTTCGCAAGGGTTCTTCTCGCGGGGTTGCCATGACACCTGAAGCGGACGGCGTAGTTCACCGAGCAGCGAAGCACAAACATCCGCGGGCGAGTACTCTTCG
>JBPYFA010000218.1:0-16747 GCA_051986585.1 Vicinamibacterales bacterium | reverse complement strand
GCGCACGGGTCGAGGCGTTTGGCGATCCGGAGGACTTCAACAACGGCATCGGGCAGGTCGGTGTGCGCATTCTGTCGTGGCGGGAAATCAGGTAATGTCGAAGGCCATCGTTTGCGAGAACTGCGGCACCAAACTGCGCCCTGGACGAGACCGCTGTCCGAGATGCCGTGCGTTCATCAAAGTTGCGGATCCCGCTCGCGAGGCGGCAGAGAGCCGCAAGCTGGCGAAGATTGCGGCGATCATGTTCGGCGCGTTCGTGGCAGTTGTCGGTGGCTTGTGGATCTGGCGCGCGGTCGGAACGAGGGCGGCGCCGGCGCGACTGGCCACCGCACCCGCGACAGCGGCAGCACGGCGGCAGACGCCAGTCGAAGTCAGTCAGCAGGCTGCGCCACTGCCGCAGGTCGGTCGCGATCGCCCGTTCCTCGATGCGGCGGGAGCCGGAGCGGCCGCCTATCAGGGCGGCGACTACGCAGCGGCGCTGGCCCAGTATCAGGCAGCGATTGAGAAGAACCCGCAGGACGCTGACTCGCTGAGCAATCTCGGTCAAGTTCTGGTGAAGATGAATCGTCCGGCAGATGCGATTCCGTACCTGCAGCGTGCCGTGTCATTGTCTCCGGATCAATGGACGTATCAGTTCAACCTCGCCCGTGCACTGGGCCTGGTCGGTCGACTCGACGAGTCGATCGACGGTTACCGCCGCGCACAACAGCTCCTCCCCGACGACTATGTGACGACGTTCAATCTGGCGCTGTCGTTGCATAAGAAGGGCGACGAGCCGGCGGCGGTCGAGCAGTATCAGAAAGCGATTAACCTGCAGCCAGACGACGCGTCGTTCCGGAAAGCGCTGGGCATCAGTTTCGAGCGGCTCCAGAAGCCGGCCGACGCGGCGGCCGCGTACCAGGAATACTTGCGGCTGTCGCCGGCGGCGCCAGATGCCGATAAAGTACGTGCGCGAATCGCCGAACTGACCGGAGCGACTGCCTCTTCGTCCACGCCGCCCTCCGATTCAGCTCGCGACTGATTTTTGAAAACGTCGCCATGATATGAGCATCAACATTTTCGCGAGGATGACGACCGCCGGGCTTGCCACGCTGTTTTGCCTGCGGGCAGGCGTCGCGGTCGCGCAAACGCCGTCCCTCGTCGAACTGGCCCAGAAAGAGCAGGAGCGGCGTAAGGCATTGAAGGGGAGCGCGGCGAAGGTTTACTCCGACAAGGACCTTCCGAAGTCGGGTACGCCCGCCGTGGCGTCGTCGCTTCCACCAGGGACTCCGACCGCACTTCCCGACGAGAAACCACCCGAGACAAAGCCAGACGAGCAAAACCCGCAGAAGGACGAAAACTGGTGGCGTAACCGGATGGTCCAGGCGCGCGAGGCCCAGCGCCGAGCGGAAGCGTTCGCCGAGGCGCTGCAAAGCCGCATCAACGCCCTCACGACCGACGTCGTCAATCGCGACGACCCATACCAGCGCGCGAAGCTGGCCGACGACCGGCAGAAGGCGCTCGCCGAACTGCAGCGCGTGACCGGCGAGATCGATCAGGCGAAGAAAGATATCGCCGACATCGAGGAAGAAGCGCGCAAGGCGAACGTTCCTCCGGGCTGGCTCCGCTGAACCGACGCACTTTCTGCGTCGTATCCCGCTCCCGCCGATCGCGAATTCTGCACACTGCAGTCGTGGCGCGCTGACCCGGCTCGCGTTTTTCCCAGCAAAGTCCTCGAGTTTCTGTCACCGCATCTGATGGTGCGTCGGTTGCACACCGCCGAGCTGACAAACCGATGGGATCATTGCTCACACCCCGCAACGTCTCTGGCTTCGCGCTGCTTGAAGTGGTGACGGCCTCGGCCATCGTGGCCACGATTGCTGCCGGCGCCGCCGCTGTTCTCGAGTTGGCCGTCCATACGATCCAGCAGTCGCGAGCGCGCACCGTCGAGACCGTGGCGGCTGTCGAGAAAATGGAGCAGCTGCGGTCGTTGACCTGGTCGCACACGATAACGAGCGGGCCAGCGATTAGCATGTCGACGTCCGACGTGACGACCAATCTCAGTAACCACCCGGAAACGGATGATGGTCCCGGTCTGTTGGCGTCACCTCCGGGTACCTTGTCAGCAAACGTAATCGGGTACGCGGACTATCTCGACGCTGGTGGCCAGTGGATCGGAACCGGCACCGCGCCCCCTCCCGCAGCGGTCTATGTTCGACGCTGGGCCGTTCGATCACTGCCCAGCGATCCCGACAACGTCCTTGTGTTTGAGGTTGTTGTCGGTACCCGTGGGTCAGTGCCGTCGATGCTTGCCAATCCCGTGCGGCTTATCACGATGGAGGCGCGAAAATGACGATGCGGCCGTCCTTATCCTTCGGCGAGCACGGCTACGGACTGCTCGAGATGCTTGTCGCGCTCGCGATCAGCGGCGTTCTCATCGGTGTTTTGCTCCAGTTCGCGGTGGCTACGCACGCATCGGCCGGTGTCCAGGGAGAGATGGCCGACCTGCAGCAGCGTCTTCGTGTGGCGGTAGAGGCCGTCCGTCGCGAGATCCTGCTCGCCGGGGCCGGTCCATCGCGTGGCCCTGCCCGCGGGCCGTTGGTGAGCGTGTTCGCTCCGATTGTCCCGGCTCGAACCGGCACGACTGGGGCCGACCCTGACATGTCGTTTCACTCGGATCGCATCAGTCTGGTTCATGTACCCGAGAATGGTGCGGAGTCGCGCCTCGTCTCGGACATGGCGACATCCGGATCGCCAATCGTGATCGATGGCGCGGCGCCTGGCTGCCGTCCGGGAACCGCGTGCGGCTTCGTGGCGGGGTCCGACGTCTTGCTCTACGAGCCAACTGGCGTCGGCGGGGCTCACGAGATCTTTACCATCGCCAGCGTCGACGCGCCAACCAACAGCATCGTTCCTGTCGGCCCGCTTTCGCGGGCGTACTCACATCTCGCAGTGGCCGCCGCGATTGTGCAGCGCACGTTTTACCTGGATCAACCGGGCAAGCGGCTGATGATGTACGACGGCGCCCGATCGGATGTGCCTCTCGTCGACCACGTGGTCGCATTGCACTTCGACTACTACGGCGATCCTCGATCGGAATCGATTCCGGCTCCGCCTCCCGGCGAATCGAACTGCGCATATGCGGGATCTCCGCCAGTCTCACTGCTCGCGAATCTCGGCGGGGCTGCGCCCAAGTTGATGTCCCAGACGATGCTCACCGATGGACCCGCTTGCGGGCAGTCTCCCGGCCGGTTCGATGTCGACCTGCTTCGCATTCGCCGGGTTTCGTTCACGATCAGACTCGAAGCGGAGTCGGGAGAATTCAGGGGCAGGGGAGCCGCGTTCTCGACGCCTGGTCTGTCGCGATCGTCATCGCGAATGGTGACCGATCAACAAGCAACCGTTGACGTCGCCCCGAGGAACATGGTTACGCGGAGTGTCATGCCATGAGCGCCGTCTCGCGCGGGGCGTGCCAACATGGAAGCGCATTGCTGTGCACGCTGATGGTGACCAGCGTGATCGCGACGCTGGGTGCGGCGCTCGCGCTCGTCGTCGCGACCGAGGCGCTCGTGGCCGGGAACTACTACGGCTCGCAACAGGGCCTCTATTCAGCTGAAGCCGGCGTCGAGCGGACCGTTGGTGAGCTGCGCCTGCTCGCGACCTGGCGCGATGTGCCCGGGCCGTCCTCGTCCACGCTCTCCGCCGAATTCAACGACGGGCAGACCGCGCCCAGGGCGCCGGACGGTTCGACTTTGAACCTCGCACAACTCACCGCCAAGCGGCAGAGCGAAAGCGACTCGGTCTATCCAACCGGTCCAGACCGCCCCGTCTGGCGGCTGTACGCGCACGCACCGCTGGAACGCATGCTTCCAGGAGCACCGGTGGCCACCGCCTACGTCGTCGTGTGGGTCGCCGACGATCCCGGCGACCTTGACGGCAATGCCGGCGTCGACACCAACGGCGTCGTGATGATCCATGCCGAGGCCTTCGCCGTCCGCGGCGGCAAGCGCGCGGTGGAGACAATTGTTCAGCGCGTGACGGCGATCGATGCGGCACTTCCCGGCGTCACACGAGTCGACGCGAGCGTGGTCGTATGGCACGAGGCGCGGTGAACGGGAACATGTGACGGGAGTGTCGATTCCCCGACCAGATAAACATTTCTTCGTTCGTCTCCGTTACCCCCGTTCCTTCGTTGTGAACTCCGTTTCCTCTTCGCGACTCCGTTCCCTCCTCGTGACCTCCGTTCCCTCCTCGTGACCTCCGTTCCCCTGCCCTCGTCGCGAATGATGCTAGACTGACCGCACGTGTCCGCCCCCGCGCAGATCCTCATCGTCGAAGACAAAGACTCCCTTCGCACCATGTTACGGCACGCCCTGGAGCGCCAGGGGCATGCGGTGATCGAAGCGCGCGATCAGGCTGAAGCCGTGAAAACGCTGCAGCAGGCGCAGCCTTCACTGGTGCTGTCCGACCTGCGGCTTCCCGAAGGGGACGGGTTCGGCGTGCTGCGTGCGTCGAAGGAGATCGATCCGGATGTCCCGGTGATCGTGATGACCGCGTACGGCAGCATCGAGGACGCCGTCACCGCGATGAAGGAAGGGGCGCTGGATTTTCTGGCCAAGCCGGTTGATCCGGATCACCTGCTGCTGCTCGTCTCGCGCGCGCTCGAGCAGCGTCGACTCGTCAACGAAAACCTGCTGATGAAGGAGGAGCTGGCGGTCCGCCGTGGCGCACCGCAGCTGGTTGGCGACGACCCGTCGCTTCGAAAAGTGTTTTCGTCGCTGCAGCGTGCGGCCTCGACCGATACCACCGTTCTGATCGAAGGCGAAAGCGGGACAGGGAAGGAACTGTTCGCGCGCTCCTTGCACGCGCTCAGCTCACGCGCCGAAGCGCCGTTTGTCGCGATCAACTGTGCGGCGATCCCCGACACGTTGCTCGAAACGGAACTGTTCGGCCATGAGAAGGGAGCGTTTACCGGGGCCGTGGCGCGCAAGCCCGGCAAGTTCGAGATGGCGCACCGCGGCACGCTCTTTCTCGACGAAATCGGTGACCTGCCGCTGGCGCTGCAGGCCAAGATCCTTCGTGCGCTCGAGGAACGCCGATTCGAGCGGGTTGGAGGCACGGCGCTGGTGACGGTCGACGTGCGGCTGGTCGCCGCCACCAATCGCGGGCTGCGCGCAGCGGTCGCGGCGCGCCGCTTTCGCGAAGACCTGTTCTTCCGGTTGTCGGTCTTTCCGATTACCGTGCCGCCGCTTCGCGATCGCGGGAATGACATTCCGCTCCTGGCACGCTATTTCGTCGATCGATTCTGCCGCGACCTCAAGAAGAAACCGCTGGCGCTCTCGTCGGCCGCACTGGATGCACTGCAAAGCTATCGCTGGCCCGGCAATGTGCGCGAGCTGCAGAACTGCATCGAACGAGCGGTCATCCTGGCCGACGGCGACTCCATCCTCCCACGTCATCTCAATCTGTCGTTTGTTGACACGACCCCAGTCGAGGAACCGCCCAATCCCTGGGCGCACGTCGATTTCTCCGGGACGCTCAGCGACGTGACCAAGCGAGTCGTCGCTGACGTGGAACGACTGAAGATTCGAGACGTGATGCGGGAGGCGGAGGGCAACAGAGGACGGGCAGCGGAGCTGCTCCAAATCAGCTACAAAAACCTGCTCGCGAAGTTAAAAGAGCACGCCATCGAATAGCGCTCTCGTTTTTGGTAATTCGGCCAGCGTGTCGGCATCACTCACGGCTCGCGGGTTCCACCTCCACTCGTTCTCGCTCGGGCCGCAGACGCTTACTTCTTCAGCCCAATTGCCAACAGCGCGTCCGTTAACTCCTCCGGCGTCACGTCCGACACGGTCGTGACCTCGCCGATGGACCTGGGAAGCACGAAGTGCAGCCGGCCGGCGATCACTTTCTTGTCGCGTTTGGTCGCGTCGACGATTTCGGATGCAGACAGATCGCTGACCGGCGGCAGCGGGCCCATCTGGCGGATCTGCGCCGCGAGCGCGTCCCGATCCGTCTTCGGAAACACGCCTCGGGCGGCGCCCAATTCAGCGGCCGCGAGCATTCCGTAGGCGACCGCCTCGCCGTGGAGGAACCGACGATACTTCGTGACCGCCTCGAGCGCATGGCCAGCGGTATGCCCGAAGTTGAGCGTCCGCCTGAGACCGGACTCGCGTTCGTCCTGTTCGACGATGTGTGCTTTGATCCGGCAGGATTCGGCGACGATGGCGAGCAGCGATGCGTGGTCGCGCGCGAAAAGCGCATTGAGGTCAGACGCCGTGCGCTCGAACAATTTCCGGTTCGCGATCACGCCGTACTTCACCACTTCGTAGAGACCCGCGCGGAATTCGCGCCGGGGTAGTGTCGACAGCAGCGAAGGATCGACCACGACCGCCGCCGGCGGATGAAAGGCGCCGATGAGGTTCTTGCCCATCGGGTGATTGACGCCGACCTTTCCGCCGACCGCACTATCGACCTGCGCGAGCAGCGTCGTCGGCACCTGTACGACTGGAATCCCCCGTAGGTACGTCGCCGCGGCAAACCCGGCGACGTCGCCAGTGACACCACCGCCGATCGCGATGATCAGACTGGATCGATCCGCGTTCGCGCGGATGAGCGCATCGTAGATGCGCCCGACGGTGGCGAGCTGCTTGTAGCGTTCACCATCGGGAATCAGGATCGGATCCTCGTCGGCCGCGCTGCGCAGGTCTTCGCCGTGAAATCGCCACACCGTGTGACTGGAGACGATGAAACGGCGTTCTGGCAGGCGAAGGCCGTCTAACATCGCACGAAGCTGGCCTGCCGATCCGGAACCGATCTCGATCGGATAACTGCCGGTCGACGTGCGAACCGAGAGACGTACCGACTCCTTGTCTTTGTCTTTGCGGGTTTGCTTGGAAGAACGCATCGTAGTTCGGGATGGTAGGATAGCAGCATCAGGAGCGACTTGGAGCTTCGCTCGGACTTTCTCATCATCGGCAGCGGCATCGCCGCGCTCCGCGCGGCTCCCGAGGTCGCCGGTCACGGCGACGTGCTCATCCTCACCAAAGGCGGACCTGAAGAAGGCAATACTGGTCATGCGCAGGGAGGGATTGCTGCGGCCGTCGGACCGGGGGATACCCCTGAACTGCACGCGGCCGATACAATGGCCGCCGGTGACGGCCTCTGCGATCCGCGCGCCGTTCAGGTGCTCGTCGAGGACGGCCCGAGATTCGTTCGCGAATTGATGGCGTGGGGCGTGCAGTTCGATCGCACGGCGTCGGGTGAGCCGGCGCTGGCGATGGAAGCGGCGCACAGCGCGCGCCGCGTGCTGCATGCGCACGATGCGACCGGCCGCGAAATCGGGCGTGTCCTCTGGAATCACGCGTCGCAGCTTCCCCGTGTCAGAACCCACGCCCACGCACGCGTCGTCGATCTCGTGATCGAGGACGGACGTTGCGTCGGGGCACGGTTCCTGAGCGAAGAGGGGCAACTCGCGGTCGCTTACGCACGCGCGATTCTCCTGGCGACCGGCGGTGCGGGGCAGGTGTATCAGGAGACGACCAATCCCCACGTCGCTACCGGCGATGGGATTGCCATGGCCTATGCCGCAGGCGCGGCGGTGATCGATCTGGAGTTCGTCCAGTTTCATCCGACCGCGTTGATGGTCGAAGGGCAGCCCAGGTTCCTGCTGTCCGAAGCGCTGCGCGGGGAGGGTGCCACGCTGATCAACGGCGACGGCGTCCCGTTCATGACGCAGTACGAGACCGCCGGAGATCTGGCGCCCCGCGATCGCGTTTCGCGCGCGATCGTGCGCGAGAGCCGCCGTACGGGGCAGCCGGTCTATCTCTCGCTGAAAGGACTGGACCCCGATTTTGTTCATCAGCGCTTTCCGCTGATTTCGGAAGCGTGCCGACGCGCGGGGCTCGACCTCGCTCGCGATCGGATTCCGGTCGGACCTGCCGCGCATTATGTGATGGGCGGCGTCGAGACCGATCTCGATGGCCGAACCACGGTTCCCGGTCTGTTTGCCGCCGGAGAGGTTGCCTGCACTGGCGTCCACGGTGCGAACCGGCTTGCCAGCAACTCTTTGCTCGAAGGTCTCGTGTTCGGTGCGCGGGCTGGCTGCGCGATGCGCGACGAACACTCCGCGATCCCCCGGGCCGATCGATCGCCTGCGCCTGCTGCCCGCCACGAGCCTGCGCGCTTGAACGCCGATGCGATCGAGTTGTCCCGCTTGATGTGGAACGACGTCGGCCTGTTCCGCGACCGCGACGGCCTGACGCGTGCGCTGTCTGTCCTCGAGCCCGCGTGGCAGGAACTGGATGCGACGCTGACCGCCGGTCGCATCCTTGATCCATCGGATTGGCGGACGGCCAGCCTGGTCACCGTGGGGCGTCTCATCGCAAGGGCCGCGCTCCGGCGCGAGGAAAGCCGCGGTGGCCACTACCGCGGAGATTTCCCGGATCGTGACGATGTACACTGGAAGAGAAGGGTTTCGGAGACGAGAGCCTAGGTTCGACTGGGTTCTGCGGGGTTCTACGTGGTTCTGCGAGGTTCGTTCTAGGTTCTACAGAGTTCTGCGAGGTTCGTTCCAGTTTGGGTGTCTCGAGAGGTCGGATTGATGGCGGAGCAGACAGCGGATAAGAAGGAAAAAGATAAGAAAGACGCGCTGGTGACGGAAATCACACCGCAGTCCGAGGACTTCTCGCGGTGGTATCTCGATGTCGTGCAGCGCGCCGAGCTGGCGGATTACACGCCCGTCAAGGGTTGTATGGCGATCCGTCCGTACGGCTACGCCATCTGGGAACTGATCCAGCAAGGGCTCGACCGGCGCTTCAAGGAGTCGGGCCATGTCAACGCGTACTTTCCGTTGTTCATTCCGGAATCGCTGCTGATGCGGGAAGCGGAGCACGTCGAGGGTTTTGCTCCCCAGGTCGCGTGGGTAACGCGCGGCGGCGAGGAAGATCTCGAAGAACGCCTCATCGTCCGGCCGACCTCGGAAGTCATCATCGGAACGATGTATTCGAAGTGGATCAAGTCGTGGCGCGATCTTCCCGTCTTGATCAACCAGTGGGCCAACGTCGTTCGCTGGGAAAAGGTCACGCGGCCGTTTCTCCGAACCACGGAATTCCTGTGGCAGGAAGGGCACACGGCGCACGAGACCGAGGCCGAGGCGCAGGACGAAACCATGCGGATTCTCAAGATCTACAAGGAATTCGTCGAAACCGAACTCGCCATGCCGGTGATCGATGGGCAGAAGAGCGACAGTGAGAAATTCGCAGGGGCCTCTCGCACCTACTCGATTGAGGCGCTGATGGGCGACGGACGCGCCCTGCAGGCAGGAACATCGCACAATCTCGGTCAGAATTTCGCGAAGGCGTTCGAAATCCAGTTCCAGGGCCGCGACAAGACGCTGCAGCACGCCTGGACGACGTCGTGGGGCGTGTCGACGCGCCTCATCGGCGGCGTGATCATGACCCACGGCGACGACAGCGGACTGATTCTTCCCCCGCGTGTCGCACCCTACCAGGTCGTGATCGTGCCGATTGCGCGCGGAAACTGGCAGGAAACGGTTCTGCCTCGCGCTCGCGATATCCAGAGCGATCTGATGCGCCACGGCGTTCGCGTGATGCTCGACGATCGCGACGCCTATACGCCCGGATGGAAGTTCGCCGAATGGGAGATGCGAGGTGTGCCGCTTCGGCTCGAAATCGGGCCAAAGGACATCGAGAAATCGCAAGTACTCCTGGCGCGTCGAGACACGCGCGAGAAGCTGCCGACGCCGATGGATGGTTTGACGGCGACGATCGAGTCATTGCTCGAGACCATTCAGAAGAACCTGTTCGAGCGCGCCGTGAAGTTCCGCCAGGAACACACGACACACGCGTCGACGTACGACGAGTTCAAGTCGTTGATGGAAGGACGTCCCGGATTCGTCATCGCGCCGTGGTGCGGCAGCGCGGAGTGTGAAGCGGAGATCAAGGCGGAAACGCAAGCCACGCTGCGCAACATTCCATTTGGGTTCGATAAGGCTGGAGGCACCTGCGTGAAGTGCGGCAAGCCAGCGGTTGCTGAAGCCTGGTTCGCAAAGGCGTACTGAGTGCCGAAGCGCCGGGTGGTGCGGGAAAAGCCGTCACGCCGCCCGCGCTGGTTCGACTGGCTGGCAGTCGTTGCCGTGTTGCTGGCGTGCGCCGCCTATCTCAACGCGCTCGACAATCCATTCGTCTACGACGACCACGACACCGTAACCGGGAACCGGTCGCTGGTGGACCTGTCGAATCTCCGATTCATTCTCGTCTATACGCCATTCCGGCCGCTGGTGAACGCGTCGTATGCGCTCGATCGCCGGCTCTGGGACTATCGTCCGTTCGGTTTTCACCTGACGAACGTGGTCCTGCACGCGGTCGTCGTCGTCCTGCTGTATTCGTGGATGCGCCGCCTGTTGCGCGATGCAGGCGGTGGTGACTCGCGGCTGCCAGCCTTTGCGGGTGCGGCGTTCTTTGCGGTTCACCCTCTCCAAAGCGAAGCGGTTGGCTACATTTCCGGGCGGTCGGAACTCATGTGCGGCGTGTGGTTCATAGGCGCGCTGCTCGCCGCGCGGGCCGCAATGATGTCGCGCAGCTTCGTCCAGTTGCTGATCGCGATCATGTGCGCGATGCTGGCGCTCGCGTCGAAGGAGACCGCGCTCGTTCTTCCGATTGTTTTTCTGCTCTACGACTGGCTGGTGCGCCCGGGTCCCGACGACGGGCGGCCGAGACGGCTGGCGGCGATCCTGACGGTGCTTGGGCTGTTTGCCGTCGCTGCCGCCTTTCGTCTGTCGACGCTGACCCAATCGGCTGGAGGATGGCCGGCAGGATTCCTGAATCTTCTGACGCAAGCGATCGTGATCTGGCGGTATGTCGGGTTGCTCGTCTGGCCGGCGGGTCAGTCGATCATGCACTCGGTTCACCGTGTGGTCACGCCCGCGGACCCGCTCGCCTGGGCGGCCATTGTTGGCCTCGTGCTCGTCACGATCGCGGTGATTGGGATCCGACGCTCGGCCCCGGCCCTGGCCTTTGGCGTGCTCTGGTTCCTGATTGTGCTGGCGCCCTCATCAAGCGTGGTGCCGCTCCGTGAAGGGATGGCGGAGCATCGTGTATATCTGGCGAGCGCAGGCTTCTTCATCGCCGTGGCGGCTGGCCTGCAGGCGTGGCGCCGCCGAGCACCCCTATCGTTGATGCCCGGACTCGTCACCGCCATGCTCGTCGTCGTGTTCTGCGGTTTGACGATGGTCCGGAATCGGGTGTGGTCGGATCCGGTGCAACTCTGGTCGGAAGCCACGCTGCGCGCCGAAGGCATGTGGGAGCCTCACTATGCACTCGCTGACTCCTTGCGCGAGGCAGGCCAGTGCGCCGCGGCCATCTCAGAGTACGAGACGGTGGTGGCGATGCGGCCAGAACACCGCGATGCGCAGACCAATCTCGGGATCTGCCTCGCACAGACTGGACGCACGGAGGAGGCGGAACGGGCGTTTCGGCGCGCACTCGAAATCGATCCCTCGTTCGCTCGCGGCTACACCAACCTCGGCGCGCTCGCGCTGGTCGTCGGCGATCCCGCCGGCGCGCGCGACGCGTATCTCGAAGCGATCGTCAAAGACCCCAACAACGTGCTGGCTCGCGTGCAGCTCGCGAGCCTGTACGAGAACACATTCCACGACTATCATGCGGCGGCCCGGATGTGTGGAGAGGCGCGCCTGCTGGCGCCGGCGACGCCTGGCGTAGTCGAATGCGTCGAGCGTAACCAGCGGCTCGCCGCCGGCGAAGGCCGATAACGGTGCGGATCCTGCACGCCATTCATGATTTCCTCCCACGGCATCGGGCCGGGTCCGAGATTTACGCCTTCGAGTTGGTGCGTGAACTGAGCCAGCGTGCCGATGTGTTCGTTCTGGCTGCCGAGTACGACCCCGCCACACCTCATGGCACCATTCGATGGCGTTCGTACGAAGGGCTGACGGTCATCGAAGTCGTCAACAACTGGGAGTTTCGCGGGTTCGACGAAACCTATGCATCCGATCGGATCAATGCGCAGCTCTTGCACGTCCTCGATGCGACGGCGCCTGATGTGCTTCACGTCCACAGTCTGCTCAATCTCTCGCTTGATTTGCCTCGTTTAGCCCGCGAGCGCGGGATCAAGACCGTGGCAACGCTGCATGACTACACGCTCGTCTGTCCGTCCGGAGGTCAGCGCGTGCACGTGCCGGAATCGCACGTCTGCGAATCGATTGATCCGGATCGATGTGCTCGTTGCTTCAACGGGTCTGTATTTGCCCGCCAGATGGGCGCCGCTCGGCTGGCAAGAGGCCGCGCGCGTCGACTGCTGACGACCGCCGGTCGAGCGGTATATCGGCTGACGCCGTCGCTGACCGGGTCGGCGATTCAAGCGATCCGGCCTGCCGCTGTCGAGCCCACGGACATTCGACGCCGACTGGCTGCCGCGAGGCAGGTGTTTGACGCCCTCGATCTCGTCGTGTCACCTTCACGTTCGCTTGCAGACGAGTTCTGCCGAATCGGAGTGCCCGCCGATCGTATTCAGGTTTCCGATTACGGCTTCAAGCAGCCGTCAACAGTCTTCGAGCGACGGAGGGCGAAGATTGCGCCTCTGAGAATTGGTTTTGTCGGCACGCTGGTGTGGCACAAGGGCGTCCACGTCCTGATCGAGGCCGCGCAGGGCCTGCGAGGCTCCTTCGAACTACAGATTCACGGCGATCTGAACGTGTTCCCCGAGTACACGGCGGCGCTTGAACGAGCGGCCGCCGGCCAACCGATCCGATTCCGGGGCGGCTTCGATCGCGATCGGGTTGATGACATCTATCAAGAGATCGATGTTCTCGTCGTGCCGTCGTTGTGGTCAGAGAATTCACCGCTGGTTATTCATGAAGCGTTCATGCACCGGTTGCCGATTGTTGCCGCTGGCGTCGGTGGAGTCCCTGAACTGGTCGAGCACGAGCTGAACGGCCTGCTCTACGATCCATTCTCAGTCCCGTCCCTCCGGGCGTCGCTTCAGCGGCTGATCGACGATCCCGCGCTGGTCGAGTCACTTGGTGCGCGCGCGTCGGCCGTGAAATCAATTGCCGACGATGCACGCGAATGGGAGGCACGTTACCAGCAAGTCTGTGCGCATCCCACGGAGGTTTGCTCCTCGTGAGCCAGCGGATTGCGGTCATCATCCCGACGCTGAACGCGGGCGACAGACTCGGCGACGTGCTCGGCGCCGTTCGCGCACAGGAGGGACCCTACGAGGCAGAAATCATCGCCATCGACTCCGGATCCACTGACGGCACGCTGGACTGTCTACATCGCTACAGCGCACATGTTCTGAAGGTGGGGCGCGAGAGGTTCAACCATGGGCGGACGCGCAACGAGGCGCTGAAGCACGCGAGCGGCGAGTGGGCCGTGCTGCTCGTTCAGGACGCCGCGCCGGCGTCAGAGCGGTGGTTGGCGGCGCTGGTCGACCCGTTGCGGTGCGATGCGTCGATTGCGGGCACCTTCGCGCGTCAACGACCGGCCGCGGGCGCGAGCCGCGTCACGACGCATTATCTGAGGCAATGGGTGGCGGCCCAGTCAGAGCCGCGAATCGTCGGCCCGCTCAGTGCGGAAACCTACGACCGAATGTCGCCATTTGAGCGACATGCGGTCTGCGCCTTCGATAATGTCTGCTCCTGCGTGCGATTGAGCGTGTGGGCAGAGCATCCGTTTCCGACGACACCGATCGCCGAAGATCTCGAGTGGGGGCGTGACGTGTTGCTTGCCGGACATCGCCTTGCCTACGTTCCCGAGGCGGTTGTCGAGCATTCGCACGATCGCTCGGTGACTTACGAACTTCAGCGGACGTATCTGGTGCATCAACGTCTGCAGGCCATCTTCGGTCTGTCGACGGTCCCAAACCTTCCTTCACTCGTTCGTGCGGTCGCCTCAACAGTGCCGGCGAACGCCAGAATTGCCGCGCGCGAGCCGCGCCGGCGGTTTCGCGCGGTCGTCCACGGCGCGGTGCTTGGGGTCGCGCAGCCGCTTGGACAATACCTCGGCGCGCGTTCCTCGCGGCAGCGGCAAGCAGTCGCTCCTGGCGACGGAGTCTGATGCGCATTCTCCAGGTCGTCCACGGCTTCCCACCGGCCGCGAACGGCGGCACTGAAGCCTACGTCCGCGACCTCTCGCTCGCGCTGGCGTCTGCCGGCGATCAGGTGGCAGTTTTCACCAGGCACGCGGACTTCAACGCGCGCGATCTGAGTGTGAAGCGATCGGTCGACGATCGGATCGAGGTTCACAGCCTCAACAACACGTTTCACTCGTGCAGCTCGTTCGAAGCGAGCTATGCCCATCCCCGAATCGAAGAGATCGCAGGCGACTTTCTCGACCAGTGGCAGCCCGAGGTGGTCCATGTTCAGCACCTGACGTGTCTGTCCACCGGAATCCCGCGGCAGGCGGCACGACGCGGCATCCCCGTGGTCATGACGCTGAACGACTACTGGCTGATGTGTCACCGCGGTCAGCTCGTCGACATGGACGGGCATCGCTGCGGCGGTCCTGGTGGTGAAGGATGCCGACGATGTCTTCCAGCCGCCGCACTGGCGAGCCGTGCGGCGTTTCAGTCGGGACGAGCGCTGCAGACGCTTTCGATACCAGGCCTCAGTTCGATCATCAACGCGGCGGGGTGTGTCTGGACCGCGGCGACTCCAGCGGATCGGGTGCAGACCGCAACGATTACCAGGTTGCAACACATGAAAGCTGCGGTGGCTGATGTTGCGGTGCTGCTCGCGCCATCCGACACCATCGCCTCAACGTTTGCGTCGTCCGGCTTCGTGGCCGAGCGGATTGTCCGCTGCAATCAGGGGATCGACGTCGGTCCGTTCGAACGCATTGGACGCCAGTCCGCCTCGACATTGCGGATCGGATTTGCCGGCGGCCTGCTGCCGACCAAGGGCTTGGACGTTCTCCTCGATGCGATCGAGCGTCTGCCGGCGCACTCGGTTTCTCTCGACGTATTTGGGGGGACTGCCGGCTACCACGGCGACAGGCACTTCGCCGATCGGATGCGAATCCGTCTCGGGCATGCTGCGATTCGGCGATTTGGTCCAGTAGCGCACGAGCGGATGCCCGAAGCGCTCGCCGACGTCGACGTCATCGTCGTCCCGTCGATCTGGATCGAGAACGCACCGTTCATCATTCGTGAAGCATTTGCGGCTGGTGTTCCGGTCGTTGCCTCAGACCTTGGCGGCATGGCGGAGATGGTGCGTCACGGCGTCGACGGTTTGCTGTTTCCCGTCGGCGACGCCACCGCGCTGACCGCCACACTGCGCCGGTTGCTCGACGAACCGACACTGCTGGGCAGCCTGAGGTCGGGCATTGTCAAACCCATGACCATCGAAGCCGATGCGAGATGGTTGCGACGTCTGTACCAGCAGGTCGGGATGGGGCAGACCAGGAGGCATCTCAGCACTGGGCCGCGTCATGAAAGGCAAGATCGTGTTTCGGGTTCTGATGTATCGGCCGTGGTGCTCAACTACCGCACGCCGGATCAGACATCGCTGACGGTTCGATCGCTGCAGACGTCGAGGCTGCGACCGCGTGAGATCCTGGTTGTCGATAATCATTCTGAGGACGGCTCGGCCGACATGCTTCGGCACGCGTTCACCGATGTCCGCGTGATCGATGCGGAGGCAAACCTCGGATTCTCCGGCGGGTGCAATCTGGGGATTCGAGCGGCGCTCGAGAAAGGTGCGCGGTTCGTGCTGCTGGTCAACAGCGACGCGATTCTCGCGCCTGACGCCCTCGGCCATCTGCTTGGCGCGATGGAACGAACACCTCGACTTGGCATTGCCGCCCCGGTCGTGCTCTCGCGCGAGGAGCCCGACCACGTTTCCACCGCCGGAATCTCGTTCTCGCCACGCACTGGTCGCATGCGTCATCGGGCGGCTGGTCGACGGCTGGCCGCGATCGGTTCGAATCCGCTGCAGCTGGTCGACGCGGTCAGCGGCTGCGTGATGCTCATCCGCCGTGAGGTGTTCGACGAGATTGGTATGCTGGACGAGGCCTATTTTTTCTCGTTCGAGGACGTCGACTTCTGCTTGCGCGCTCGTGACGCCGGGTTCGCGATCGCGTGCGTGCAGGATGCTCGCGCGTATCACGAAGGGGGGCGGACGATCGGGCGCCGCTCGGCAAGGCGGGTGTACTTCGGCACGCGTAATCACCTCCGGCTTGCCGCTCGAACCGGCTCGACCGCAAGCAGGCCCGTGCGCTTCGCCCTCGTCGCCGCATTCAACGCGGCCTACGTGCTAGTGTCGCCCGAATCGCCGCTCCTCGCCGGCAGCGCGGCTTTCGTCCGCGGCGTGTGGCATCACCTCGTCGGCCACTATGGAGCCGGATGACTCGCGCAGTGCGCGGATGTCGGCGTCGAGAAGCGCCACTTCTTCGACCAGTCTTTCGATCGCTTTCCTGTGGCGCGACACCACAACCGAAAAATAGAGCGACACGATCACGACGAAGAACGTGAGCACCAGGAGCAGGAGAGCCGGAGGATAGTGAACGTCAAGGGCGGAGGCGGCCACATCGAGCAGATTCCGCCACAGCGACAACACCAACAGTGCCGCGGCTGAACCAATCCAGATAAAGGAGTACTCCTCCGTCAGCAGTCCGCGCCGGACGAGCTCGATCACCGTCACCAGCAACGCCGCGCTGACCACGATCGAGATGATCTGGACGGCATCAGTCATGCGCCTGGCCTTTGACCATCTGCCTGAACGGGACCACGA
>JBPYFA010000217.1:0-20075 GCA_051986585.1 Vicinamibacterales bacterium | reverse complement strand
TACGCGATCGCCTACGCGTGCGCCAACGCAGCCGATAAGATCTCGAAGGACGTGAAGGCGTTCCCGGTCAATTATTGGGATGCGCTGACGGCGGAGGAGGTGGACGAGTTCTCTGGTTTGAAGAACGGCCTGCATGCCAATCTTGCCGAGACATCGGCGGTGATGGCCATCAATCCGCACCTGGTGGACATAGACAAGGCAAACGCCGAGTTCCCGCCGTTCCCGAAGTACTCGATTCCAACCGGGCCGGTTCACACCGCCTTCTTCTTTACGGCCCCGGGATCGGTGTACTGGGCGACGAAATCGGGCACGTGGGGCGATGCGCGCAAATCGACGCCGGAGGCGGGTGAGCGCTATCTCGAAGCGGGCGTTCGCTCGACGCTGGCGCTGCTCGAGAACATCGAGAACACGTTCAAGGCGATGCCGCCGAGGTGAGTCATGGAGTTTCCAGTCTCCGGTTTCCAGTTGCCAGTTGCCAGTTGCTGGTTTCCGGTTTCCAGTTTCCACCCAGCCTGCGCGTCGGATTCCGGCGCAGGCTGTCGCGCCGAAGCACGTAGTCGCGAAGGCGAACCGGATCCCGACCTTCAACACGGCCATGCATGATCTAACCTCTGTCCCGCAGACCAACCCTGTCGATCTCTATCGCGTGCGCGACGCGATCTACGCGCCCGACATGCTGATCACGGCGCTCGTCCATCTCGATCTCTTCTCGTGGCTGGCGGATCACGCTGCGAGCCGGGCGGAGATCTGCAAGGCGCTGGAGATCACCGATCGTCCGACCGATGTAATGCTCACGTTGTTGGCGGCGATGGGGCTGGTCGAGGAGCGTCAGGCAGTCTTCCACCTGACGACCGTTGCCCGCGAGCACCTGGTGAAGGGCTCGCCTTGGTATCTCGAGCCGTATTTCGGATCGCTCAAGGATCGACCGGTCGCTCTTGATCTGTTGCGAGTGCTTCGCACCGGCAAGCCGGCAAACTGGGGGAGCCGTCAGGACGAGCAGGACAAAGACTGGCACCGGGCGATGGAGACCGAGGAGTTCGCGACGCAGTTCACCGCGGCGATGGACTGCCGCGGTGTCTACCTCGCACAGGCGGTGGCCAAGTCGATCGATCTCTCGCGCCATCGTCATCTCCTCGACATCGCCGGTGGGTCCGGGATCTATGCCTGCTCGCTGGTCACGCACTATCCGCAGCTGAGCGCGGCGGTGTTCGAGAAGCCACCGGTCGATCAAATCGCGGCGCGAGCGATCGCAAACCGCGGCTGTTCGCAGAAGGTGCGGGTGGTGGCAGGCGATATGCTGGCCACCGCGCTCCCGTCGGATGCCGACGTGCATCTCTTCTCGAACGTTCTGCACGACTGGGACGTGCCGATCGTGCGTCAGCTGCTCAAGAGCTCTTTCGACGCGATGCTGCCCGGGGGCGTGGTATTGGTTCACGACGCGTTCCTCAACGCCGACAAGACCGGTCCGCTTCACGTCGCAGAGTACTCGGTCCTGCTGATGCACTCGTCCGAAGGGCGCTGCTATTCCGTCGCGGAGATGGAGGCGTATCTCGTCGAGGCCGGCTTCGTGCAGCCGGCGTACGTCGCCGGCGCAGCGGCGCGAGGCATCATGACGGCAAGGAAGGAAGCGCGGAACTGATGGCGGCTCTGTCGGTCGGGTCGGTCGACCGCGCGATTCACCTCGATTTGCGTTCTGACGGTTGTCGAGTGATCTCTGTGCCGCTTTTGCTTGCGTTGCTTCCCATCGCGCTCTTGTTCAATGTGGGGCTTCAAGCAAGTGCTGGGCAGCGCGATTCGAAACTCCTGACTGAACTCACGTTGCCCGAGTCCCGCCTCGCGACCGGTTGTCGGCTCGTTCCCGCTCCCACGGAGCATCTCGCGGGCAAGCCGGTGCGCGGTGGCATGTGGGCGGGTTTTCCAATTCCGACCAACCCGTGGGCGGGCACCGATCGTCACATTGTTGCGGCCATTCGCGAACAGGTCGATCCTCCACCGGTCACGCCTGACCCGCCGGCGCTCGACAGTCGTGGTAACGCGGCGTTTCGTTTGCGCCTGGCAGACGGAGTAGAGGCAGCGTACGCCGCGATCTACGGTTCCGATGAGCCTTTCCTGGTCGTTGTACTGGCCATTCGGTTTGGAGAGGAAGGAAAGCCGTTGACCGCCTCGACCGACCGGAGTAGGTCGACGGCCCACTTCGCCTCTGGCCGGACGCTGATTGGGATCTCTGGAGAACAGAGTCGTTGCTTTCCTGCGGTGGTGGCGTACGTCAAAGAGATGATGAATCGATGACGACGCTCACGGAGTGAATGGACAGCAGCAACGCCGCCCGCGGCTGAGGCCACATGCCCATCACCATCCGGCTCGCGTCGGCGGCCGACGTTCCGGCGCTGCAAGTCCTGATCCCCGAATCAGTGCGGGCGCTCAGCCGCGGCTACTACTCTGCCGCCCAGATCGAAGCCGCGATCCGTTACGTCTTCGGCGTAGACTCGCAGTTGATTGCCGATCAGACCTACTACGCCGCGGTCGACGACGGCGCGATTGTGGGTTGCGGCGGCTGGAGCTGGCGCCGGACGCTCTACGGCGGTGACCAGCGGCCGATGGGCGGGGGAGCGCTTCTCGATCCCGCGCGCGACGCGGCGCGCATACGGGCATTCTTTGTGGCGAGCAGCCATGCCCGGCAAGGGATCGGCGGCGAAATTCTGATGACGTGTGAAGCGGCGGCGTGGAAGAAGGGATTCTCGCGGATGGAGCTGATGTCGACGCTGCCGGGTGTCCCGTTCTACGCCAGGCACGGGTTCAGCGAAGTGGAACGAGTTGTTGACACGTTACCTGACGGAACACGTATCGAGTTCGTGCTGATGTCGCGTCGCATTTCCGCAGATTCAAGCGACGCGTGCAGTCAATGAACCGCCGGACCTTTCTCTCCGCTGCGGCCCTGTCTTTTGCCGCTCGTCCGCTCGGCTGGCAGAGTGCGGCCTCGCCGCCTGGCATGCGGCTGATCCTTCTCGGCACCGGCGGCGGACCCACGCCGAAGAAGTCGGTGTCGGCGCCGGCGCAAGCAATCATCGTCAACAACACGGCGTATGTCGTCGATTGCGGCGACGGCGTTGCCCGGCAACTGGTGAACGCCGACGTGCCGTTGCGAACCCTGAGGCACATCTTCATCACGCACCATCACTCGGATCACAACGCCGATTACGGCAATCTGCTGCTGCTGTCGTGGGCATCCGGGCTTGCGACCGCCGTCGATACGTGGGGGCCGCCACCGCTGGCGAAAATTACCGAACTGTCGCTGCAGATGAACGCGTACGACATCGGCATCCGCATCCGCGATGAAGGGCGGGTGCCGCTCGCTCCGCTGATCCATCCGCACGAACTCACCCGGCCCGGCGTTGTCATGGAAGACGAGAACGTCAAGGTGACATCCGCGCTGGTCGATCATCCGCTGGTGACACCCGCATTCGCGTATCGCTTCGACGGGCCCGACCGCTCGATCGTGATCTCCGGCGACACCGCTCGCTCCGACAACCTCGTCCGGCTCGCGCGCGGCGCCGACGTGCTGGTGCATGAAGCGCTGTGGCTGCCAGCCATCGATCGAATCGTGGCACGTGATCCGAATGCATCGAGGTTGAGAAAGCACTTGATCGACAGCCATACGTCGGCCGAGGACTGCGGTCGCGTCGCGCAAGCGGCTGCCGTCAAGACCCTGGTGCTGTCGCATCTGGTCCCTGGCGGCGACCCGACGGTCACCGATGACGTGTGGATTGCTGAGGTGCGTAAACACTTTGCCGGAAGAGTGATCGTCGGTAAAGATCTCATGGTGATCTGAAGATGGGTGACGAATGACCGACGATGACTTTCGCCGAATCGCGCTTGGGATGAAGGATGCGGTTGAGAGCTCGCATATGGACCATCCCGACTTCCGCGTCCAGGGGCGCATCTTTGCTACCCTGCACGCGGACTTGAAATGGGGAATGGTCAAGCTCACGCCCGAGCAGCAAGAGCGGTTTGTCGCGGATGCCGGTGACGCGTTCGTTCCTGAGAAGGGCGCGTGGGGCTTACAAGGGTGCACGGCGGTGCGATTGGACACCGTCGATGAGGAGGTGCTCGGGGAAGCGATGACGCTCGCCTGGCGCAACGCGAGCGAGAAGGGTCCCGCCCGATCGCGAAAAGTGGTCAAGAACCCGAAGGCTCGCAAACGATGATGCCGCAGATGCAACTAATATGGCCTGCTCGGGAGTACTTGCCGGCGTACGTCGACGCCCTCAAGCGGGGATGGTCGCCCGACAACATGCGAGCGGAAGCCGCGGACGAAGAGCTCGAGTGGATCGCTGCGGACGCCGATGCATTCCTCGCCAGTCAGATGGATCGGCAGGCGAAGTGGGCTCCGATCATGCTGCCGGACGGGTCGATGGTTCGCCGCCTGCCAGGGTTCAACCGTTGGATGTGGGACGGGGAGTTTTGCGGACGGATTGGCTTTCGCTGGCAGCCGGGAACCGAGGATCTGCCGCCGCATTGCCTCGGACACATCGGTTACACGGTCGTGCCGTGGAAGCGGGGTCGGGGCTACGCGACGCGCGCCCTGCGTGAGATGCTTCCCGAAGCGTGGGCGGAAGGGCTCCGCTTCGTCGAGATCACGACCGACCCCGACAATGTGCCCTCGCAGCGCGTCATCGAACACAATGGCGGAGTATTCATCGATGAGTTTCGGACCCTGCCGGCGTTGGGCGGAACCCTCAAGCGACGATACCGCGTGCACCAGCGACGCGACTGAAGCCGCGCAGAACGGTAGAATGCCGGGAGCGATTTTTGACCATCACGGATATGGCCTCAATGATTGACCTATACAACACTCAGACCAACCAGTTGCTCGGCACCATTACCGAAGCCGACCTGCAGGTCTTGATCGACGCGCTGGAAGAAGAGTCGGCCGACGATCAGGACTACTACATCGACAAAGCGACGATCGACTACATGGCCGACGGCCGCCCATCCGATCATTTGCTGAACCTGCTGCGCGGCGCATTGGGATCCAGCGACGGCATCGAGATTCGCTGGGAGCGTCGGTAGATCGACGACGGTTCTCCAGCCGGTTGATGCATCGGGATGAACACGCATGCCATCGCGACCGAGTTGCTCCACGCGCTCGAGACGCAATCGATGGTCGAGCCTTACAGCCGCCGCGATGACGCGTTTGACCTGGGCTCCGCCTTCGAGGTCAGTGCCGAGATCTTGCGGCGCCGCCGCGTCCGCGGCGAGCAGCCAATCGGCCGGAAGATCGGGTTTACGAATCGATTGATTTGGGAGGAGTACGGTGTGTCGGCGCCGATGTGGGGGCACGTCTACGACACGACCGTGACCTTTCTGAACCAACCATCCGGGCGCCTCGCGATTTCGCACCTGTGCCAGCCGCGGATCGAGCCGGAAATCATCCTGCACTTTCGCGACGCTCCGGGTCACGCGAATGACGAGCAGGAGATCATCTCGGCGATCGACTGGATTGCCCACGGCTTTGAAATCGTCCAGACGCATTTTCTCGACTGGAAATTCGCACTCGCTGATACGATTGCGGACTTTGGATTGCACGGCGCGCTCATTGTGGGTCCGCCTCAAACCATTGCAGGGCACGACGACATTGCTGGCCAGCTTCGCTCATTTACACTCACTCTGGCACGCGACGGATCGATCGCGGCGAACGGCGCTGGCCGGAACGTGCTCGACGGTCCGCTTTCGGCCGCGCTTTATGTGGTGCGGCTGTTGAGGGAGCAAACCGCGTTTTCACCGATTCGCGCTGGCGAAATTGTGACCACCGGCACCTTGACGCCTGCCCTTCCGATCCGAGCCGGCGAGACCTGGACGACGAGCCTGTTTGGGATCGATCTTCCGGGTGTCACGCTCCATTTCGACTGACGGACAACGCCCCCTGCATGCTGACTGCGATTGACGCCCTCGCGCGCCTTCGGGACGGTAACCGCCGATTCGTCGGCAATCACGCGAACCCCGAGTCGGTCGATCATGCCCGCCGGGCGGCACTGGTCGCGGGGCAGGAGCCCTTCGCGATCATCCTCGGGTGTTCTGATTCCCGCGTGCCAGCCGAGCTGGTCTTCGATCAGGGTTTCGGCGACCTGTTCGTGATCCGGGTCGCCGGCAACATTGTCGCGCCCTCGCAGGTCGGCAGCGTCGAGTTCGCCGCCTCTCGCTTCGGAACCCGGCTGGTCGTCGTCCTGGGACATTCCGGCTGCGGCGCGATCACGGCAACGCTGGAGGAGATGACCGGGCGGGCGACGAGCCAGTCGCGAAATCTGCGTTCGATTGTGGCCCGCGTCCGTCCGTCGGTCGAGACACTGCTGGCAGCGGGAGCGCGGCTCGAGGAGGAGACACTGATCCGCGAGGCGGTGCGCGCCAACGTCCGGGCATCCGTCAACCATCTCCGCCACGGATCCGAGTTGCTGGAGCAGCTCGCTCGAGACGCCGGGCTCGTAGTCGTCGGCGCGGAGTACTCGCTCGAGACCGGGGTCGTGACGTTCCTCGACGACGTGCCGGAAAGAAGCCACAAATGATCAACGTGACTGCTGTGACACTCGAAGGCCACGGCCTGCGACTCGAGCCGCTGTCACGCGAACACCTCGCAGGGCTGCAGACCGCTGCCTCCGACGGACGGCTCTGGGAATTGTGGTACACGACAGTGCCCGAGCCCGCCGGTGTCGTCGGCTATATCGACGCTGCTCTGGCTGGGCAGGCCGCCGGGCATATGCTCCCCTGGGCGGTTCGAGAGTTGGGAACGGGCACGATCATTGGAAGCACCCGGTATCACGACATCGTTCCCGACATCGATCGAGTCGAAATCGGCTATACGTTCTACGCGAGTCGATGGCAGCGCACGCACGTCAATACCGCCTGCAAGCTGCTGCTGCTCACGCACGCGTTTGACGCGCTTGGATGTGCCGTCGTCGGCCTGCGGACCGATAACTTCAACTTCAAGTCGCAGCGCGCGATTGAACGCCTCGGCGCCAAGAAGGACGGAGTGATTAGACACCATCGGGCACGCCGCGACGGAACCGTGCGCGACACGGTTATTTACAGCGTTCTCGCCCACGAGTGGCCAGACGTCAAGCGTCACCTGGAGCTCAAACTGAGTCGAGCGGCCGGATCATGAAAACGTATCGATTAGCCCTGTACCCCGGAGACGGCATCGGCCCGGAAGTGACCGATGCGGCGGTTGCGGTGCTGTCCGCCGTGAAAGCGAAGGCGCGAGCGTTCGAGCTCGCGACCGAGCGCTTCGATTGGGGCATGCCGCACTTCGAAAAACACGGCCGGGTGGCGCCCGACGACTTTCTCGAAACGCTCCGCCGCTTTGACGCCGTCTTCCTCGGCGCCGTTGGCTGGCCGGCACGTCTGCCTGACCACATCACGCTGACACCGTTGATCCGGTTGCGCCAGGCCTTCGACTTGTATGCCTGTGTCCGCCCCGCGCGAACGTTCCAGGGCGTGCGCGGTCCGCTTCGGAGCGATCAGCCGATTGATCTCGTTGTCGTCCGCGAGAACTCTGAAGGGGAATATGTCGACAATGGCGGCACACTGGCTGTGAACACGCCGAATGAAGTGGCGCTGCAGACCGCGGTGCACACACGCCGCGGGGTCGAGCGAATCCTGCGCTTCTCGTTTGCGCTGGCGCGGACGAGGCGCCGCCGCCTCGCCATGATTACGAAGTCGAACGCGCAGCGCTATGCCTATGTGCTCTGGGACAAGCTGCTGGCCGAGATTGCGCCGGAATTCGAGGACGTCGCGGTCGAGAAGCTTCACATCGACGCGGCTACTCTCGAACTCGTCCGACGCCCGGAGACCTTCGACGTCGTCGTCGGCTCAAATCTGTTTGGCGACATCCTCAGCGACCTGACCGGTGGCATCACCGGCAGTCTGGGGTTGAACCCGTCGGCGAACCTGAATCCGGAGCGGCGATTTCCGTCGTTGTTCGAGCCGGTGCACGGCTCGGCCCCCGACATCGCAGGAAAGGGGATCGCCAATCCGACCGCCGCCGTGCTGAGCGCCGCGATGATGCTCGATTGGCTGGGCGAGGAAAATGCGGCGACGATGGTGCGCGCTGCCGTCGATCGCGCGCTGGCCGCCGGCCACCTGACCCCCGACGTTGGCGGAAAATTGACGACCAGCCAGATGACGCAGGCGATTGTGAATCAGATCGAATGATCGGCGACGTGTCGGCGGACAGTCGCGCTTCGAGTGTCATCCCGCGCCCGCGGGTCTGGCGAATCGCAGTGCCAATTGCCGTCGGACTCGGCCTTCGGATCCTTCCACCACCCTCTGGTCTCCAACCGTTCGCGTGGCATTATTTCGCGTTGTTCGTCGCCACTATCGTTGCCCTTATCACGGAGCCATTCCCGCCCGCCTCTGTTGGCTTGATCGGAGTCACAATCGGCGGGGTGTTCGGCCTCGTCTTTTCTCCCGGGCAGCGTGCAGATCCGGCGTTCAAGCTTCCTGCCGAGGCGCTCAAATGGTCGTTGTCGGGCTTCAGCAACAGCACGGTCTGGCTGATTTTCGGGGCGTTCGTGTTCGCGATGGGCTATGAGAAGACCGGCCTTGGCCGTCGTATCGCGCTCATCCTGGTCAAGCAGCTTGGCCGCAACACGCTCGGGCTCGGCTATGCGATTGCGGCATCTGATGTGCTGTTGGCGCCGTTCACACCCTCGAACACCGCGCGCAGCGGCGGCACGATCTTCCCAGTCGTCAACCGGATTCCCGAACTCTACGGATGTGGTCCCGACCGAGCACCTCGCCGCATCGGCGCGTACCTGATGTGGGTGGCGTTCGCAACGACGTGCATCACCAGCTCGATGTTCGTGACGGCGCTGGCGCCGAACCTGTTCGCGATCGAGCTGGTGCGCAAGATCACTGGAATCGATCTCACCTGGGGCCAGTGGTTCGCGGGATTTCTGCCGATTGGCGCGCCGCTGCTGCTGGCGCTGCCGTGGCTGGTTTACAAGATCTATCCACCGGAAGTGCGAGCCAGCATCGAGGTGCCGCGGTGGGCCGCCGCCGAGCTGGCCAAACTCGGTCCGGTCACGTCGCGCGAGCTGTTGATGGCAGCTCTCGTCGTCACCGCGCTCGCGTTCTGGATCGCCGGCAACAATCTGCTCGATCCCGCGATGGTGGCGCTCGCGGCGATCGCCATGATGGTGATCTTCGCGATCGTCGCCTGGGATGATATCGCCGGCAATCGCGTGGCGTGGAACGTGCTCGTCTCCTTCGCGACCATGCTCACTCTCGCCGATGGGCTCGCGCGCGCCGGAGTCATCGACTGGATTGGTCGGGCCGTATCGTCGGCTCTGGCAGGACACTCGCCTATCGTCGTTCTGATCGTCTTCGTCGTCCTGTTTTTCGTGCTGCATTACATGTTTGCCAGCCTCACGGCCCACGCAACCGCGTTGCTGCCGGTGATGCTGGCGACAGGAATGGCCGTTCCCGGCATGCCGGTTCGGACATTTGCCATGCTGATGCTGTTTTCGCTCGGTCTGATGGGCGTGCTGACGCCATATGCGACCGGCCCCGCGCCCGTTTACTTCGGAAGCGGGTACATCGCGCGTCGCGACTTCTGGCGCCTCGGCCTCATCTTTGGAGTGATCTTTCTTGCGGCGCTTGGATTGATCGGTTTGCCCTTCTTGTTAATCGTGAATCACTAATCCCTGAATCCGAATCGCTGAATCTCCAATCGAGTCTCGAATCCGCCGCGACGTGAGACGATTCGAGGATTCAGGGATTCGAGGACTAGGGATTGACCGATTAGGGATTGACCGATTAGGGACTCGGGATCAGCGATTAGCGATAAGGGATTGAATCTTTCGGCGACGCGTAGGCGTCAAATCAGACAAATGTCTCTGCCGTTGCCCATTTCAGATACGCACCTGCTCGACGATTACTCGCGGGTTGTGACGCGCGCGGTTGACATCGTCGCGCCGTCCGTCGTCAGCATCGAGGTGTCGAGGAAGGACGCGCCTCGCGGCGGACGTGGAGAGCAGCCGACTGCGGGTGGGTCCGGGTTCGTGTTCGCCTCCGATGGCCTCATTCTCACGAACAGCCACGTGGTCGAAGGCAGCACCCAGGTGCAGGTCGCCTTGCCGGACGGCCGCGACTATGTGGCCGACGTCATCGGCCAGGATCCGGACACCGACATCGCCGTTCTGCGGATCACCGCTCCCGATCTCGTGCCGGTCAGCTTCGGTGATTCGCGGTCGCTGCGCGCCGGTCAACTCGTGATTGCGATCGGCAATCCATATGGGTTTCACCATACGGTCACGGCTGGGGTCGTCAGTGCCCTCGGACGGTCCCTGCGATCGCGCTCCGGGCGATTGATTGACCAGGTCATTCAAACCGATGCGGCGCTGAATCCGGGAAACTCCGGCGGCCCCCTGGTGACCAGCGATGGTTCGGTTGTCGGCGTCAACACCGCGATCATTGCGGGAGGGCAGGGGCTCAGCTTTGCGGTGCCCATCAGTGCAGTCGTCGCCATTCTTCCGGCGCTCCTGCGGGACGGACGGGTGCGCCGCGGTTACCTCGGGATTGCCGGCCAGAACGTGCCGCTGCTGCGGCGGGTCACACGATTCCATCGGCTCGGCCAGGCATCAGCTGTGTTGATCATTTCGCTCGAGCCCGACGGCCCGGCTCTCGCCGCGGGGCTCCGCGATGGCGATCTGCTGGTGTCCTTCGACGACGTGGCCGTCGAAAATCTTGACGATCTGCACCGCCTCCTGACCGAGGCCAGGATCGGCACGAAGGCCAAGATCGGCATCCTGCGCGGTACGGCTCGGCTCGACCTCGAAGTGCCTGTCAGAGAAAGGGTTTAGCCGCCAACCCCCACCTTTTTCGGCTTTTTCGCGAAATCGGCAAGCAACCGGCGGGCGGTTCGGACCGTCCAAGCGACCATGACAACCTGGTCCGACTTTCGCCTGGCCGTTCGCAGCCTTGCCCGCAGCCCCTTGTTTGCCACGGTCGCGATCCTCTCGCTTGCGCTCGGCATCGGCGCAAACACCGCGATCTTTACGCTGATCGATCAGATTCTCCTGCGTAAGCTGCCGGTCAAGGCCCCCGACCAACTGGTCATGTTGTACCAGCGCGGCAGCCACAACGGCAGCAACATGGGGTCGCGGATGCACTCGTATCCGATTTACCAGGACTACCAGC
The DNA here is from genome assembly GCA_051986585.1 of Vicinamibacterales bacterium. Classification (GTDB taxonomy): domain Bacteria; phylum Acidobacteriota; class Vicinamibacteria; order Vicinamibacterales; family 2-12-FULL-66-21; genus JALZOC01. The sequence goes on along the minus strand of JBPYFA010000217.1, from coordinate 8,882 downwards.
AAAAGGCGGAGCCACTCTCGGAAGTCGCCTGCCGCCGCCTGGTGCCCGCCTCGGTGAGCGTCGACAACCAGACCGAGCGGGTCGAGGCGGAGATGGTGTCGGGCAACTATTTCTCCATGCTCGGCGTCCCGCCCGCACTCGGCCGCGTCTTCAGTTCGAAGGAGGACGACCAGGTCTTCATGGGACATCCGGTCGTCGTGCTCGGCTACGACTACTGGACGACGCGATTCGCGCGTGATCCGTCGGTGATCGGGAAGAAGATTCTCGTCAACAACTATCCAATGGACATCGTCGGTGTGTCGGCCAAGGGTTTTGCCGGTCTCGACCCAGCCGAGTCGGTGCAGATTCGGGTGCCGATCCTGATGAAGGAAGCCATGGTTCCCGATTGGGGCTGGGTGCACATGGACGATCGGCGGACACGGTGGGTGCAGGTGTTTGGCCGACTCAAGCCTGGCTACACTGTCGCATCCGCCAAAGCACCGTTGCAGGGCCTCTTCACTCAGACGCGCGCGTACGAGATGACGCTTCCGGCGGCGAAAAACTGGTCGCAGTACTCACGCGATCAGTTCATGAAGGGGCAACTGCTCGTCGAGAGCGCGGCAATGGGTTACTCCAACCTTCGCAACGACTTTTCGACGCCGCTGATCGTGTTGATGTGCATGGTCGGCCTGGTGCTGTTGATTGCGTGCGCGAACGTGGCGAACCTGCTGATCGCGCGGGCGTTCATGCGCCAGAGAGAAATCGCCGTGCGGCTCTCGCTCGGCGCCTCGCGCGGCCGGCTCGTGCATCAGCTTCTCGTCGAAAGCCTGACGCTGTCGTTTGCCGGCGGCGTCGTTGGTCTCGGTCTCGCGTTTCTGCTCACTCGGACGCTGCTGTCGCTGGTTCCCGCCGGCGAGCAGCCGCTTCTCATCAGCCCTCGGCCGGATGCACGGATTCTCGCGTTCACTGTCGGCCTGACGTTTCTCACCGGCATCGTGTTTGGGCTCCTGCCGGCGCTTCGCGCCAGCCGTCCGGACCCGTGGACCACGTTGAAGGACACGATGGGATCGATCGCCGGTACCGGCGGCTCGCTGTTCCTGCGTAAAGGACTGGTGACGGCGCAGGTGGCGCTCAGCTTCCTCCTGCTGTTCGGCGCCGGCCTCTTTGTCCGCAGCCTGCAGAACCTCAAGACCACCGACACAGGCGTGGCGATGGACAATCTGCTCACATTCCAGCTCGCGCCCGCGCTGAGCGGATACGGCGACGAACGCGCGGTGCAATTCAACCGCGATCTCCTCGAGCGGCTTCGTTCGGCCGCCGGAGTGAAATCCGCCGCGTTCGCGTCGGTCGCCATCCTGTCCGGTGATGAATGGGATAGCTCCACGGCAGTCGAGGGCCACCATTTTGCCGACGGCGAGGACCAGCAAGCATTCATGAACGCCTTCTCGCCCGGCTACTTCGAGACGATGCACATACCCATCCTCGAGGGGCGCGACTTCCGCCAGAGCGACGCCATCCAGAACCCGACCGTCGCCATCGTCAACAAGGCGTTCGCGGATCACTTCTTCCCGGGGAAGAGCGCCGTCGGCAAACGGCTTGGTCGCGGCGGCGGTAACAACGCGAAGCTCACCATTGAAATCATCGGCGTCGTGGCGAACTCGTTATACGAAGGGCCGCGCGAAGGTGTGCACCGTCAGGTGTTCATTCCCAACTGGGGCAAGAACAGCGTGGTGTACTACGTCCGTTCAAATATCGCCTCGGCGAGCACGTTCAACGTGATCCGCAATGAAGTCAAACAGCTCGATGGCACGATGCCTATTTACAGCATGAAGACGGTGGAAGGGCAGCTGGATGAAACGCTGCTCACCGACCGGCTGATTGCGCTGCTGTCGGCAGGGTTCGGTTTGCTGGCAACAATCCTGGCTTCGATCGGTCTCTACGGCGTGATGGCGTTCGTGGTGGCACGACGCCGGAAGGAGCTCGGCATCCGGCTGGCGCTTGGCGCGCGCCCAAGCCTGGTCATCTGGATGGTGATGCGGGAAGTGCTCCTGCTGCTCGCCATCGGTCTTGCGATTGGCGTTCCGGCCGCCATGGCTCTCGGGCGCTATGTCTCGGCGGTTCTTTATGGGATCAAGCCGAGCGATCCGTATCTGGCGACATCAACCGTGCTGCTGCTGACGCTGGTGTCGGCGGCCGCTGGCCTGATTCCCGCGCGTCGCGCCAGCCGCATCGATCCTATTCTGGCGCTTCGGTACGAATAGCCGTAGGTGCCGAGTGCTGATTGCTGATTGAAGAATCAGCAATCAGCAATCGGGAATGTCACCTCAAATCCGTCCAAACTGCTTCACCGCTTCCTTGATCGACCTGAACTTCTCGATGAAGGGGATCATGCGGTGTTCGGTGTCGTCGAGCTCCTGCGATTTCTTCAACACGTCAGCGGCTTTTCCGATTGGCACGACCGCGACGCCGTCTTCGTCGGCCGTGATGATGTCGCCGGGGTTGACGCGGACGCCGGCACAGGTTACTGGCACGTTGACCCCGCTCACGCGATAGTGATTGATCGTCGTTGACGGCGCCACGCCGCGGCTGAAGACGGGAAACTGGAGCTTGCGGATCTGCGGCGTATCGCGGACCGACGCATCGATCACCGCGCCGGCAAATCCGCGATATTTCATCGCGGTTGCCATCAGGCCGCCGATACCGGCGTAGTCGGCGCCGTCCTCGAGCACCATCACGTACACCGAGCCTGCCGGCGACGAGTCGATTGCGTCGAGCATGCCTTGCGATGCAGCGGAGCCTTCCTTGTGTTCTTCTTTCTTCAATTGCACCGTCACTGCCGGGCCCGCGAACTTGGTCGCCGCGAGCGGCCGCATCTCGTGCGACAGGTAGCCGCGTTGACCGTACAACTGTTCCATCGCATCCGACACCGATGCGACTTCTACCGTGCGGAACCCATCAACCAGCGAGACCTCAGCGGGCTGCTGCGCCATGACCCACGCTGCGCTCACGACGGCGCCGGCGACGACGACAAAAAGTGCACGTTTCATCCTGTGTTGTCCTCTGCTATTTGTAGTTTTTGCGGAGTTCTTCCAGCCGCTTCTTCAGGTAGTCTTCGTATTCTTTCTTGAGCGCGGGATCCTTCGGTGAGCTGTAGATCTCGCTCGACTTGTACTTGCCCTCGTCGAACTTCTTGCGCGTCCATTCGTCGTGAATGTGAATCACGTCCGAGTTGTCCACGACCTGCTGCACCAACGCAGGCGGGATGAAATACACCCCCTCCGAGTCGCCGAACACGAGGTCGCCTGGCATCACCGTCGCGTTCCCGATCCGGACCGGGATGTTGATGCCGCTGATGATGACGTTGGTCAGAAAGCTCGGATGCGAGCGACGGAAGTACGCCGGCATGTCCATGCCCGAGATACCGTCGAGATCGCGGATGGCGCCGTCGACGACAAGCCCGCCGCTCTTCGTGGTCTTCATGATGTAGTAGAACAGGTTGTCGCCGACGATGGTGCCGCCGTCTCCCTGGCCGAAGAGATCGACGACGAGCACGTCCCCCGGCTGCAGCATGTCGATCGCCGTTTGATTGTTCATGCGATCGAATCCGGCCGCCTTTGCCCGTGCGTTGATCACGCCATCGAGATCGGGCCGCAGTGGCATGAACTGCACGGTGAAGGCACGGCCGACGAGCTTCTTGTCCGGGTGAAGGATTTGAAAGCCGTCGGCATACTGATTTCGGAAGTTCTTGCCCGGCAGGACGGCGAAGACTTCTTCCGACGACAGCCCGCGTGCCCGCTCGATCAGGCCGTCGGGCACTTTGGGCCGGCCGTCGGGAAATCGCTCGAACGGGTTCTGCGCCGTCAACTCGATCATCTGCTCTTTCGTCAACGAGAACAGTTGCGCGTGGGAGAGGGCAGGCACGAGGCACGCGATGAGCGCTGACGCGATCGCGACTCGCGTTTTGCAGGTCATAGGAATCCCCTTATGTGATGAGGCGGCCGCGGCGCTTCACGACCACTGTCGATCGTTCGTGCGATCCGTATTCCACTCTGGCGTGGGCAGGACATAGCCAGGCTCGAGCAGGGGCTGCTTGACCGCCGCCTCGGTGAGCGTAATACCAAGCCCTGGTTTGTCCGGAACGGTGATGAAGCCCTTATTGACGATCGGCTTCTCGATCCCGTCCACGAGATCGCTCCACCACGGCACGTCGACCGAGTGGTTTTCGAGAGCGAGAAAGTTCTCGGTCGCGGCGGCGCAATGCACGTTGGCCATGCACGACACCGGCGTTCCCGCGAAATGCATCGCCATCGGCACGCCGAGTTCCTGAGCCGCATCACCGATCTTCTTGGTCTCGAGAATGCCGCCGGATGTCGCAAGATCGGGATGAATGATGTCGACGGCGTGCGCGCGGCACAAGTCCACGAACGGTTCCTTGAGGTAGATGTCTTCGCCGGTCAGGATCGGAATGTCGACGGCGTCGGAGATCTTTTTGAGCAGGTCGGTGTACTGCCACGGCACCATGTCTTCGAGCCAGGCGAGATTGTACTTTTCCAGCCCCTTTCCGAGGCGGATGCAGCTGTTGACGCCAATGTGGCCGAAGTGGTCGGCCGAGAGCGGAATGTCCATGCCGACGATTTCCCTCACCGCCCCGACATAGTCGCACATCAATGCCACGCCCTTGTCGGTGATCTCGGTCCCCGTCAGCATGCCAACGGTAGGATCACCATACGCCAGGTTCGTTCCCGCCGGCATTGTGAGTGCCCCAGGCACGTCGGCGACGAGATCGACGCCGAGGTCCATCTTCAGCCATGTGAACCCCTGGTCGCGGCGCGCTTTCAATCGTTGCCCGTAGATTTTCGGATCGTGCGATTCGGTGGTGTCGGCGTAACAGCGAATCCGGTCTCGGAACTTCCCGCCCAGCATTTGATACACCGGCACACCGTAGGCTTTCCCCGCCAGATCCCACAATGCCATCTCCACCCCGCAGACCCCGCCCGCCTGGCGTGAGTGCGAACCGAACTGTTTCACTTTCCGAAACAGCTTGTCGACGTTGCAGGGATTCTGGCCGAGCAGGCGACTCTTGAGCATCAGTGCGTAGTTCTTGCTGGCGCCGTCGCGCACCTCGCCGAGACCATAGAGACCCTGATTGGTATCGATGCGAATCAGGGGGCAGGTCATCGGCGCACCGGTGACCACGGCGACGCGCAGATCCGTGATCTTCAGATCGGACGGCTTCGAGTTCGTGTTGATGTTTTGTCCGAGCGCCTCGATCGGATCGGGTCTCGACGGGTGTGTCGCCTTCGTGAGCGACCCGATGCCAAAGGCCGCGACGGTGTTCTTCAGGAAGGAACGGCGGGCTTCGCGTGTGCGTTTGGGTTCCATTTGGATGCTCCTGCACGTCTGCATTTCTCAGTGCTCGCGGGGCCCCACCCCCGCTCGCTCTCGCTCGGCGGCTTCGGGCCTCGCTCGGGCCGCAGGCGCTTCCGATAGCGCCGCCTGCATCATCGCGCGCGTGTAGCCGACATTGAAGGCGTAGCCGGCGTAACCGCCGCCGCCGGGATACTGCGGGCGGAAATTCGCGCGCTCGCGATCGTAATCGATGCCGCGCGGGTGCTCGGGATAGATCAGGCGCGTGTATTTCTGGCGCACGAGCTCCTTCATCACCGAGAACATGTCGTTCTCGCCCTCGTCGATGAAGACCTCGGTATAGCGCTCGTAGGCCTTTTGCACTTTCACATTGCGGAAGTGGACGTGATTGATCCGATCCCGCGAGCCGAACCAGCGGCAGACCTCGACCGGATCGCCCCCCATCTCACGCGTGACCCCGCAATCGAATGTGATGCCGTTGGATGGGCTGTTCACGATCGCCACGAGCTTCTTCCAGCCGTCGATCGTGCCCATGATCTGTTGGGAACCGCGGCTCGTCGGCGCCGGAGGATCATTGGGGTGCAGCGCGAGGCGAACGCCCGCCTTTTCCGCCTCCGGAACAACAGCTTTCAGAAAGTAGGTGATGTTGGTCCACATCTCGTCGAGGGTGTGCGCACCTTCCTCATCGAGTGGTGGCAGCTCCTTCATGCGTTCGTAGTCGAAGCCCGTCCAACCGGCGCCGGCCCGGCCCGTCTCCTCGAAATAGCCTTCCATCGCACGGTGGGCGTACCAGTTGTATTCGACCACTGGCAGACCGACTTTTCCGGCGGCCTTCACCGACTGGATGACCTTGTCGATATCGGCATCCCGTTGCGGCCGGTTATAGATCGCATTGGGGAAGCCGGAGATCATCAGGTTGGCGAGCGTCAGGCCGTTGGCCTTGAGCCGGTCCATTGTCTCGCGCAGCCGGCTTTCTTCCCATGGAATCCGCGGCCCACCGGAGATCACGTGCTCCACGCCCAGCTGTCGAATTCGCCGCGCCGACGCCGCCATTGCGTCCTCGGGCGAGGCGCCGACCGGCGGTGCGAGTCCCGCCTCGAGACAGATCTTCGGTGTGTCCTTGCCTTCGAAGTGGGGGCGCGATTGGGCCGCCGCACGCGGGTTTGGTGCGCCGCCACGCATAACCCGCATGCCAAATGCCGCGCCGCCAGCAGTCTTCAGCATCGCCCGTCGCGAAAGTCTGGTCACGATCGACTCCTTGTGGGCCCTAATACACGCCGTGCTCTTTGACGCTGTCAAGAGAAATGCGCCGGCACCCAACGCACACTTGGCATTCCTAGCACCCCGGCACCCCTAGTACCCGTGGCACCCCTAGCACCCCGGCACCCCTAGCACCCCCGGCACCCCGGCACTCCTGGCGCACCTTCGGCACCCTTGGCACTCCTGGCACCCCGGCACTCTTGGCACCCGTGGTACATTCCGCCCATGTCTTCTCAGCCCCACTTGGCCCGGCGGTTCGGCATGCTGCAAGCGACCGCGCTCAACATGACGAACATGATGGGGGTTGGCCCCTTTATTACCATCCCGCTACTGATGACCGCATTGGGCGGCCCTCAAGCGATGCTCGGCTGGCTGATGGCATTGCTGATCGTGATCCCCGACGGTATGGTGTGGAGCGAGCTCGGATCCGCCATGCCCGGCTCCGGCGGAAGCTACATCTACCTCCGGGAAGGATTCGGACGCGAGCGATGGGGCCGGCTCGCCGCTTTCCTGTTCATCTGGCAGTTCATCCTGAGTGGTCCGCTCGAGATTGCGTCCGGCTACATCGGCTTCTCGCAGTACCTCGGGTATCTCTGGCCGTCGCTGTCGACATTCCAGTTTGCGCTGATTGCCGCCGGCGTGGGCGTGTTGAACCTCGTATTGCTCTATCGTCCGATCGGATCCCTGGGTGCGCTGACGGTGACGCTGTGGGCCGGAAGCTTGCTGACGACGCTGGCGGTGATCCTGACCGGTGTGTTCCATTTCAAGGCGAGCGTTGCGTTTGATTTTCCTCCTGGCGCGTTCAACTTCTCGATCGGGTTTCTGATTGGCCTGGGTGCGGCGTCCCGCATCGGTATCTACGACTACCTGGGGTATTACGACATCTGTTACATCGGCGACGAAGTCAAAGACCCGGTGCGCGTAATACCGCGGTCGATTCTGATCAGCATCGTCCTGGTCGCCATCATCTACGTGCTCATCAACCTCTCGATCATCGGCGTCGTCCCATGGCGGGAGTTCGTTCCTGCCGCCGATCATCCGGAATCGAAGTTCATTGTCTCGGTCTTCATGGAGAAGATTTACGGACGCACCGTGGCGACGCTGTTCACGGCGGCGATTCTATGGACGGCACTCGGATCGGTGTTCGCGCTGCTGCTAGGCTACTCGCGGATACCGTATGCCGCCGCGCACGACGGGTATTTCTTCAAAGCGTTCGGCCGGCTGCATCCAACGAAGGCATTTCCGTACGTCTCCCTGCTGGTGGTCGGCGCGGCCTCGATCGTGTGCAGTTTCTTCTCGCTCGGTCTCGTCATCGACGCGCTCATCACGACTCGTATTCTGGTGCAGTTCATCGGGCAAATCGGTGCGCTGGCGATGTTGCGACGCCGCGGGGGGGCACGACCGGGCGCGTACCGGATGTGGCTCTATCCGCTGCCAAGCCTGGTCGCGCTTGCCGGCTGGATTTTCGTGTTTGCCACATCCGATGTTCAAGTGATTCTGTTCGGTCTGGTGACGCTTCTCGCCGGCGCGCTCGTGTTTGGCGTGTGGTCCTGGCGAGCGCAGCGCTGGCCGTTCATCGTTGCGTCGACCTGAGATGTCGATCCGGTGGTCGTGTCTGTTCGTCGCAGTGTACCTGGCATTTGCGTCCACTTCGGTGGCGATACGCGCGCAATCGCGCATCAACCACGTCGAGGCGTCCCGAATGTCAATGGCGTGTCTGTATGCGATCGACGCCTACTCGACTGACGACGAGAAGACGCTTCGCGCGGCGCTCGACGCTGCGCTGGACGAAGTCGATCGAATCGATCGCCTGATGAGCCACTACAAACCGGAGAGTCCGCTGTCACAGATCAATCGCGAAGCGGGCGGTCGCGACGTTGTCGTTGATTCGGAGTTGTTTGCGTTTATCGAGCGGTCCTTGCGCTACAGCGAGGAGACGGACGGCGCGTTCGACATCACCGTTGGCCCGCTGATGAAGGCCTGGGGCTTCTTTCGTGGGGAAGGACACCTGCCAGACGCTGCGCGGCTCGCGGCCGCTCGCCGTGTTGTCGGCGCCAGGCACGTCATCCTCGACCAGTCGCGCCATACGATTCGATTCGATATTGACGGTGCCGAACTCGATCTGGGGGGAATTGCGAAGGGATATGCCGTCGATCGTGCAGTTGACGTGCTCCGGTCGCATCACGTAACCGCGGCGCTCGTCAGCTCGGGTGGCAGCACCGTCTACGGCCTGGGGGCTCCGCCCGATCGCAAGGGTTGGAGTGTCGATATTCAGG
>JBPYFA010000216.1:0-4533 GCA_051986585.1 Vicinamibacterales bacterium | reverse complement strand
ACCAGGCCTGGTGAGGTACTCATTGAGGTAGGACAACGGCCGGTGCCGTTCTTCGTTGTGTTGAGCGGCGAGTTGCAGGTGCTGCGACCGTCCCCGGAAGCCGGATCGCTCATCGTCAGGCAACGCGCCGGCCAATTCACCGGCGAAGGCACGATGCTGACCGGTCGCCGGGCGTTGAATCGCATTCTGGCCATTGAACCCGGTGAAGTGATCGAGCTCGATCGCGAGCAGTTGCTCGGCCTCATCGCGACGGATGCCGAGCTGAGCGAGTTGTTGATGCGTGCGTTCGTGCTGCGCCGCGTCGAGCTGATCGCCGGTGGGTTCGGTGACGTCATCCTGATTGGCTCGACGCACTGTACCGGGACGTTGCGTATCCAGGAGTTCTTGACCCGCAACGGTCATCCTTTTCATTACATCGATCTCGATCGCGACCCAGAGGCCCAGTATCTTCTCGATCGCTTTCAGGTCACCATGGCCGACGTACCCGTCCTGATCTGTCGCGGCGATGCAGTGCTGCGCAATCCCAGCAATCAGCGGATTGCCGACTGTCTGGGATTCAACGAAGCGATCGACCGCACGCACGTGCGCGACCTTGTCGTCGTGGGTGCAGGACCAGCGGGCCTGGCGGCTGCCGTCTACGGCGCGTCCGAGGGCCTGGATGTGCTCGTCCTCGAATCGAACCTCCCGGGTGGCCAGGCCGGGTCAAGCTCCAGAATCGAAAACTATCTGGGATTTCCCACCGGCATTTCAGGTTTGGACCTGACGGGGCGGGCCTACGCACAGGCCCAGAAGTTTGGTGCGCAAGTCATGGTCGCGAAGGCAGCGACAAAACTCGCGTGTGCGCGCCCACTCTACTCGGTGCACCTGGACGACGGCGGACGGATCGATGCGCGTGCCCTGATCGTCGCGTCAGGCGCGCAGTACCGCAAGCCTGCGATCGACAACGTGTCGCAGTTCGAAGGGGCAGGTGTCTACTACGCGGCCTCGCGCATGGAGTCCCAGCTGTGTGTCGACGAAGAGGTCGTCATCGTGGGCGGCGGAAATTCAGCAGGACAGGCAGCCGTGTTTCTTGCGGATACGACGACGCACGTCCACCTGCTTGTCCGCAAGGAGGGCCTCGGAGACACGATGTCGCGGTACCTGGTTCGTCGAATTGAAGATCATCCAAAAATCACGCTGCGAACACGAACGGAGCTCGTGGCGCTGAACGGAAACGGCCACCTCGGTTCTGTCCAGTGGCGCGACGCTCGAACGGGAGTCGTCGATACTCATGACATCAGACATGTGTTTATGATGACCGGCGCCGTGCCGAATACGGCCTGGCTCAATGGCTGCGTTGCACTCGACGGGACCGGATTCATCAAAACCGGTTCTGACCTCACACCAGAGGACCTCAGGTCGACCGCATGGTGGCTGGCGAGACCGCCTTATCTCCTGGAGACGAATCGGCCGGGCGTGTTCGCCGTCGGCGACGTGCGAGGCGGCAACATCAAGCGCGTCGCTTCGGCCGTCGGCGAAGGCTCAATCGCCGTCGCGTTCGTTCACCAGTACCTTCATCAATGAGTTTGCAGGCAGAGCCGCCGACCGCCCAACCCCTACCGCCAATCAGAACCGAAAACCGAAAACAGAACCGTAAAACCAACTAATACGAAGGTGTCGTCGATACCATCGTCTGATAGATCCCGCAGCGACGATTTGGTTTCATGCATCAATCGGATTGGATCGACATCTATACAGGAGTTGCTGTTATGAATCGCAAAAGCATGCTCACGATCGGCATCGCGACAATATGGCTCGGCCTGTTGGGCCTCGCCATTGCTGCGCAGGACAGGTACAGCGCCAAAGTGCCGGGCGGCCTCGCAATGGCGGAGTTCAAGGGCTACGAGGGATGGCAGGCCATCTCGATCAGTCGAAACGAACGAGTGTCGGCAATGATTCTCGGCAACCCGGTCATGATCGACGCCTATAAGGCCGGCTTTCCCGGCAACGGAAAACCCGTCCCTGATGGCGCCAAGATGGCCAAGGTTCACTGGCGACCAAAGCAGAGCCAGTTTTTCCCCGACACGATCGTTCCCGGCGAGTTGCTGAACGTCGACTTCATGGTGAAAGACAGCAAGCGGTTCGCCGACAGCGGCGGATGGGGATGGGCCGTGTTCGACTACAACGCCGAGTCCGACACGTTCACGCCGGGCACCACCGCTGGAACTCCGCCGCAAGGGAACGACGCGAAATGCGGGTTCGCCTGCCACACGGTGGCAAAGACGAGAGACTACGTGTTCACCGACTACGGGAAGCGCTGAAGCAGCGTGCGAGTCGGCGTTCAATCCAGTATCGAAGCAACCGAAGACTTTCAGCCCAATACCATCGTCGGACAGATCTTTGGTGATCGTAGTGCTCCGATCACGTGGGTGCAGTAGCCGCGTCGCCGATCGGCAGCGCAACGGGATCTCAGGATGTCCCACAGCCGCACGGAGGGCGCGGCCAGGTTGTCGTGGAAGTCGCGCCACCGACCTCAAAGGAGTAGACATGTCGACACTTCATTTCCACCACACAACCACTTCGACGCCCGAGCAATTTGTCGCGGCACTCATCGACTTCGGACCCGGTCGTTCGCAGATCTTTGGCAACAGCGCCGACGACTATCTCAAGGTGCATCACCGTGGACCATCCGACGCGGAGGTCACGGAGGGCTCGGGCGGCATCTGGGAACGCCTGCACTACGACTGGTCCAATCCCAATCGAGTTGTAATGACGACAACCGACTCAAATACCTGGGGCGGTCGATCCGGCCATGTCTACACCTTCACACGACGGGCAGGCGGAACGACCGATGTGGATGCGGTTGTCGTACGCGACGGGAAGAACCTCAAAGGGCGGGCGCTCGGGTTCGTGCTCGGGACGGTCGGCAAGGGCGTCTTGGAAAAAGCATTTCGAAATACCGTGAAGGCCATTGAAGCCCGGAACAACGGCGCTCAGGCGACGCCACGCGCGAGTTGAACGTCGGAGTGGCGGAAGGACCAATTTCATGGCGCGCTTCGACTACGACGTGGTGGTTATCGGATCGGCGTTTGGCGGAAGCGTTGCTGCGCGTCGCGCCGCTGAGAAGGGCTACCGCGTTGGCGTCATGGAGGCAGGAAAACGTTGGAGGGATGACATATTCCAAAAACGCAGTGGAACCTTCCGAACTTCCTGTGGATGCCGGCGGCGGAGCTGTCTGGGATACAGCGGATCGATTACCTCGATGATGTGCTCATTCTCTCCGGCGCAGGAGTCGGTGGCCCGCATGTGTATGCCAACACGCTCTACGTGCCGCCGAAGCAGTGTTTGACGCACCAGGGTGGGCGGGCGCCACCGACTGGGCTGACGAACTTGCACGTGTATTGACCAGTCACGTCGGATGCTCGGCGTCGTTCGTTACCCGTACATGCCCACCGACGTTGATCGAGCGCTGCAACACGTCGCCATCGAGATGGGCGGAGAGGCGAATCGCTCAACAAGGCACCTGTGGGTGTTTACTTCGGTAGCCCCGGTATCGAGGCCGAGGATCCATAGTTCGGTGGAGTCGGACCGCCGCACCGGCTGCATCTCGTGCGGGAATTGCAACATTGGATGCGGCCACAACGCCAAGAACAAGCTGACAACAAATTACCTTTACCTGGCAGAAATACTCGGCGCCGAGATCCATGAGTTGCACGAGGTGTACAGCCTCGTTCCTTTCGACGGCTGCGGGTTCGAGGTGCATGCGCGCCATCCCGGTTGGGCGCAGTGAGCCGCACATCTGGCCCGATACACGTGTCGAACATTGTGAAGGCCGGTTGAAAGGAGCAAGGCTGCGGCTACGCCGATACCTTCGTCTAATGGACTCGGGTCCGCTTGCCCTGATTTCATGGCCGTGACGACTACGTCGTATCGAGACGGCAGTCGGTGGAGTTCCCATGTCCTGCAGATCCGCGGTCAACCGTCCCGTCCCGAGGGCGCTCGTCTGTTGCTCGTTCCTGATTGCCGGCTGCACCGGCGGTAAAGCCGCAGCACCGGGTCCGCCACCGCCGACGGTGGAAGTCGCGACTGTCGTTCAGCGTGATACACCGATCTACAACGACTGGATCGCCACCCTGGATGGCTACGTCAACGCCGAGATCCAGCCCCGAGTATCCGGTTACATCATCAAGCAGAACTACAAAGAAGGAGCGGTCGTCCGGAAGGGCGAGGTGCTCTTTGAGATCGATCCGCGCCCATTACGAGCGGCCCACGATCAAGCCAAAGCGCAACAGGCCCAAGCGGAGGCAGCGCTTGACAAGGCGACCGTGGACGTCGAGCGCGACACGCCGCTGGCCGCCGCGCGTGCGATCGCCCAAAGCCAACTCGATGCTGAACTTCACGCGAAACTTGGCGCCGAGGCGTCGGTGCTGGCGGCGAAGGCGAACGTCGAACAGGCCGAACTGAACCTGGAGTTCACAAAAGTCACGTCGCTGGTGACAGGTGTTGCAGGCGTCGCCCGCGTTCAGATTGGAAACCTCGTCGGCCCCAGCTCCA
>JBPYFA010000215.1:0-6646 GCA_051986585.1 Vicinamibacterales bacterium | reverse complement strand
TGGTCCCATCTCGTGTTTTCCGAGCGCGCGCTGACCCGTTGGCGCGCACAGTACAAGACCGACGGGGCTCGTTCTTTCAATGAAAGCGGATTGAACAAAATGACGATAGCCCGCTTTGAGCGGCTTGTCGACCAAAGCCCGCTGCGATTCTCGTCACTCGAGACGATTCCGATTCGCCGACTTCAGAATCTGCACAACCGGTTCACCCGCGAGTTTACGACGGCGTGCGTGCGGAGCACGCTGGTCAAGCGTTAGCTGCCGGATCGTCGCGTTCGAATCTCCATCATCTGGCATCCTGTCGTGACGCGTTCTGGAATGCTCTCCGTGGCTGCACCGAGAAATTTCCGATACGATTCGGCTCCTGCCCTCGTAGTATTGGGGTCCCGACCTGAAACGTTTCCGGTCAAGTGCCGGTAATTAAGGCAGGACTACTCCCAAGATTTCTGGGGAAACAGGAGGCTTCATGTCAGTTCAGTGGAAGTCAGCGGCGCGGATAGCAGCGTGCGCCGGGGCGGCGGCCCTCATCGGCACGGCGCCGATTGGGATGGGCGCCCAGGCGCCTCCGGCAGCCGCGCAGGCGCCGGCTGGTGGTGGGAGAGGCGGGAATACCCTCGGCCCGCAGCTGTTCGCGCTTTTTGATGGCGACAAGGACGGATCGGTCACAGCGGCAGAGCTGAAGACCACCTTTGATGCGTGGTACGACGCTGCGGATACGCAGAAATCAGGCTCGGTGACCCAGGAACAGCTGTCGACCGCGTTGAACGCGGCGATGGGGCCACCGGCGGCGCCAGCGGCCGGTGCGGGTGGCGCAGGCGGGTTCGGCGGTTTCGGACGGGGCGGAAATACCGAATTCGTCGCTGGCGCTCCGACGCCAGGGTTGAACGAGCCCTGCGGCGGCCGCAGCCAGCACCCGACCGTGCCGTGCCCCAGCGACGTCGAGCAGATGATGGCCATACTGCCGACGGCTGCGCCGGCAAAGCCGCTGAAGGCGCACAAGGTCTTGATCTTCTCGCGCATCCCGTCCGCTGGCTTCCAGCACTCGTCGATCCCGCTGGCCGCGAAGGCGGTCGAGGAACTCGGCAAGAAGACCGGCGCCTGGACGTCGGACACGTCGTGGGATCCGGCAGTCTTCACGGCCGACAATCTGAAGCAGTACGACGCCATCTTCTTGTCGAGCACGACCGGTTGCTTCCTGGACAAGGCAGGAGACAAGGCGGCGACCGATGCGCGACGCGCCGCGTTCGTCGAGTTCGTTCGCAGCGGGAAGGGTGTCGGAGGGATCCATGCGACGGGCGATTCCTATCACTCGCCGTGCCCGAACGACGATCCAGCGGCCGGCGGCGGCAGGGGCTTCGGGCGCGGCAACGCCAATGGACCTGGGGGCTCGCTGGCGTCGGTGATCCTGCGCTGGTCGTGGGGCCTGAGCGACAAGAAGCTGCAGGCGAACGACTTGACGCTGACCAAGGCAGACATGGACGCTGTCAGCGCCGCCTGGTACAAGCAGCTCGATCCGGGCAACACCGGCAAGGTCGTGCAGGCTGCCTTCGTCAACGGCATCGTGCCGGTTGCGACGTCCGCCAACCAGTACGTCGGGACGGCGGGACGCGATAACGGCCGCGGCAGCTGGCCCGACTGGGACAACATGATCGGCGGCTGGTTCAAGTTCCATTGGCTGGACCCGCAGCACATCGTCGTCAAGATCGACGACAAGACCAGTCCGCTGACCAAGATGTTTGCCGGCGGACAGGACTTCGACGTCTACGACGAGACCTACACGTTCAGCATCAACTCGTTCTCGCGCGAGAACGTGCACGTGTTAACGAGCATCAACTACGACAAAATGAGCTTCATGGATCGGTTGAAGGAGAGCAATCCTCGCCCCGATCACGACTTCGGTTTGAGCTGGATCAAACGTGACGGTCAGGGCCGTGTGTTTTACATGGCGCTCGGACACGACGAGCGGATCTATGCGATGAAGCCGATGATGGAGCACTTGCTGGCGGGCATGCAGTACGCGCTCGGCGATCTGAAGGCCGACGACGCTCCCAGCAAGAAGAAGTAGGTGTCCGCCTGATGAATCCTCGGCCCGAGTCACCAATGGTGGCTCGGGCCGGCGGCCTCAAACCCTGAAGTCTCGCCCAGCATCGGCAGTCACGACTCGGTTGCCTTCAGGCCCTGGAAGTAAGCATCCGTTCGTTTGACCGCTTCATCAATCTTGGAGAAGGCCTCTTCACCTTGTTTGTTCAGTTTCTCGGCATTGGGCTTCAGCGACGCGGTTCCTGATGGGGACAGGTCGCTACCAAGGTAGGTAATCTGGTCATCGAGCTGTTTTCGGAATGGCTCCAGCGCGTCATGGGCCGCGTGCAGACCCTCGACCACGCCCGCGAACGCCTTCTGATTGTCACGAAGCCTTTGCTGCGCACGGCCCTGAAGGGCGGAGTCCTGAATGTTCTTCACGCTTTCCGCGCGGCCGCTGAAATACGCATCTCCCATCTTCTGCATCTCATCAATCTTCGCGCGCGCGTCCGCAACCTTGGCGTCCATCGCGTCCTTCGCCTTCATGAGTCGCTTGTAGTCGCCTTTCATATCTTTTGAAGGCTGGGTTACCAGGGCGTTGTACGCGTCAAGGGTGCTCTTGGCCTGAGTTTTGGCGGCTGTTACTTTTTCGGAGAGCGCAGTGCCGGACTTGACGAACCGATCGGTCTCTTTCAGTCCCTGCGTACGACTGCGCTCTGCGGTCTGACTGGGTTGAGTGGGCTGAGTCTCCTGACTGGCCGCGGTCACTGGGATCGAGACAGTGACAAGCACCAGCCAGCTGATGATGCTGGGAATTCTGCTGCTCATGGTCCTCTCCTTGCCTCGCTTCTGTTCTGAGCGTTGGAGTGATAGACGAGTCCGAAGACATCGGAGCAATTTCGGCGCCCGAACGCCGTCCGGGTGATCGAAGGTCGCGACGGCGGCGATCCGTTGAACTGCCAATGAAATCTGCCACTTTTTGATTCGGGATAGTCCCGGCGGTTCAAGTCCGTCGGTTTTCCGGCGCGAGTGTCACGAGCGGTCGCGGCTCGTCGATGCTCGTCGTGGCCGGACCACTGCCAATTAGCCGCGGCATCTATAGCCGAGCTGCGCTTCTGACGAAAAGTATGGCGACTGCCGCGAGCCCGGATTGCCAGGCTGGCGCACTCCACCCACAACCCTGACCTTTTCAGGAGATTCGCTCTATGCCCCAGGTTGCCGCTCGCGTATCGATAGCACTGGTGTGCCTGTTCAGCGCCACCATGGTCCACGCTCAATCACCGCAATCCTCCGTGACACCAGCGGTTCCGCGGGTGATGCATGTCACGGGCGTGTTTCAGCCAGCAAATGGCCAGCCGGCCCATTCAGTCGAGACCGTTACCGTCGCAATCTATGAGCAGGAACGGGGAGGAACACCCCTCTGGGAGGAGACGCAGCAAGTTGTCGTCGACTCCAACGGACGTTACTCCATCCTGCTTGGGGCTGCCCGGCCTGACGGACTGCCGCTCGATCTCTTCGCGAGCGGTGAAGCACGGTGGCTGGGACGACGTTTCGAGCGCGGAGGCGAACGCGAGCAGCCGCGCGTGCTGCTGGCGAGCGTTCCGTACGCGTTGAAAGCGTCGGACACCGATACCCTCGGAGGACGCCCCGCGTCGGATTACCTGCTGGCGGGGAGTGCTGTCCGCGGCACCGCGATCACCAGCGCACAGAACTCGATAGCTGGTCCTCTGGATACGCTTCCTGGCGCCGTGAACGCCGTTCCCAAGTACGTGAACACGACCGATCTCGGCATCTCGTCGATCTTCGACATCGGCGGGCTGGTGGGCGTCGGCACCGCGTCGCCGGCGGACGCGATGCATCTGAAGTTTACGAACACGGCCGGCACGATGACGGGTCTGGCCGTGCAGAACATGGGAAATACCGCGTCGTCGTACTCGGGGATGCTCTTCTACGATCAGAACGGCGCGCTCGGACAGTTTCAGGGCTTTAACAATTCGACCCACGAGTACCGGATCAACAACATCGCATCGAGCGGCTCGATCAACTTCATGATCGGCAGCAGCTCGAAGTTCGTGGTCGCGAATACTGGAAGGATCGGGATCGGTACGACCAGCCCTGGAGTCCCGCTGGATGTCGTGGGTGCTACTTCAGTTGTCGTCTCTGGCTCGACGAGCTACTTCCTTGCCGGGGATACAGCCCTGACGACCTTCACCAGTCCCAGTTGGTCCACTTCACTCAGAACCAGTTCGGGGATCGTCTCGGGTGCCGGCTACGTGACCGCGTCGGATGCGCGCACGAAGAATGTCCGGGGCCGCTCCGACGGCACGGCCGATCTGCGTAAGCTGCTCGATATCGAAGTCACTGACTTCGTCTTCAAGGACGTCATCGAGAAGGGCAACCAGCCGCAGAAGAAGGTGATTGCGCAGCAAGTGGAAAAGGTCTATCCGGAAGCCGTGCGCAACACGACCGACGTCGTGCCGGACATTTTCCGGAAGGGCCCGGTGAAGGACGGATGGATCGAATTGGCGACCGACCTGAAAGCGGGTGACCGGGTCCGCCTGATCACGGAAGACGGACATCGAGGCGTCCATGAAGTACTCGAGGTCAAGGACGGCAAGTTCCGCACCGATTTCGTCGACAACGTCAGTCAGGTCTTCGTCTACGGTCGGGAGGTGAAGGACTTCCGCGTCGTGGACTACGAGGCCATTGCCATGCTCAACGTCTCTGCGACCCAGGAGCTGAACCGGATCATCACGCAGCAGGACGGCGAGATCCAAGCCCTGAGTGCGCGCCTGGCGGCGCTCGAGCAGATTCTCAAAGAACAACAGCCGCGCCAGAAGCAGCAGTGAGGTAACGGGGCGCCATGATCGCGGCTCACTCTGTGAGTTGGCCCAACGATCATGGCGCCTTCTCTTCGTTCCGCACCGGCCCGATCTTCGTTTCGCCCAAGCAGTGATCTCTTCGGGGACGACCCAGTCCTTGTGGCTTCCGCCTCCAGGCGGAAAAGCCCGCTGGCGCATTCCTGTGGCTTCGCTTTCAGCGAAGAGGCCACTGGCACACTCCTTGTGGCTTCCGCCTTTAGGCGGAAGATCTCCGCTAGGCCGGAGTGAACGTGACCGTGTGCGAGTGCCCCGAATCCGTCGTTGAATTGCTTACCAGCTGCTGCCGATTCTTGAGCGTCGTCAAGTCACTCTGCGAAACCGAAACCGTGTGAGTGTGCGTTGCGGTTCCGCGGATATCGAGCGCGATGGCGTTGCCGGCGGTGATCTGGGCGCCGGTTATGATTGCCACGTGTCCGTGATTGGCCGAGACGACCCCGTTGATGTCGGCTGGATTCGTCGGCGTCGGAGTGCTCGGGGCCGAGGGTGAGTTACTGCTGCCGCACGCGGTTTCGCTGACAGTGATCAGGCATCCTGCCAATATCGCCAAGGCAGCCTCGAGGGTGAATTCACGACGAGTCAACGACGTCGAGATGTTGCTCGTCAGAGCTTCGACATGATCTGACATCCATTTCTCCTTGCCCGGTCGACTCGCGTTAATGGGCAAGGGCGATGCCGACGCGTACGCGCGGCAAATTCAAGAAACTCGATTCCGTGACTCAGCGATCGCTTACGACGGTGGAAAGACGTCTTCGTTGACGGTAAGAGATGAGTCGAAATGGATGAGTCGTGGAGGATGCGCGGAGAATCGATTTGAAGTTTGCGACTGGCCCAGGCTACGCGAACAGATCTCCCGCGAGGTATTTCAGACCCGTGTCAACCGCAACGGTCGCCACGCGGCGGCCGGGCTCGAGCTGACTCGCGAGCTGACATGCCGCAAGCACGTTGAGGCCGGTCGAGACGCCCGCGAAGATCCCTTCTTCCTTGGCCAGGCGCCGAGCGAACGGGCGCGCCTCTTCCTCGTCGATGGCACGCGCCTCGTCGTAATCCTCGCGTGCATTGAACCGCGCTGTTGCAGGAGCTCAACTCCAATCTGTCGATATCCGTTCAGCGCGTCGGCGTTGTGAAACTGGTCGGTCCAGAAGGTGTTCGGCTCTTCCGTCATGACCGCAATCCGTGCGCGGAATCGGTCGAACAACCCGGGTGTCACTTTTCCACCATCGCTCGGCACGATCTCCACGTCCGCACCAAACGCCTCCATCGTCCGGATCTTTTCGAGCGCGAAGGCATCCGACGAGAGCGGCGCGAATTGATACCCCTTCACCGCGCACACCATCGCCAACGACGACCCGGTGCTGCCGCCGGTGTACTCGACGACCCGCATGCCCGGCTTCAGGGCGCCGCGTGCTTCGGCGCCCTCGATCATCGCGAGCGCCATCCGATCCTTGTACGACCCGGTCGGATTGAAGTATTCAAGCTTGACGAAGACGTCTGCGCCGCCTGCCGGCGCCAGCCGTTTCAGTTGGACAATCGGCGTGTGGCCAATCGTCTTGAGCACCGAGTCAGCGACTTCTGGCAGGAGCGATGTTGCCATATGAGCATCTCTAATCACTGATCACTAATCGCTCACGTTCGGGCCGGATCAGGAGCCGTGGCCTGGAAGAACGCGACGTTGCCAAAAATCAATCGTCGCTCACGGATCTTCTTCGCTCCGACGAAACCGGCGGCCGTCATCAGCTGCACGATCCGTT
>JBPYFA010000214.1:0-9526 GCA_051986585.1 Vicinamibacterales bacterium | reverse complement strand
CCGCTTGTCGGATCGACCCCGATTAGCCTCGGGCGCGCGTTCAATCGACAGATTCCATTTGCCGACAACGTCGACGCGCAAATCTTCTTCATCGCGCGATTACCGCGCACCCTTGCAGGCGCGCTCGTCGGATCGCTGCTCGCGTCGGCGGGTGTCGTGTTCCAGGGACTGCTGAGAAACCCGCTCGCGACGCCGTTCACGCTCGGCGTTTCAGCCGGCGCCGCACTCGGCGCCATGCTCGCGATCACGTTCAGCTGGTCTTTCGCCTGGGCCGGCATTCCCGCGGCAGCTGCCGCCAGCTTCGTCGGATCGCTTGCGGCCGTCGGCATCGTCTACGCGCTCGCGCGTGCGCGCCACCGCGGCTTGTCGACCAACGTGTTGCTCCTGGCCGGCGTCACCATGAACGCATTCTTCTCAGCGCTCATCCTGTTCGTGCAGTACTTCGCCGACTTCTCGCAGACTTATCGCATCCTGCGCTGGTTGATGGGCGACCTCGACATCAGCAGTTATCAGCCGATCGTCACGGCGCTTCCGTTGCTGGCGCTCTCATTCGCCGCGTTTGCATGGCTGTCGCGGCCATTGAATCTGCTGAGCCTCGGGGACGAGAGCGCCGAGACGCGAGGACTGAACGTGATCGTGGCGCAGCGCACGGCATTCGTGAGCGCATCAATCGCCACCGGCGCTGCCGTTTCGGTCGGCGGCCCGGTCGGGTTCATCGGCATCGTTGTCCCACACCTCGTCCGGCTGATCGTCGGACCCGATCATCGTCTCGTACTGCCGGCATCAGCACTGTTCGGTGCCGCGTTTCTCGTCGGCTGCGACGTCATCGCTCGAACCGTGATGGCGCCAATCGAGCTGCCGGTTGGAGTGATCACGGCGTTGATTGGAGGGCCATTTTTTCTTTGGCTGCTGGTCCGAAAGCGGTAAATGCTGAACTTCGAATGCTGAATGCTGAATGTTCTGGCGCCCATCGTTTCACTTGTGCTGCTGGGCACGAATCATTCAGCACTCAGCATTCAGCACTCAGAATCTGCTGATGAACTCCGTTCGTCTTCGTTCACTTCGTTCCTTCGTTGTGATCTCCGTGCTCTTCGTCTCCTCCGCGACGGCGACGATGAAGACCACGGCGCCACAAGCCTCTTCGCACCCCTCGCGAATAGTTTCCCTCATCCCTGCCGTCACCGAGATGCTCTTCGCGATCGGCGCTGGGCCGCAGGTCGTCGCCGTGAGCAGCTTCGATCGCTATCCACCCGAGGTCGCGAAGCTGCAACGGGTCGGCGCGTTGCTCGACCCGGACGTGGAACGCATCCTCGCTTTGCATCCCGACCTCGTCGCCGTCTACGCGAGCCAGTCAGATCTGCGCGCCCAACTCGAACGCGCGAAGATTCCGACTTACGTCTACAGCCATGCCGGGCTGCCAGACGTCACCGCCACCTTGAGAGAGATTGGGAACCGTGTTGGCCACGGCCGTGAAGCTGCGGACGTGGCGACGGCGATCGAAGGCCGAATCGCAGCCGTGCGAAAGCGGGTAGCCAACCTTCCGCGGCCAAAGACGCTCATCGTTTTCGACCGCGAAGCGCTGGCGCTTCGCGGCATCTACGCGAGCGGCGGCGTTGGCTTCATTCACGACATGGTCGACGCAGCCGGCGGAGCCAACGTCTTCGCTGATGTCAAACAGCAGGCAGTACAGGCAACCACAGAGTTAATCCTGGCGCGGCGGCCAGAAGTGATCCTGGAGCTGAGAGGAGATCCCGTTGCCCCGGACGTCCGGGCGAGGGAGATCGGGGTCTGGCGCGCACTCGGTTCACTGCCGGCGGTGCGGAACAACCGCGTCTACTTCATCGATCAGCAGATGACCGTCGTGCCTGGACCACGAGTAGCCGACGCGATTGAGTTAATCGCGAAGACTTTGCATCCGAACTAGGCTGCGAACTCGACCGGCACCTTCTGGGGAATCAACCCGCTCTGATACGCGTCAGCCATCAACCGCTCGAGGCCGAGGCGACCTCGTTCGCCATAGGCGAGCGTGAGGTCGTTGACGTACATCCCGACAAACCGATCGGTCCGCGCTTTATCGAGGCCGCGGCCGAACTGCTGGGCGTACTCTACCGCCTCGGCGCGGTGCGCGAGCGCATAGGCGATGCTGTCGTGCAGCATCTTCGACACCCTTGCGATCGTTTCGGCGCCGAGATCGCGGCGGATGATGTTGCCGCCGAGCGGCAGCGGCAGGCCGCCGGTTCGTTCGGCCCACCATTCCCCGAGATCGACCACCTTCTTGAGCCCTTCGTCCTGATATGTCAGCTGCCCCTCATGGATCAGGAGTCCAGCCTGCGCTTTTCCGTCGAGCACCGCCTGCTGAATCTGATCGAAGGGAACGACGACGAACTGAAAGTCGGGCTCGTACAAGCGAAGCGTCAGGTAGGCCGTGGTCAGCGTTCCCGGGATTGCAATCCGTCGTCCCTTGACGCCGTTGTCGCGCGCGGCTTCGCTGTGGGCATGCGGCTCTTCAGGCGTGATCGCCGGAGCAACGACGATGGGACCGTACTTGTCTCCCATGCTCGCCCCATGCGGCAGCAGCGCGTACTTGTCGACGAGGTGCGCGTAGGCGTGAAACGACACGGCCGTCACTTCGTACTTGCCCTCGAAGGCGGCGCGATTGAGTGTCTCGATGTCTGACAACACCTGTTCGACGACGATGCCGTCGGTGGCAACATGGCCGCTGGCCAGTCCATAGAACATGAACGCATCGTCGGAATCAGGACTATGCGCGATGGTTATCTTTTTTGAAGACATGATTCATTGTTTCAGGTGGTTTGCATTTCTCACCGCGCCCGCGGTCCACGCGGTCTCGCTCGCGGGCGCGGTTACGCGGCGCGTCCCTCCGGCCGCTCGCTCGGGCCGCAGGCGCTGTGCGTTCGCAGCGCACGAACGACCGTCGTGACGCGATCGATGGCGAAGTCGATGTCCGAATCGGTCGTCGAGCGGCCGAGGCCGAAGCGAATCGAGGCGCCGGCGCGATCGCCGACAGCGCCGATGGCCTGCAATACATGCGACGGCGCCTGGCTGCCAGAGCTGCACGCGGAACCGGTCGACACGGCGAGGTCGCCGAGCGCCATCAGCAGCGCCTCTCCCTCGACGTCATCGAAGCTGACATGGAGGTTGTGCGGCAGCCGTCGATCGCTGGTTGGGCCGTTCAGCCGGACGCCGTCGAGAGCCTTCGTCAAGCCTTGGAACAGGCGGTCGCGCATCGACGATAGCCGGGCCGATTCGGTCGCCATTTCGTCTCGGCACAGCTCGAGCGACCGGCCGAGGCCAACGATGCCCGGCACGTTCAGCGTCCCGGACCGGAAACCGTTCTCATGACCGCCGCCATCGATCTGGCACTGCAGATCGAGCCGCGGCTTACGGCGTCGGACGTACAACGCTCCGGATCCCTTGGGGCCATAGCACTTATGAGCCGTCAGCGAGAGCAGATCGATGCCGCAGGCTTGAACATCGATCGGCACCTTTCCTGCCGCCTGCGCTGCGTCGGTGTGAAACACGACACCGCGCCCCTGCGCGATGGCACCGACCTCGGCCAGCGGCTGCAGCACGCCAATCTCGTTGTTGGCGGCCATGATGGAAATGAGGATCGTGCGATCGGTGATCGCGCCGCGCAGCTCGTCAAGATCGATGAAGCCCTGCGCGTCGACCCCGAGTCGAGTGACCCGGCAACCTTCTTTCTCGAGCGACTTGGAGGAGTCGAGCACCGACTTGTGCTCGGTCGACACGGTGATGACGTGGTCGCCGCGATCGCGTCGGGCCCGCACCAGGCCCTTGATCGCGAGATTGTTCGATTCACTGGCTCCGCTGGTGAAGACGATTTCCGACGGGCTCGCGTTGATGAGCGCCGCCACCTTCGATCTCGCGGCGTCGACGGCCTTCTGCGCCTCCCAGCCGTAGGGATGCTGCCGGCTGGCCGCGTTCCCAAACTGTTCGGTGAAGAACGGAAGCATCGCCTCGAGCACCCGCGGATCAACGGGCGTCGTCGCATGAAAATCAAGGTACACAGGGCGGGACATTGGCCTGCGATCTTTCAGCGGCGTGTCGACCGGGTGAACGCCATCGGCGCCGGCGGCACGTCGGTCGGCGGTTCGGTTGCCACTTCCTGCAGCGAGCAGGTCGCCAGCGCCGCAAGAATCCTGTCCTTGATGCGCCACAGCGGATCGCGGACGCTGCACTTGGCGTACTGACCACAGTTCTCGGCATCGGTCGAGCACGCGGTCACCGTCAGCGGGCCGTCGATGGCCTGGATGATATCGGCCACCGAGATCGCGCTTGCGCCGCGGGCCAGCCGGTATCCGCCGCGCGTTCCCTGGTGCGACGTGAGCAGGCCGCGGCGCGCCAGGCGCTGCAGGACCTTCGCCATCAACTCGACCGGGATGTCGTACTGTTCCGCAATTTCACGAGCGCTCGCCGAAGCCACATCGGTGCGCGTGGCGAGATGCTTCATCGCCATGAGCGCGTAATCGGCTTTTTTGGAGAGTCGCAACATAAAGAGGTCCTTCCACCTAAAGGTGGAAGCTACAGGTCACCAGAGACCAAGCTGTAGCTTCGCGGCGTCCGACATTCGATCCTTCGTCCAGCCAGGTTCCCAGACAACGTCAACCTTCGCGTCCGCGATACCTGGCACGGCCTTCACCTTCGACTCGACCTCCGGCGGCAGCGATTGCGCCGCCGGGCAGCCCGGCGCGGTCAGCGTCATCGTCACCAGCGCGTGATCCGATTCGTCGACGGCAATGTCGTAGATCAACCCCAGCTCCCAGATGTTCACCGGAATCTCCGGATCGAACACCGTGGAGATCGCCTCGACAATCGTCGGCTTGAGCGCGGCCGTCTTGTCGGGATCGGGAGTGAACTCCGTCCTGGTCGACTCCGGCACCGGCGGCATCGCGTCGGGAATCATGGGTAGCGGTTTCATGTCACTCGGTCGAGGCGCGCTGCTCCCGCTCCAGCGCCGCCTTCAGGGTGTGCCACGCCAGGCTCGCGCATTTCACTCGCACCGGGAATTCTCGTACGCCTGCGAGCACCGACAACTTGCCAAGATCCTCCACCGGCTGGTCCGGCGGCGTGGTGACGACGTGATGAAATCGATCGAAGAGCGCCCGCGCCTCACCCACCGTGTGGCCCTTGACGGCGTCGGTCATGAGCGATGCGGATGCCTTCGAGATCGCGCAGCCAGTCCCCTGGAACGCGACATCGGTGATGACATCGCCGTCAACCTGAACATACAGGTTGAGCCGATCGCCGCAGAGAGGATTGTAG
The DNA here is from genome assembly GCA_051986585.1 of Vicinamibacterales bacterium. Classification (GTDB taxonomy): domain Bacteria; phylum Acidobacteriota; class Vicinamibacteria; order Vicinamibacterales; family 2-12-FULL-66-21; genus JALZOC01. Next base: position 4,222 of record JBPYFA010000214.1, on the reverse strand, counting down.
CCCTCCGCGTGATGGCTCGGCGACGGAATCGTCCGGAAGTTTCTCGGGCGCTTGTTGTGGTCGAGAATGACTTCTTGATAGAGATCGCTCAGATCGGACATGACACGTCAGTTCTTGGTTTTGGGTTTTGGGTTATCGGTTTTGGTTTGTGGTTTGTAGTTCGTGGTTCGTTTTGGTTCACCGTTCGTTTTTGGTTCACCGTTCGTTTCGGTTCACCGTTCGTTTGTGGTTCACCGTTCGTTCTTGGGTCATCGTTCGTTGTTGGGTCTAGGTAACCCTAACCCTCAACGAGCAACCACAAACGAACCGCTAACCACAAACGAACCGCTAACCAAAAACGAACCGCTAACCAAAAACGACAAACCAAAACCAATAACCCAAAACCAAAAACCTAGAACGAGCTCCCAACACCATCCCTATCCAAACACTCCCTTAACCCGTTCGAGCGCCCGAATGAGCACATCAACTTCCTGCCGCGTGTTGTAGATGGCAAACGATGCGCGGATCGTGGCGGTGATGCCGAAACGGTCCATCACCGGCTGCGCGCAGTGCTGGCCGGTCCTCACCGCCACCCCTTCACGATCGAGAATCGTTCCGGCATCGTGCGGATGCACGCCCTCGAGCAGGAACGACAGCACGCCCGCCTTGTGCCGCGCTTCGCCAACGATCCGTACGATTGGGATCTCGCGCACTCGCGCCGTCGCGTACGCCAGCACCTCGTTCTCGTGCGCGAGCGCGGCCTGCCGATCGATGGCCGACAGATAGTCGATCGCGGCGCCAAAGCCCGCCACGCCGGCAATGTTCGGCGTGCCGGCCTCGAATTTGTACGGCACCGCGTTGTAGCAGGTCTTCTCGAACGTCACCGACGCGATCATGTCGCCGCCGCCTTGGTACGGCGGCATCGCCTCGAGGAGCGAGGGGCGTCCGTACAACACGCCCACGCCGGTCGGGCCAAACATCTTGTGGCTCGAAAACGCGTAAAAGTCGCAGTCCAGCGCCTGGACGTCGACGACGAAGTGCGGAATCGCCTGCGCGCCATCAATCAATACCACCGCCCCGGCGGCGTGTGCCTGCGCGATCATCGACCCAATCGGGTTGACCGTGCCAAGCGCATTCGACACGTGGCCGAGCGCGACGATCCGGGTACGCGACGACAACAGCCGCGTGAATTGATCGAGATCGATCTCCCCCGCGTCGTTGATCGGCACGACACGCAACGTGGCGCCAGTCTGCTCACACACCAGCTGCCACGGCACGATGTTCGAGTGATGCTCGAGCCATGACAGCAGCACTTCGTCTCCCGGCCGCAGCACCATCCGGCCGTAGCTCTGCGCCACCAGGTTGATTCCATCGGTCGTGCCCTTCGTCAGCACGATCGACTTCGCGTCCGGCGCGTTGATGAACGCCGCAGCTTTTGCCCTCGCCCCTTCGTACAAGGCGGTCGCGCGTTCGCTCAGCAGGTGCGTCGCGCGATGAATGTTCGCATTGGCGTGGCGATAGTACGCATCGGTCGCGTCGATCACCGCCTGCGGTTTCTGGCTGGTGTTGGCGCTGTCGAGGTAGACGAGCGGCTGGCCATGGACGCGTTCGGCGAGAATGGGAAAATCCCGCCGCACCTTCTCCACGTCGAACGAGGTGCGCGCGTCTTTCGCCGCCGCCGCGGCCGAGGGTGTCATGCGGCGTCAATCTCCGCGAGGTCTTTCGCCAGTTGGGCGTAGAGCTCGCCTTCAAGCGCGCGGCGCAGCGGCTCGACCTTCACTCGGTCGAGAATCTCTCCCGCGAACGCGTGAATCAGCATGTCACGCGCTTCGAAATACGTGAGGCCGCGGGCGCGCAGATAGAAGATCGCATCGTCGTCGAGCTGCCCGATCGCCGCGCCGTGCGTGCATTTCACGTCGTCGGCAAAAATCTCGAGCTGTGGCTTCGTGTTGATCGAGGCATCGTCTGACAGCAGCAGCGCGCGATTGGTTTGCTTCGCGTCCGTCTTCTGCGCGTCCTGGCGAACGACGATCTTGCCGTTGAACACGGCCCGCGCCTTTCCGCCAAGGATGCCCTTGTAGACCTCGTGGCTCGGGCAATGCGGTTTCGCGTGATCGATCGACGTGTGATTGTCGACCAGTCGATCGCCATCGGCGAGGTAGAGGCCATTCAGCGTCACTTCGGCACCCTCGCCGTCGAGAACCGCCGCCACGTCGTTACGGGCGATCTTTCCGCCGAGCGAAATCGAATGCGAAGACACGTTCGCATTCCGGCCCGCATGCAGATGCATGCTGGCGACGTGAAATGCGTCGAAGCTCTCCTGCTGCACCTTGTAGTGATCGACGACCGCGCCCTCACCGGCGAACAGCTCCGTCACGGCATTGGTGAAGTAGCTGCCACCCTGCGGGCCGGCGTAGGTCTCGACGATGCGCGCCTGGCTGCGATCGCCGGCGACAATCAGCGTCCGAACGTGTGACATGACTGGCGCCGACGCCGTCCCCGGGACGCTGATGAACACGAGATGAACCGGCTGGTCGACAATCGCGGCCTCCGGGATATGCACGAACAGCCCGTCGACCGCAAGCGCGGTGTTGAGCGCGGTGAAGGCCTTGGTCCCGAAATCCGCCAGCTGTCCGAGATAACGCGGAACGACGTCCGGCTGCTCAGTCACGGCCGCGGCCAGCGAACCCACGCGCGTCCCAGGCGGCAATCCATTCACGCGCGACAGTTCGGTGCTGAACCGGCCGTTCACGACGACGATGCGATTCGCCGCGTCTTGAAAGGCGATCCCCTTGAGTGTGTCTTCGTTGACGCGTGCATCGATCGGCGCCGACACGAATTCCGCATTCGCGATTGGCGAGATGTTCGTGAACCGCCACTCTTCGTCGCGGACTGTCGGGAATCCGAGCGCGCTGAAACGGGCCGCCCCCCGATCGCGCAGATCCTGCAGCCACCGCGGACCACCCTGCGGCCGTCGTTCGACCGCCGCCAGCCACGGCTGAAGCTTTTCCATCACCTGCGCCATCGCTACGCTCCAACCGGCTGTGCACCGGTCTCAATCCAACCGTATCCCTTCTTCTCGAGCTCCAGGGCCAGCTCTTTGCCGCCGGACTTCACGATGCGACCGCCGCTCAGCACGTGGACGTAGTCCGGCACGATGTAGTCGAGCAGCCGCTGATAGTGGGTCACGACAATGATCGCGCGCTCCGGACTTCGCATCGCGTTGACGCCGTTGGCGACCAGTTTCAAGGCGTCGATATCGAGGCCCGAATCGGTTTCGTCGAGAATGGCGAGGCGCGGTTCGAGCAGCGCCATCTGGAAAATCTCGTTGCGCTTCTTTTCACCGCCTGAGAACCCTTCGTTCACGGCCCGGCTCAGCATGCTCTGATCGATGTCGAGCAGTTTCGACTTCTCCTTGATCAGCTGCATGAACTCCATCGCATCGAGCTCCGCCAATCCCTGGTGCTTGCGCTTCGCGTTGACCGCCGCCTTGAGAAAGTACGCGTTGTTGACGCCGGCAATTTCGACCGGGTATTGAAACGCCATGAAGACGCCGTCGCGGGCGCGCTCGTCCGGATCCATATCGAGCAGGTCCTTGCCGTCGTAGATCACCTCGCCGCCCGTCACCTCGTACTGCGGATGTCCGGACAGTGCACGGGCCAGCGTGCTCTTACCCGACCCGTTCGGCCCCATGATGGCGTGGACCTGGCCAGCGTCGACATGCAGGTTGATCCCTTTGAGGATCTGTTTGCCTTCGACGGTCACCTGAAGATTCTTGATATCAAGCATATGGACGGAATCTGAATCCTGATTGCTGATTGTTGACTGATCTAACCGACTGAGCCTTCCAGGCTCACGCTCAGAAGTTTCTGCGCCTCGACCGCGAACTCCATCGGCAGCTCGCGGAAGACTTCCTTGCAGAAGCCGCTGACGATCATGTTGACCGCGTCCTCAGTCGTGAGGCCGCGCTGACGGCAGTAGAAAATCTGGTCCTCGCCGATCTTGGACGTCGATGCCTCGTGCTCGACCCGGGCGGACGTGTTCCGGATTTCGAGATACGGGAACGTATGCGCGCCGCACTTGTCGCCGATGAGCAGCGAATCACACTGTGAGTAATTGCGGGCGTTCTTGGCGTTCTTGCCGACGCGGACCATGCCGCGATAGGTGTTCTGCCCGTGACCGGCGGAAATACCCTTGGAAACGATCGTGCTGCGGGTGTTCTTCCCCAGATGAATCATCTTCG
>JBPYFA010000213.1:0-5400 GCA_051986585.1 Vicinamibacterales bacterium | reverse complement strand
TGCCGACACGCTGAGTCCAAGCATCAATCTTGCCAGTCGGCGCGAGATACCAGCTAAGAGGCGCAAGTAGTGGATCCCGCGGCCACGCCGTGCGCGAAGGTTCGCGGCTGCGCGTGGTCTACGCCGTAGCCTCTTCATCACGTCCAACAATCCGATGTACATCGCGGATCCAGCCGCGGTAAGGGCTGGACCAGAGGGGTTCAGGTTTTCGCAGGAGACGGAGTTCTATCTCCCCGTGAGTCCGCAATTCACGCTTGTCGGTGACAGAAAATCCGGACTCGACGCACGAGAGACGATCACGGCAGGATCAGTAAAGAACTTTAACGTCGGTCAAATGACCCGCGGCGAGGAAATCTACGTGTCGTTCCGCTCGATGGAAGTCCAGTCGGAGTTCGACCAGATCGCAAACAATCGTCCGCCGCTCTATCGCGAATTGCCAAGGGAATATCTCGAAGCGATGCTCGAGAAGGCGCGTCGTCTTGCGACTGTTACTACCTGAGTGTTCCACCTTTGTCTCGAAATTGGCGTGATGCGCGTTCGATTACCACCGTGGTCTGCCGAGCGAAGCGCGTCGGTCCGATTTGTAGAGGACGCGCGCTCTCTTGTCTCAAGCAGCCGGGCGGAGGCACCGTCCGCCGATGACATATGTTAGAGGCACAGGATTCCGCGAAATCTGACCGGTCACGCAATTTGTTCCCTCGTTTGATCCCACACGGCGAGGATGATCGAAACCATCACGATGTCCTAATACGCCTCGAGCGTCGGCTCCTACGCCTCGTGCTCGCGCTGAGATTTTGTGAGCACCTGTCGCGAAGTCTGTTACGGGAAACCTCAGCTGCGAAGACCGCGGTATAGCAACCAGACTGAGACGACATCGATCAGCCCGACAATTGCATCTACTGCCATCGCCTTGGGCCCCTCAGACACAGGGCAAAACCCGAGCACGTTACCTGCGAGGGGATTCGCAAATGTGACCGTGCCCAGCACGATGACTCCGATGAGGATGAGTGCGGTTCTACGCATTGGCGGATTCTACACGAACGATCTTTCGCCGTGCCGACAGCGGCCCAGCGGTGGACGCGTTCAAGAAACGCCCGTCGCCGTCGGTCACACCTCCAAGTTGATGCTCCAGGAGTACGCGATTTGAGACGCCCCGTGGCCGACTAGCGCATATAATTCTTCCCCGCCCTGCTCCTTCCGCCGGGCATCCGCTCGAACTGCCGCGGGTCTTCTTGATCAGTCGAAGATTCACGTTGTTACTGGTTATCGACCCATTGCGCCAGAAATCCGTGCGTGTGCCCACCAGTATCGACAAACGCGCCGACCATGTCACCGTTTGCGTTGATCCCGAAGACCCGAGTCGCCGTCGCACCCGGCACGTCAACACTGCCGAAGGACTCGCCGTCGTACTGGAAACCATGGAATTTGCCTACCGCATCACGGTACACACCCACTGCCACGCCCGCCGGATTCATGTCCCACGGCGACGTCTGGGTGGCACCTGGAACCTCGAATGGAATGAACCGACCGCGATCGATGAAATAGCCCTTCCCTCGATTGTCCATGTCGGTGAAGAGTCCCACGATCAGTTTCCCGTTAGGCGTGGCTCCGTTGTGCATCGACATCCCCTCGGGTATCGCATCCCATCCGCGGCGGGAATAAGACATGCCATGCATGGTGCCCATCGTGTCTGTATCGTGGTAGCACCCGAGAATCGTGCCGTCGGGAAGAATTCGTTGCGGGATCGTGTTGATATGGCCGGGAAAGTCCACGGCGCTGAACTCTCCGCGGCTGTTCAGCAGAAACCCATGTGCGGGCACGTTGGTGGTCTCGACTTGTGCGACGTAGCTGCCGACAATGTCGCCGTCGGGCCCAATCCCGCGGGCGAAGGTCGACCGCGAGTTCGGCACGTCGATCGACTGAAATTGACCGCCACTGAGCAGGAAGCCATGCTGTCTCCCGGCCGTGTCGTTGTAGGCGCCGACGATTTCTCCTCCAGGATTGATCCCTTGAGCGTTGGTCAAGACGGCGCCCGGAAAATCGATCGTGATAAACACCAGCGATCGGCCCGCGGCAGCGCCTGTCATGGTCAATGTTGCCAGACAAAGAGCCGCGATGGCGCAGCGGCCACAGATTCGTAACATGTCTCCCTCCATTCGGGGTCGCCGACCATCGTCCCCGTACTGATAGATCGCGCAAAAAACGGTCCGAATGGACCATTGAAGGCCGCAGGACTAGGATTGGACATCCGCAGATGACCGAACGACCCGATCTGACTGCCCTACTGTCGGAATGGGGGCGTGGAAACGCGAACGCCCTCAACGAGTTGTTGCCGCTCGTCTACACGGAACTGCGGCGGATTGCAGCAGACCAATTGCGTCGCGAACACGTGGGTCACACGCTTCAGCCGACGGCACTGGTGCACGAGGTGTACCTGCGGCTGATCGATCAGCGCCACGCCGACTGGCGCAATCGGGCTCATTTCTTCGGGGCCGCGGCGCAGGTGATGCGCCGGATTCTCGTGGATCACGCTCGCCGTCGTCAGGCGAGCAAACGCGGGGACGGCGTTTTGACCGTCTCGATCGATCAGGCACAGGAACCGATCGCGCAAGACGGGGTTTCAGTTCTCGCTCTCGATGATGCGCTCGACCGCCTCGCAACGCTCGATGAAGGTCTCGCGCGCGTCGTCGAACTTCGAGCGTTCGGCGGACTGACGATCGAAGAGACGGCCTGTGTGCTCAAGGTTTCTCCAACAACCGTCAAGCGCGAATGGCGCACGGCGAAAGCGTGGCTGACGCGCGAACTTGGTCTCGAGGGAAGCGCATGAACAGCGAAGAGTGGCACCGCGCCAAAGCGCTGTTTCAGGCAGCTCTGGAGCGACCTCCCGGGGAGCGGTCCGGCTTCGTGGCGGCAGCCGCCCAAAACGACGAGGAACTGCGCCGAGAGGTGGAGCTACTTTTGAAGGCCGACGCGGCCGGCGCCAGCGTGCTGGATCGCCTGCCCTTGGCCGATAAGTTCGTGGTCGCTGGCGGATTTATCGGCGTGCCGCCAGATGACGGTCCGCAAAACCCTCTTCACCCGATTCTCGAAGCCGGGCATCGCATCGGGCCCTATGAGGTCACTGCACTCCTGGGCGCGGGTGCGATGGGGCAGGTGTACCGAGCCCGCGATCGAAAGCTGAATCGCGAAGTGGCATTAAAAGTTCTGCCGGCTTCTTTTGCCGCCGATGTCGATCGCCTCGATCGATTCAAGCGAGAAGCGCAGATGCTCGCCGCGCTCAATCATCCCAACATCGCCGCCATCTACGGATTTGAGGACGCGAGCCACGAGCTGGCGCTCGTCCTCGAACTCGTGGATGGGCTGACGCTTGCGGAACTGATTGCGCAACGCGCTTTGGAACTGCAGCAGACACTCACGATCGCTCGCCAGATTGCCGAGGCGCTGGAAGCGGCGCACGACAAAGGGATCATCCATCGCGACTTGAAGCCAGCCAACATCAAAATCACGAGCACCGGTACGGTGAAGGTCCTCGACTTCGGACTGGCAAAAGTGTGGGAAGGTGCACCAGGCGCCGTCCTTTCCGGAACCCCGAGCGTGACGGCGACCCACCTTGGCGACGCCGCGATACTCGGAACACCAGCCTACATGAGTCCTGAACAAGCTCGTGGAAGGACTCTGGATAAGCGTACCGACATCTGGTCGTTTGGCTGCGTCCTGTTCGAAATGCTGAGTGGTTGTTCGACCTTCGGGGGCGAAACAATATCAGATACGATCGCGCGCGTTCTCGAGCGCGACGCTGACTGGTCGACACTGCCTCCCGCACTTCCGCTCCGCATTCGGGACTTGTTACGACGGTGTCTGCAGAAAGATCCGAAACGTCGCCTGCGAGATATTGGCGACGCGCGTCTCGAGATCGACGAAGCATTGACCGCCTCGACCGCTTCGGTCGCTGATCCGACGGCCGCCGTGGGGCGGACGCTTCGCCGCCCACATCTGCTGCTCGGCGTTGCGGCAGTCGCTCTTGCCGTTGTTGCGACCCTGACGGCAGTGGCCGTCGTGCAGAGGAGCCGCGTCGGATCTCAACCCGCCTTTCGGCAATTGACATTCCGCCACGGCTCGCTTCGCGGCGCTCGACTTGGCGCCGATGGTCAGACGGTCGCGTACAGTGCGGGTTGGATTGATACGCAACCACAGGTCTATGTCATTCGACCCGAGAGTCCGCAATCGGGCTCTATAGGACTCGCGAACACGGGCGTCTTTTCGCTGTCGTCAACGGGCGAGCTCGCCGTCGCTCTCGGGTGCCGTCTGAATTGGGGCGAGTGTACCGGAACGTTAGCCCGCGTACCACTCACGGGGGGAACCCCGCGCGAGCTAGTAAAGGATGTGAACGTCGCCGATTGGAGTCCGGATGGCCAAAACCTGGCTGTCGTGTCGTTTGCCGGTGGCCGGTACCGACTGGAATACCCGATCGGCACCATCCGATATGACACTGCTGGTTGGATCACCTACGCGCGCGTCTCACCGGACGGTAATCGCCTCGCGTTCCTGGATCATCCAAGGCTCGGTGATATAGGCGGATCAGTAGTCTTGATCGACGCAGCGGGCAAGAAGACGACGCTGTCGTCCGACTGGCAATCACTCCAAGGCCTCGCCTGGTCGAGTACGGGCGACGAAGTCTGGTTTACCGGCTCGCGCACCGGAAAGGGCGGCAGCTCGGCGCTGTACGCCGTCTCACTCACGGGGAACGAGCGAACTGTGTACTCCTCTCCCGGCACGTTGAAGCTGAACGACATTTCTCGGCAGGGTCAGGTCCTGCTGACCCGCGGGACGACGCGCGGGGGGATCGTGGCGTTTGGCGCAGGCGCTACCAAGGACCGAGAGCTTTCGTGGTTCGATTATTCGACAGTCGGTGATCTCTCGGCCGACGGAAAGACCCTTCTTTTTTATGAGTGGGGTGAAGGCGTTGGCGCGAAGTCCACGATCTTTATTCGTACGACGGATGGGGGGGATGCCGTTCGGCTTGGCGAGGGACGGCCGCTTGCGCTATCGCGTGACGGCCAGTGGGCGGCTGCGGTTCAGGGCGATTCCACTCCACAACTCGTGCTGTTGCCGACGCGAACCGGAGACGTCCGTCGCCTGTCGCGCGGTGCGATCGCTGAATACCTCGATTGGGCCGCGTGGTCACCTGATGGCCGTCGAATCTATTTCGCCGGTCGTGACGCGTCGGATGTTCGCCGCACCTATGTACAGGACGTCGACGGCGGCGAGCCGCGGCCGGTCACGCCAGACGGATTCGTCGGATTGCTGCTGTCACCGGACGGCCGAAAGCTGGCGACGGTTGACCGATATGGTGAGTACTACCTCTGTCCGCTCGACGGGAAAGCAGATCCACAGCCTCTC
>JBPYFA010000212.1:0-6705 GCA_051986585.1 Vicinamibacterales bacterium | reverse complement strand
TTTCGGTTTTTAGTTTTGAGTTTCGGTTTGGCGTTTGCGGTTTTGGCTCTGTTTTGATGGTTTTGGTTTTTCAGCGTGCCGAACAACAACGAACCAAAAACCTGGAACAAACCAAGAACTAAGAACGAACCAAGAACCAAAAACCTCGAACCAAAACTCAGAACCAAAAACCCAAAACCAAGAACTGATACTGATGCGAGCCATGTCGTTAGTAGCCAGAAACCTTGATACCGGCGCCGTGGTCGCGGATCGCATCGACGTCGCCAATACGCGGGCGACGCGCGCGGTCGGGCTGTTGTCGCGCGATGGGCTCGCGCCGGGCGAGGGGTTGTGGATCGTTCCCAGCCGTGGCGTTCACACGTGCTGGATGCGGTTTTCGATCGACGTGATCGCGCTCGACAATCGCGGCGTGATCATCGATCGCGTCGTCGACATGAAACCGTGGCGAATCCGTTTGCCGCGACGCGGAACAGCAGGCGTGCTCGAGCTGCCCGCCGGAACGCTGGATGCCTCCGGCACTCGAGTCGGCCATCGGATCGAACTTGCACAGGCGCAAGCCGGGGAGTCTCTGAAATGACGCCAGTCGCCCTCGCCGAGTCGCGGACGTTGCCGACGACGGTTACGCCGCCGCCGCCGCCGACTTCCATCGAAGAGACCGGGCTTCATCCCGACTCGCTGGCGCAGCTGCTGCTGAAGACGCTGGTCGCGGGCGAGGCAAGCGGGACCCAACTCTCGGAGAAGTTGCGCGTGCCGTACTCGGTGCTCGAGGCGTTGATCCAACACGCACGAATCGAAAAGCTCCTCGAGGTTCGCGGGACCTCAGGCGCTGGCTCGGCCGGGTACCGTTACATCCTGACCGACCTCGGACGCGACCGTGCCGGGCAATTCCTCGACATGTGTCGGTACGTCGGCCCGGCGCCCGTGCCGCTTGCCCAGTACAACGCCTACGTCCGAGCCTCCATGGAAGCGCGTCCGTATCTCGATCGGAAGATGCTGTCGGTCGGATTCGAGCATCTGATCGTCAACAACGGGATGCTCGACCTGCTGGGGCCGGCGGTGAATTCTGGTAAGGCGCTGTTTCTCTACGGCGCTCCCGGCAACGGCAAGACCGTCTACGCGGAAGGGATCGGGAAGGCGTTCGGCGGCGAGATGCACATGCCTTGTGCGATCGACGTCGACGGCCAGGTGATTACGATGTACGACCCGGTCAGCCACCAGCGGATGGGTGAATCGTCAGCCTCGAACAGCGTCATTGCTGCCGCCGCCAACGATCGCCGTTGGGAGACGATTCGCCGGCCGGTCGTGGTCGTCGGTGGCGAGCTGACGCTCGAGATGCTGGACCTGACGTTCAATCCGATCTCGAAATTCTATGAAGCGCCGATCCAGCTGAAGGCCAACGGCGGCGTGTTCGTCGTCGACGACTTCGGCCGTCAGCGGATTCCGCCGCGCGATCTGCTGAACCGATGGATCGTCCCGCTCGAAAGCCGCGTCGACTTCCTGACCCTGCATACCGGGCGGAAGTTCGAAGTACCGTTCAACGTCCTGATCGTATTCGCGACCAACCTGAAGCCGCAGTCGCTCGCCGACGAAGCGTTCCTTCGCCGTATTCCGTACAAGATTCTCGCCAAGAATCCGACGATGGACGAGTTCTGCCGCATCTTTGAAATGAATTGCAAGCGGCGTGGGCTCACGTTCGATCCGGTGATGGTCGAGTATCTGGATCGGAAGTACTACAAGCCGCGCAAGCTGCAGATGCGCGCCTGCCATCCGCGCGACTTGATCTCGCAGGTGGTCGACATGTGCCGCTACACGAATCGCGAGCCGGTGATCACGCGCGAGTTGCTCGACGCCGCATGCGGCAGCTACTTCATTGAAGAAACCGAATCACAGGGGTCGGGCAATTGAAACGGGTCGCGGTCACGCTTCCGGCACCCTATGGGATGGCTCCCGCGCGGCTTGACGCCGAGCGCCTCGGCGACATTGTCTCGCGTGCCATCATCGTCGTCCTGTTTTCGTTCATGGCGGTGCGGTTCGGCAGTGATTTTCTACACACCGGCCGGCTGACGAACCTGCTTCTCTTAATCGGTGAGCTGCTCGTCGTAGCGCTGACCGTGCTGCGGCGTGCGGCGATCTCCGTCGATCGCACCTTCCGCGCCAGGCTCGTGACGACGATCTCGCTGTTGGGCCCGCCGCTTATGAAGCCGGCGCAGGTGGCACCGATGCTTTCGCCGTCAATCACCGTCGGGGCGTCAGTGATCGGCTTGGCCATTGTCATCGCCGGCAAGCTCACGCTCGGCCGCAGCTTCGGCCTGATGCCGGCCAATCGCGGAGTCGTGTCGTCAGGTGTCTACCGGCTCGTGCGCCATCCGATCTATCTCGGTTACCTGATTACGCACGTCGCATTCCTCTTTGCGACGCCAACCGTCTGGAACATCGCCGCTCTCTGCACTGCTGATGTGGCGCTGATGCTCCGCGCGGTCTGCGAGGAGCAGACGCTGGCGCGTGACGTCCGTTACCGCGAGTATCAGCAGGTGGTGCGGTGGAGGGTGTGTCCGGGACTGTTCTAGAATCGCAACCCTAGTGTTTCAGGAGCGCCACGGTGGCTCCGAGGTGCGAATCGGGAGCGTCCTCGAAACTCTCGACCAGCGGATGCTCTTCCAACGCTGACTGCACGATGCCACGCTGTATGCCGCGTCCGCGGCCGTGAATCAATCGCACTTCGCGCAGCCCCTCCGCGTGCGCGGCGTTCACGTATTCTTCAACCACCGATTTGATGTCTCGCGGATGAAAGGTGTGAAGATCGAGCGTGTGTTCGATCGGAATGCGTTTCATTTCGATTAGCCGTGAGGCTATCTTGCACTTTACCTTCTGCCTTTTACTTTTTTCTTTTCGTAGCTCGCGGTCACGGTCGTGCTGATTCCGCCGCGCACAGAGAAGTCGCCGATGATGGTCATGCGGCGCGGAGAGCAGGCGGCAACCAGATCGTCGAGGATCTGGTTGGTCACGGCTTCGTAAAAAATGCCGCGGTTGCGGAAATCGATCAGGTAGTACTTGAGCGCTTTCAGCTCGAGGCAGCGCTGGTCGGGCGTGTAGGTGATGGTGATCTCGCCAAAATCTGGGAGGCCGGTCTTGGGACAGACCGACGTAAATTCGGGACAGCGGATTTTTATCTCGTAATCGCGTCCGGGACCGGGGTTCGGGAAGGTCTCCAGTTCTTTGGGTGGCGTCACCCCCAAAATTGTAGCATTCCGGCCCATTTTCATGAGTTAGGCGGGTCCCTGTCATTGACACCGCAAAACACCGCGCGCTAGGATGTGGCCTGATTTCACTGCCCTTCGACGTTCGGTTCTTCGCGCGTGCCCACGTCGCGCGCTCGAACATCGCGCACAGTCGAAAGGCCACATTGTCCGCTGCCGCCGCACGCGCGCGCGGCCGCGAGGCGGTATGTAGACAGCGCGCACCAGCAAGGGGAATAGCCGATGGCAGAGGCCCGCAGGATGGGCAAATCTGAACTCTTTTCGCACTTCGCCGATCGCTTCGAGGTGAAGCGCACGCAGGCGCGGGAGTTCTTCGACGAACTGACCACGCTCGCGGAAAAGGAGCTCAAGCGCTCAGGCGAGTTCGTGCTCCCCGGGATGGTGAAGCTTGTGGTTCAGAAGCGCAAGGCGCGTATGGGCCGCAATCCGGCGACGGGCGAGGCCATCAAGATCCCCGCCAAGACCGTCGTCAAGGCCCGCATCGCCAAGCAGCTGAAAGACGCTGTGCTCCCCCGCAAGTAAGTCGGAGAGCAGGATTGTGGCTTCCGCCGCTGGCGGAAGCACCGGTCTCGGCCCCTGGCGCCGCCTCGATGGCGGGACGCCAGCGGGCCGATTGCTTTCTCACGCGCTCACGCGGCGACCGATCGCCGCGCCGCGAGGACTCGACTGTAGACCGTGGCGGGCGCCAGGCGCTCGACCTTCGACTCGAGACTCGTCATCGAGTCGTCGTCGAGGATGATCCGATCGGCCGCGTCGAGCAGAACTTCGCAGCTGAATCGCTGCGCGCCGCGAGCAGTCTTCAGTTCGTAGAATCGCAGCGGGTAGCCGATACCATCCACTTCGATTTCGATCGCCTTCACCAGTTTCCGGAACATTGTCCCCCCTCCAGGCAAACTTTCGACGAACCCATTGAACGCGGCAGAACCCAAGAACCCGGTAGAACCAAGAACCCGGTAGAACCCAAGAACCGAACCCCGTAGAACCCCGTAGAACCCCGCAGAACCTTGTAGAACCCAGCTCTCAGCCCGCCACCAACATCGGGCGGGCCGACGTGCGCGGAAAATCGAGCACGAACGTCGTGCCTTTGCCGACCTCGCTGGCGACGGAGATGGTGCCGCCAAGCTGCTCGACGATCTTCTTGGAGATTGCCAGTCCCAACCCCAATCCACGCCGTTTGGTGGTGACGAAATCCTCGAAGATCTGTCCCAGCCGCTCGGGCGGAATGCCGCAGCCGGTGTCGTAGATGCGGACCTGCGCGCGAGCGGCCTGCGTCTCGGTTGCGACGACGATCAACCCGCCCGGCGCGGTGGCCTGAATCGCATTCAGGATCAGATTGCGATACACGCGTCCGAGCGCAAACACATCCCCCTCGATATAAACGGTCTCGGGGCTCAATTCCGTACGCAGCGTCAGGCCGGCGGTTTCCGCGTGCTGTTCCATCGCTTCGGCGGCGTCGGCAACGGTCCGATTCAGATCGACGGGGAACCGCTCGAGCGGAATCGGCCGCGCGATGTTACGCAGGTCGTCGAGCACCCGCTTGATGATCACCAGCTCCCGCTCGACCGTCCGCTTGAACGTCTCGCGATACTCGGCATCCTCGAACATCTTTTGAATCAGCTTGCAGCTGTTGCCGATGTTCTGGATTGGATGGGAGAGGTCGTGGACCAGGCCCGCCGCAATCCGCCCGAACATCGCCTGACGTTCCTGCTTTCTGATTTCTTCCTGCAGCTCGACGAGTCGATCGGCCATCGAATTGAACGCGTCGCCGAGTTGCCGGATTTCATCCTGCCCTGATAGGACGACGCGCTCGTCCATGCGGCCGTCGGCAATCGCGCGGGTCACGCGCGTCAGCGCGAAGATGCGCTGGATGAAGGAGCGCCCCCACACCCAGCCGAGGATCACCGTGCCGAGGAGTGCGAGACCGATTGCGATAAGCAGCTGGTTTTGGAGTGACCGCGATAGCGCGAACGCATCTGAAGTCGGCTGCTCGACGATGACAGTCCATTGTGGGTTGTCGATCGCGGCGGCGACGGCCAACAGTTCCACCTGCCGCGAGTTGGGGAACAACATCGGCGCCGGCGGAGCTTGCGCCTTGTGTGCCGCATCGGCGAGGTCCTGCTCCTCTTTCGCCGCCGACGCGCCTTTGTTGGCCGACGTGCCAAGCGCGATCCGCGTCTTCTCGTCCGGGTTGCCGTGTGCGATGAGATTGCCCGCTTCGTCGAGGAGTAGCGCGTACCCGCTCTTGCCGACCTTGATTCGATCGACTGTGCGCCACAGTTCCTCTAGCGAGATCTCCGCGATGATCCAGCCTGGCTCCTCACTGCCGCCAACCAGCGGGATTGCCATCGTCGTTGTTGGAAGCGCATCGGTATCGATATAAGGCGTCGCAACATAGAACGTGTTCCCCGCTCCGTTGTCCGTTCCACCCGGGCTCGGAATTTTCAAAGATGAGGCACTAATGCGGCTAGTCGCCGTAAGTCGACCGCCCGCATTAAAGACTGAGATTTCACGGAATTCAGGAAAGTCGAGGACGTGGTTTCGAAGGATCTGTTCTTGCTGCCAGTGTTCGAGCTGCGTGCTGCGTATTTGCGTACCGATCGAAGCCAGCACTCGGTGACTGTTGTCGAAATAAAGTTTGATCTGCGCGGCGATCTGTTGGGCGACGGCCTGGTTTCCGTTTCGGACTGATTGCTCCGTGCCAACCGTCAGGTTTTTGACTGAGACATATCCGTAGAGTATCAACGGCAGGACCGCGGCGGTCGCGATGAGCAGCACGAACCGGCCGGTGATCCGCTTCATCGCGACGCCAAGTCGGTTGACATCCGGTGCCAACGCCAGAGATTGGCGAAGATCTCAGGATCGGAGCGGTCGCCGATGTCGAAGTTCGCGTTGACCGCCCGCGTAGTCTGGGTCCACGCGAGGAACACGGCGGGTACGTCATCGTAGAAGCGCTGGCGAAGGTCGCCGACACCGATGCGAATGCTCTCTTCGTCGCGGGCTTGTCGCAGGCGATCGAGCACCGAATCGGCGCCCGTATAGCCCGTGTTCTGCATCACCTGCCCGAGCGCGCCGTTTGGAGAATGCCAGAATCGATACGTAACGCTGACGTCGCGTCCGCTTGTCAACTGAAACAGATAGGAGTCGAATTGCCCGTCCGTCAAGCGCGCGACGATGGTGTCATAGCTGGCCAATTCGAGGACCAGATCGATCCCAACGGCGGCAAGTTGCCGTTGCAGCAAGAGTCCAATTCTTTCGAACTGTGGCTCACCGTTATAGACGAGGCATTTCACTTGGAAGCGGCTGGCCCTGCGACCCGGCGCCGCCGGCAGAATTGGTAATCCTGCCGCGTCGAGTCGCACCCTTGCGGCGTTCGGGTTGTAGGTGTGACGCGGCGCCGCGGAGTTGTACGCCCAGTGATACGGCCAAACGGGATCGTCTGCAACTTGGC
>JBPYFA010000211.1:0-14294 GCA_051986585.1 Vicinamibacterales bacterium | reverse complement strand
CGGAGGAATTCCGCCGTCACGCGCACCGGCTCGCCGACTGGATTGCCGACTACCTCGCCGATCCGGGCAAGTATCCCGTTCTCGCCCGGGTTGCTCCCGGCGACATCCGTTCCGCGCTGCCGAGGGAGGCGCCGCGCGAAGGCGAATCATTCGAACAAATATTTCGCGACTTTGAACAGATTCTGTTGCCGGGCATCACGCACTGGAATCATCCGTCGTTTTTTGCCTACTTCGCCATCACCGGCAGTGCGCCTGGCGTACTCGCGGAGTTTCTGTCTGCCGCACTGAACGTGCAAGCCATGCTGTGGCGCACCTCGCCAGCCGCGACCGAGCTCGAGGACGTCAGCCTCGCGTGGCTCAGAGCCCTCCTCCGCCTACCGTCAACATTTGACGGCGTGATCTACGACACCGCGTCTATCTCGACGTTGCATGCGTTAACCGCGGCGCGCGAACGCGCGGTGCCTGACGTGCGCGCTCTCGGTCTTGCCGGACGATCCGCGCTCCCTCGCATGCGCGTCTATTGCTCGGATCAAACGCACTCGTCGATCGACAAGGCGGTGATCCTCCTTGGACTGGGACAGCAATCGGTGCGCAAGATACCGAGCGACGATAACTTCAGGATGCGCGCCGACCTGCTTGCGGATGCGATCGCTGACGATCGCCAGCACGGCATCCTGCCGCTCGCCGTTGTCGCGACGGTTGGCACGACCTCCTCGACAAGCGTCGATCCGGTGCGCGAGATCGCCGCGCTGTGCGCGCGGGAATCGATCTGGCTGCATGTCGATGCCGCCTACGCCGGGGTCGCCGCGATGGTGCCCGGTTATGAGTGGGTCCTCGACGGCGCCGACCTGGCCGACTCGCTTGTCGTCAATCCGCACAAATGGATGTTTACACCGTTCGATCTATCGGTCTTGTACTGCCGACACATGGATCTGATCCGCGCGGCGTTTGCGTTGACGCCGGAGTACCTCAAAACGATCGAAGCGGCACCGGTCCACAACCTGATGGACACCGGAATCCAGCTGGGACGCAGGTTTCGCGCGCTGAAGCTATGGATGGTGATTCGCCATTTCGGCGCCGACGGGCTGCGCGCGCGCCTGGCCGAACACATGCGGCTGGCCCGGCTCTTTGCCTCATGGGTGGATGACAATTCGCAATTCGAACGGCTCGCCCCCGTCCCATTCAGCGTCGTGTGCTTCCGCGCACGAGCCGATCACGACGTCGACGCGCACAACGAACGTCTGCTCGAACGGCTGAATCAAACCGGCCAAATGTTTATCTCGCACACCCGCCTCAACGGCAAATATGCGTTGCGGCTCGCGATTGGCAACCTGCACACAACTGAAGCGCACGTCCGACGTGCCTGGGAGCTGATCCAGGAGTACGCGAGCGCGCTTCCCACCACCAGCTGATCGTTATCAAACCGCTAAGGTTCGCGGGTACTCCCCTTGCACCGTCTGGGATCGCGTTGTCGCTCGGCGGAATGCGACGACGCTTCGGAAACGCGGACCAGGTCCGCCGATTTTGACGAGGGGGATATGTCATTACGCAAGGTCATCATTGCTGCCGCGGTTGTGCTGTCGGCATCTGCTGCGGCGCCGTCGAAAGCATCAGCGGACTGGCTGTTGACGCCGTTCATCGGCAGTTCGTTCGGCGGAAACGCCGATATCGGCACGGTCGGGAACGGGTCATTCTCGAATGAGTTCTCACAGAAGCTGAACTATGGCGCATCGCTCGGATGGATGGGGGGTGGCGTCGTTGGCTTCGAAGTGGACTTCGGTTACTCACCGAACTTCTACGGTATCTCGAGCACGTCCACAGGCGTTGACTTCACCGGTGACGGCAACGTCACGACGGCGATGGGCAACGTCCTGGTCGGCGCACCTCTCGGTGGGGTTCGTCCGTATGCGTCCGGCGGGCTCGGACTGATCGCCTCGAAAGTCGACAACCCGGGACAGTTCTTCGCCAAGGCATCCACGAATGATCTCGGCATGGACGTCGGCGGCGGCGTCATGTTCCTCAGCGGAAACGTCGGCGTGCGAGGGGATCTTCGCTACTTCCGTTCGCTCAGCAACAACGATGCGAATGGGATCGACCTGACACTGAACAACTTCCACTTCTGGCGTGGGACCGTCGGTGTGACGTTCAAGTTCTAACCGCGTTCGCCAGCCATTGCTGCAGCTCTGCGAGGGCGGCAGCGACCGACGTCGGATTCGTCGATTGGGGCGTTCGCTTTCGTGCAACAGATGCGGCAGGACTGATCGCCTGCCGCACGTCGACGTCGAAGAGTGGTGAGTGGGCTCGCCACTCCTCGACGCTCAGATCAGGGAACGAGCGGCGTTGATCGACGAGTCGTCGGACCAGCGATCCAACAACCTCATGCGCCTCGCGGAAGGGAACGCCCTTCGCGACCAGATAATCAGCCACGTCGGTTGCGAGCAACAGCCCTGAAGCGGCTGCTTCAGTCGCAGCCGGATTGATCGACAACCCCTCCATCACCGACGCCGCAGCATCGAGCGAAACGCGTAGCGTGTCCTCGGCTTCGAACAAACCTTCCTTGTCTTCCTGTAGATCCTTGCTGTAACCAATCGGGAGACCCTTCATTGTCGCGAGCCACCCTGCGAGCCTGCCGATCACGCGCCCCGTCTTGCCCCGCACCAGCTCCAGTGGATCAGGGTTTTTCTTCTGCGGCATCAGGCTGCTACCTGTCGCCGCGGTGTCGGCCAGCTCGAAGAACGCGAACTCTTCCGACGTGAACAGGATCACGTCCTCCGCCAGACGGCTCAAGTGAACCATCGTCAGCGCGCAGGCGTGCAGACAGGACGAAACGAAATCGCGATCGCCGGTCGCGTCGATGCTGTTGGCAACGACCTCGCTGAAGCCAAGCCGCGAGGCGAGCGCGGCGACGTCGACAGCATAGCTGGTGCCGGCGATGGCGCCTGAGCCCAGCGGCAGTTGATCGACTTCGGTCAGCACCGATGTAAAGCGCCGGTAGTCACGACGCAGGGCCGCGGCATGCGCGAGAAAGAAATGCGCGGCCATGATCGGCTGCGCACGCCGCATGTGTGTATACGACGGCATCAACGTGTCCCCGACCGCTTCCGCCTGGTGTGCAAGGACACGCACCAGATCGACGATGGCGTGCTGAAGCAGGGGGACCCGCCGCTTCAGATAGAGCCGGAGATCGAGAGAGACCTGCTCGTTGCGCGACCGGCCCGTATGCAGCCGCCGCCCGGCGTCGCCGACACGGGCGACGAGCTCTCGCTCGACGAACGAGTGGACATCCTCGTCGTGGACCGCCGCCTCGGAAGCAAAGAACGACGGGTCGGACGCGCCGGTTGATTTGATCTCTTCGAGTGCCGTGCGAATGCGTGTCGCATCACCAGGCGACAGCACGCCCGCCTCGCGCAGCGCTTCCGCCCATGCCAGGCTGCCGGTCACATCGTCTTCGAAGAGGCGACGATCGAACTTGAACGAGGCGCCAAACTCGAAGAGCGCCGCGTCCGGATCTCCAGCGAACCGGCCCGACCACAGATGCGCCATGGTCAGCGCTCCACTGGCGTCGGCCGCCCGGCCTGCTTGCGGGCCGCTGTCTCGGTCGGCAGTCCCCAGATCTTGATGAATCCTTCCGCCGCCGCATGGTCGAATCGATCGCCGGAGTGATAGGTGGCCAGCTCGCGGTCGTAGAGCGCGTGATCCGAACGGCGGCCGACGACGCGGCAGTCGCCTTTGAAAAGCTTCAGCCGGACGCTGCCAGTAACGCGCGGCTGAATCGCCGCCACGAACGCGTCAATCGCGACTCTCGTCGGCGAGAACCAGAGCCCGTTGTAGACGGCGTCCGCGTAGAGACGACCCATGTCCTGCTTGATCCGCTCCAGATCGCGCGGGATCACCAGTTTCTCGAGCTCGCGGTGCGCCGCGTGCAGCACGACGGCGGCCGGCGCTTCGTAGACCTCGCGCGACTTGATCCCCATCAAGCGATTTTCGATCATGTCGATGCGGCCAACGCCGTGGGCGCCCGCGATCGTCTCGAGCGATTCGATCAGCTCGACCAGTGGCATGTCGATGCCGTTGGCGCGAACCGGGACACCGCGATCGAAATCGATCTCGATGTGTGCCGGTTCATCAGGGCACTGATCCGCCGATCGCGTCAGCGTGTAGATGTCTTCCGGCGGTTCCCGCCACGCGTCCTCGAGGACGCCGCACTCGATTGAACGGCCCCAGAGGTTGGAGTCGATGCTGTATGGCGATGCGATCGTGACCGGAACCGGAATGTTGCGCAGCCGCGCGTACTCGATTTCGTCAGAGCGGCTCATCTCCCATTCGCGCGCCGGCGCAATCAGCTCGAGCGAGGCGTCGAGCGCGCGGACCGAGATGTCGAGTCCCACCTGGTCGTTGTCCTTGCCGGTGCACCCGTGCGCGACCGCGGTCGCCCGTTCCATCCGCGCGATCGCGACCAGATGCTTCGCGATGAGCGGCCGGCCCAAGGCCGAGGCCAGCGGATAACCGTCCTCGTAGATGGCGCGCGCCTGAAGTGCCGGCAACACGTAGTCGCGTGCGAACTCTTCGCGCGCATCGATCACGTGCGCACGCACCGCACCAACCGCCAGCGCCCGCTCGCGCACGTTGGTCAGCTCTTCCCCCTGACCGAGGTCGAGCGTCACCGCGATAATCTCAGCGTCGTACTTGTCCGCGAGCCATCGAATGGCAACTGACGTGTCGAGTCCCCCCGAGTAGGCGAGCACGATTCGTCTCATCGTTACGAGCTTCTTCCCTTTCTCCAGGCCGCCAGGTCGCGCGCCGTTGTCACGACGAAGGACGCGTCAGTGGGATGCGCCTTCAGGATGTCCGCCACTCCTCGAGCCGCCTTGACAGGCCGCTGGCATCGGGCGCGCTGCGGCAGATGACGAGGATCGTGTCGTCCCCCGCAATCGTTCCGACGATCTCCGGCAAACCGGCGCGATCGATCGCCACGGCCAGCGGTTGCGCCTGACCGGTATCGGTCTTCAACACCACCAGCTGGTCCACCACGTCGTGTCGGCGTAGATAGTCCTCGACCGCCGTGCGGCATTCCTGTTCAGGATTGGCGGCTGCACGACCGTCGGCGCCCGCGCGACGGTAGGCACCGTCGGCCGCGCGCTTGATGAGTCCCAGGTCCCGAATGTCTCTCGACAGCGTCGCTTGCGTCGCTTCGATGCCACGAAGACGAAGCTGCTCCCGCAGCTGCTCCTGGCTGGTGATCGCGTCGCCGTCGACCAGCTCGAGAATGGCTGACTGCCGATAGGACTTCATAATTATGCACCGACTAACGGTTAATTATACAGCATATGCATCCATTCGCAACCTTCGGTCGCTCATGAGGTTGAATAATCTTGATCGGAGCTGGATAGTGGTGTATATCTAAACGTTCCGATGAATAACTATTCCTCAGTCAGGGTGGGAGTTGCGGGCGCGACCGGGTATGCCGGCCTTGAGCTGCTTCGCCGGCTCGCGAAACATCCCCATGCCGACGTGAGATTTGCGATGGCGTCAAGCGCGTCGGAGTCGAAGCGGCTGCCGTCGCTTGCACGGATTTGGGACGCCCCGGTCGAGCCCCTGGACCTGGAAAAGCTTGCCGGACAGACTGATGCCGTCTTTCTGGCCCTCCCCGACACGCTCGCCGCCGAAATCGCGCCTGCCCTTGCCGACCGCGGCGCACGGGTCTTCGATCTATCCGGCGCGTTCCGTTTGCGCGACGCCTCGCTCCGGCAGCGGTGGTATCCGCACACCGGCCCGACCACTGTGCCGGTCGTCTACGGTCTCACCGAGCGCAGGCGGCTCGAACTCGCAAACGCGCGGCTCATCGCGTGCCCAGGCTGTTATCCGACCGCGGCGGTGCTCGCGCTTCAGCCGCTGATTGCCGCCAACCTTCTCGAGGCGGGCATCATCATCGATGCGAAATCAGGCGTGTCTGGCGCAGGAAAGACACCAACGGAACGTACTCACTTTTCCGAGTGCCACGGCAGCATTTCCGCCTACGGCGTGTTCGGGCATCGGCATGCGGCAGAAATCGGACAGGAGCTGGGCGTGCCGGTGACGTTCGTGCCGCATCTGGTGCCGCTGGATCGCGGAATCTTCGAGACCATCTATGCGCGGCTTCGGCCCGGCGCCGACGAGAGTCGTGTCGCGGCGGCCTTGACCGGTGCATACGCCGATTCGCCGTTCGTCCGGCTCACCGGCGCGGATCTGCCGGAGATCAAGCACGTGGCTTACACGAATTTCTGCGACATCGGCTGGCGCGTTCAAGGCGAGCAGCTGGTGATGGTTGTGTGCATCGACAATCTCGTCAAGGGCGCTGCCGGGCAGGCGATCCAGAACTTCAACGTGGTTTTTGGTTTCGACGAGGGTATGGGGTTGGACTGAGTGCCGGGGGTGCCGAGCGTGCCAGGAGTGCCAAGGGTGCAAGGAGTGCCAAGGGTGCCAAGGGTGCGATGGGGAAGAAAGAAGACAGACATCAATGACGACGGTTCTTAAGCTTGGCGGCGAGTTGCTGGAGGATGCAGCAGCCATCCAAAGCATCTCGCAGCCAATCGTACGTCTCGCAAACCAGGGACCGCTCGTCGTCGTCCATGGAGGAGGCCGTGCGATTGATGCCGAGCTGCGCGCACGTGGTGAGGAGCCGCAATTTGTCGACGGCCTGCGCGTGACCAGCGCCGCAGCACTCGATGCGGTCGTCTGCGTGCTTGCGGGACGAAACAATACGGCGCTCGTGGCGGCGATTGGCGCGGCGGGCGGGCGAGCGGTAGGGCTCACAGGAGCCGATGCGTTTGTGGGACGGTCGAATCGTGCCGGCAGATTCACATCGGTCTCGGGAGAAGACGTCGATCTGGGTCTCGTCGGGCAACCGGACTCGGCTGATGTCTCTCTCCTGAACGATCTTTTGCGCCTCGGGTATATCCCGGTTCTCGCGAGCGTCGGCGTGACCAGTGACGGGAATCTACTGAATGTGAACGCCGACACTCTCGCTGGACATCTGGCGTCTGCCTTGCTCGCTGAGAGGCTGATCATCGCTGGCGGAACGAAAGGCGTGTTGGATCGGGATGGTCAGCTCATCGCTCATCTCACACCGGAAGAGATCGAGAGGATGACCGCTTCTGGTGCGGCGCATTCGGGAATGATCGCCAAGCTTGCAGCATGCCGTGTGGCACTCGACGGCGGTGTTGCCGACATCTCGATCGTGTCTGGCCGTGGAGTGTCCGACTTCAACTCGGTGGGAGGCACTCGAATCGAGCTCTCGACTTCAATCTCCGGACGGGGAGCGTAACCGCCTGGATAGAACGGAAGAACCGATGACTACCGTTACCGACGTGATTGCCGTTGAAAAAGAACACCTGCTTCAGGTGTATCGCCGCGGATCGGTTGTGTTCGATCGCGGTCGCGGGTGCCGCCTGTTCGATACGAACGGGCGCAGCTATCTCGACTTGATATCCGGCGTGGGCGTCGCGGCCCTTGGGCATGCGCATCCCGGTCTCGCCGCCGCGATTGCCGATCAGGCTCAGCGCCTGGTGCATACCTCGAATTTGTTCTTCCATCCGCTCCAGGGAGAGCTGGCGTCGCGACTCGCGAACCTATCAGGGCTGCCTCGGGCCTTCTTCTGCAACAGCGGCGCTGAGGCGGTCGAGGCAACGCTGAAGTTCGCGCGGCGCTATTGGTTCGCCGCCGGCCAGCCGCGCAGCGGCTTCGTCGCATTCGACCATTCGTTTCACGGCAGGACGATGGGCGCGGTTTCGGTCACGTGGGACGACCATTACCGAGCGCCGTTTCAACCGCTCGTCCCCGACGTCACCTTCGTCGCTACCGACGACGTCGGCGCGCTGCGAGCGGCGGTCACCGATCGCACCGCGGCCATCATTGTCGAACCGATACAAGGAGAAGGCGGCGTACGTCCGATAAGCCGTGAGATGGCCGCGGCGATCATGGAAGCCGCACGAGCGTCCGGGGCGCTGGTGATTGCCGACGAGGTGCAATGCGGCCTGGGCCGGACCGGACGTCCATTCTGCTCGTCGGGCATCGGGCTGCAGCCGGATTTGATGGCCGTCGGGAAATCGCTCGGAGCGGGCGTACCGATTGCCGCGGCCCTGTTCAGCGAGCGGGTCGCCGCGGCGGCAGCATTCGGCGATCACGGCAGCACGTATGGCGGCAATCTACTGGCCTGCAGGGCGGCGCTGGTGTTTCTCGACGAGCTCGAATCCGGCCTGATGTCCCACGTTGGGAGAGTCGGGACACACATGGAGGCGGCGCTCCGCCGGCTGCAGTCGCGGCATCCATTGATCCGCGAAGTACGCGGCGCGGGACTGATGTGGGGACTCGATCTCGATCGGCCGGCTGCGCCGGTCGTCGACGCGGCAATCCAGCAAGGATTGCTCGTGAACCGAACGGCCGACACCGTCGTCAGGCTCCTGCCGCCGTACATCATCACGGCCGAAGAGATCGACGAGGCAATCGGCCTGCTCGACGCCGCGCTGATCGCGGCATTCGGGGGACAACAGCGATGACGATGGTGAAGTTCAGACAGGCAACCGCTTCGGACGCGCCGGCAATCCACGCGCTCGTCGCCGCCAATCTCGAAGCCGGTCACCTTCTTCCGCGGACGATGGACGACATCGTCGCGCATGCCGGGCGCTTTGTCGTCGCCGAGTTGAATCAGCGGGTGATCGGGTGTGCCGAGCTCGCGCCGTTGAGCGCGACGGTGGCCGAAGTCCGATCGCTGGTCGTCGATCAGCAGGCGCGCGGAAATCACATCGGCCCTCGCATGGTGACGGAGCTGGCGACCATCGCGGCATCGCGCGGGTTCGCAACGCTGTGCGCCTTGACGCACGAGCCATCGCACTTCGTGAAGATGGGGTTCACCATCGTTCCGCATATGTGGGTCCCGGAAAAGATCGCGCACGACTGCACGTCGTGCCCGCTGTTCCGCCGGTGCGGGCAGTACGCGGTGACCCTGCCGCTTCGCGCCGGCGTCAAGATCCGCCCGGAGCAGCCGGCGGCAGTTATCTATGGCGGCCGAGCGGTGGCCGCACGGCGACCGAACATCGAACGCCTTCACCTCGATCCTGTCCCGGTGTTTGCCGATGCCGACGAACACGCGGTGCCGGCGTGAGCAACCCGTCCGAGGCATTTGACGGCGGCGTCACCGTCCCTGAAGGTTTTCGCGCCGCCGGTGTGTCCTGCGGAATCAAGGTGAAGGGTCCCGACCTCGCGCTGATCGTCTCCGACACGCTCGCCTCTGCGGCCGGTGTCTTCACCGTCAATCGGGCGCAGGCAGCTCCGGTGAGCGTGTCGCGCCGAAATATCACCGCCTCGGGCGGTCGCGCGCGGGCGATTGTCGTGAACAGCGGGTGCGCCAATGCCTGCACCGGCATCGACGGCATGCGCCACGCTGAAGCGATGGCGGCGCGGACCGCGTCGTCGATCGGCTGCGGCCTGTCTGAGGTGCTGGTGGCCTCCACCGGGGTCATCGGCGTCAAGTTGGACATGGAGAAGGTAAACGGCGGAATCGCGAGTGCGGTTGCCGCGCTGACCAGGGACGGCGGCAGCGAGGCGGCTCGCGCCATCATGACCACCGATCCATTTCCCAAGGCGGCCTCGGCGCAGATCGCGAGCGCGGTGGGCACGTTCCGCGTCGGCGGCATGGCCAAGGGATCGGGAATGATCGAGCCGAACATGGCGACGATGCTCGGGTTCATCACGACGGATGCTGCGGTCGATCCGGGGTTGTTGCAGCGCGCACTCAAGGCGGTGGTGGACGATACCTTCAACGCGATCAGCGTCGATGGAGAGTGTTCGACCAACGACTGCGTCCTCGCACTGGCCAACGGCGCCAGCGGCGTCCAGCTGCGCGAGGCTGATTACGCGATCCTCGCCGACGCCCTGCGCCAGGTGTGCGAACCCCTCGCAGTTGGTATCGTCCGTGGCGGTGAAGGGGCGACCAAGCTCGTGAAGGTTCGCGTCACCGGCGCCGCATCGAACGACGAGGCACGCCGGGCGGCGAGGGCGATCGCCAACTCGCCGCTGGTCAAGACCGCAATTCACGGCGGCGATCCGAACTGGGGTCGTCTCGTCGCGGTTGCCGGCCGATCGGGGTCGGACTTCGTCCTCGACTCTGCTGCGGTGCGCATCGGGCCGATTGAGCTGTTCAGCGCCGGCACACCGCACGATGAGCGCGCGCCGCTGGCCGCCGAATACCTCAAGGGGAACGATCTGGTCGTCGCCGTCGACATGGGCACCGGCGGCACGGGGACTTCGCAGATGTGGACGTGCGATCTCAGTGCAGAGTACGTGCGGATCAACGCCGAGTACAGAACATAGCTAACGCCAAAGGGTCAGAGGTCAAGGACATGGAGAGCGCTGCAGCGATTCCCGCTCGGTTCCTGTCGATACTCGATTTCGATCACGAGATGCTCGAGGCCTGCCTGGAACGCGCGGCCGCGTACAAGGCCACGCGGGCGGCAGGCATCGCGGACGAACCGCTGCTCGCGCGCCGTCACGTGGCCCTGCTGTTCGAAAAGCCCTCGCTGCGGACGCGCTCGACCTTTCAAATCGCCATACGCGAACTTGGCGGCGACGTGATCGAGCCGGGCAATGACGTGGCGCTCGGCGGTCGCGAATCGATCAGCGACGTCGCCCGAAATCTCGAGCGCTGGGTCTTTGCCGCGGTCGTGCGCACGTTTGCGCAAGATCGGCTGCGCGAGTTCGCGGACGCCGCGCCACGGTTGCGAGTGCTCAACGCGCTCACCAACGAGGAACACCCGTGCCAGGCGCTGGCCGATTGCCTCACGCTGCAGGAAGCCTGGGGGAGTTTACGCGGGCGGACGATCGCATTCGTCGGCGATGGCAACAACGTCGCGACCTCGCTGGCACAGGCGGCAGTCATGTTGGGTGCACACGTCCGGATCGCATCGCCGGATGGCTACGAGCTTCCCGATCGCGTGGTCAACGCGATCGCTCGAATCACCCGAGGCAGTGGACGACTCGAACTGGTCACCGATCCGGTGGCGGGCGTCAAAGGGGCTGACGCCGTCTACACCGATGTGTGGACGTCGATGGGCCAGGAAGAAGAAACCGAGCAGCGCCTCGCAACGTTTGCGCGTTATCAGGTGAACGGCGACCTGATGGCCCATGCACAGCCGGATGCGCTCTTCATGCACTGTCTGCCTGCGCATCGCGGCCAGGAAGTGGCCTCGGAGATCATTGATTCACCAGCGTCAGTCGTATTCGACCAGGCAGAGAACCGGCTGCACGTGCAGAAGGCGCTGCTCGCGATGCTCGCCCGCCAATGACGCACAGAGTGTGACAACACGAAGCGAGCAAGCGCGGCGTGGTGGGGAGTCCGAGGGGCGAAGCCCCTCGGGATAGAAGGATGCGTCAGGTCGTCATTCCCCGGTACGGCGCCCCAGACGTGCTCGAAGTGCGCCACCTCCCCGATCCGTTGCCAGGGAGCGGCGACATTCGGATTCACATACGGGCCGCCGGCATCAACTTCGCCGACATTCTGGCGCGACTCGGCCTTTACCCCGACGCGCCGAAACCGCCCATGGTCGTCGGCTATGAAGTTGCCGGCAACGTCGACGCCGTCGGCAGCGATGTTGTTGGCTTCGCGCCGGGCGATCGCGTGATTGCGCTGACGCGATTTGGCGGCTACGCCGACACGGTTGTCGTGCCGGCGACCCAGGCGTTTCATTGTCCAGAAGAGCTGAGCGATTCGGAGGCGGCAGCCGTCCCGGTCAATTATCTGACCGCGTCACTCGCGCTTTATCGGATGGCAGCGCTGGCGCCCGGTGAGACCGTTCTGGTCCACAATGCGGGAGGCGGAGTGGGCATCGCTGCGACACAGTTGGCGCGGCTCCGCCGCGCGACGGTGATTGGCACCGCATCGGCGTTCAAGCACGATGCGCTACGAAGTTTCGGTGTCGATCATGCGATCGACTACCGCCACGCGAACGTGGCCGACGAGGTCAGGAAGTTGACGCGCGGACGCGGCGTCGACGTGATCCTCGACCCGATCGGCGGCCGGAGCTTTACCGACAGCTATCGGATGCTCGCGCCGCTCGGACGGCTCATCATCTTCGGACTGTCAGCGGCCGCGCCAGGCGAACGGCGCAGCATCTGGCGTGCATTTCACGCCTGGCTGGCGACCCCCCGTTTCAATCCGATGTCGATGATCAATCGCAATCGCGGCGTGTTCGGGCTGCACATCGGACATCTCTGGGACGAGCGACGCCAGCTCGCGCCACTGATGGACATGCTGATCAGCGAGCTCTCGGCCGGACGGCTGACCCCCGTGGTCGCCCGCACGTTCCCCCTCGAGCGCGCCGCCGACGCGCATCGTTTCATTCAGAGCCGCTCGAATATCGGGAAGGTTGTGTTAACTACTTAGATCGGGTTCTGCTGGGTTCTGCGGGGTTCTACTCGGTTCTGCGGGGTTCGGTTCTTGGGTTCTACAAGGTTCTTCGTTCTATAACGTTCGGTTCTATAGCGTTCTTAAGTTCGGCAAGATTCTTCGGTCCGCGAAACTGGACCCTGCAGAACCCACGAACCGAACCTTGTAGAACCCAGCAGAACTCAGTAGAACCCCGTAGAACCTATTGATTCGTGCTCCGCCGGTCGGATCCGAGAAACTTTCTCAAAAAAGTCTCCATCCGCCCAAGCGTGTACATCCAGCGGCTGTGCAACATCGATTCGTGGGTGTCATCGGGAAACACGATCAGCTCGAAATACACATCGCGCTGACGCAGAAGCTGGACCAGTCCGGTCGTCTGCTGAAACGCGACGTTCCGATCGTCGTCGCCGTGGACGAGGAGAACGGGCGACTTCCAGCCGTCGATTGCGCCAATCGTCGACGATTTGAACGAGACCGCATCGGGATCGAGTGAGCTGCCCCACAGATGGACCCCTGCGAGGTCGACGCCGGCCTTGAAGATGTCCGAATTGCGCGCGAGCGCCTGCGACGTGAGCACGCCGCCGTATGACAAGCCCCAGATGCCGATCCGATCGGGATCGACATCGGATCGCGTCTGGAGATATTTCCCCGCGGCGAGCACGTCCTGGTACTCCGCGTTGCCGCTGCCACCGGTATTCGGTGCGGTTCTGAACGATCGCCCGTAGCCGATTCCACTTCGGTAATTCACCGACATCACGACGTAGCCCTGGTTCGCCAGCCACTCGTTGATGCCGTACGCCCAGTGATAGAACTGCATGTAGTGGTAACCAAGAAGCATCTGCCGAACTGGGCCGCCGTGAACGAAGACAATCGCCGGACGCCGCTCTCCTGGCCTGAGGTCCCTCGGAAGAAATAGCTGGTTATGGATTTCGAGGCCATCGGCCGCTTTCGTCAGAATCAGCTGCGGCTCGACGTGCGCATCGGCGGGAAACCCCTTTCGCGACACCGGAAAAACGATGCGCTGAGTGCCGGTCGACGTGACCGTCGACCACACGCCGAGCGACTGGGGCATTTTCCAGTCGGCGCTGAGCGTCGCCAGCATCTTCCCTGAAGCCAGCGGCGTTGGCAGCGTCTCGATACCCTTTCCCGGTGTGATCTGTCGCGGCACACCGCCTGACACCGGAACCGCCCAGATGTGACGACGTTCGATGTCAGAAGCATTGGTGCAGTAGTAGAGCGTTTTTCTGTCCGGCGAGATGGCGACCGACGTTTGATCCTCGATCAGGCCATTCGTCGTCGTCAGCAGCACAGGCCGCGAATCAAGACTCGTGATGTTCACCGAGTAGTAGCGATCCCATTCATCCGTTGGCGCATCCGATGGCGGCTGCTCCGGGGCCGGCGCCGCACCCCCTCGGGCACCTCGCCCGCCGCGGCCTCCGCCGACAACGAATGGAAACACGAGGTAATCCCCGGCGAGGCGCGCATTCGTGAGGTTGTTCACGATGCGGTCATTCGGCTGGTTGTGCCAGACTTCGTGGGCTTCGCCGGTGGCCGGATCCGCCTTCATGATCGAAATGGTGTATCCGCCTTTGAACGTCGCGCGTTGCAGTCCCGGAAAGTCGGCGATTCTCGGCGCACTCTCCGCACCCGTGGCAGCCTGTGCATTCGTGGCACTCGTCGCACCCGTGGCACTTGCCGCACCCGTGGCACCCCTGGCACTCTCGGCACCCCTGGCACTCTCGGCACCCCTGGCACCCCTGGCACCCCCGGCACCCCTGGCACCCCTTTCACCCTGAGCCCCTCCCTGAAAGGCCGGCCCATTCGGCAGTCCAAGTGCGCCGGTGCCCTGCTGCGCTTGCTGCGCGAACGGCAAGCC
>JBPYFA010000210.1:0-5371 GCA_051986585.1 Vicinamibacterales bacterium | reverse complement strand
CCGCACTGCTCATCCTCGACGAACCATTCTCTGGGCTCGACCCGGTGAACGCGCAGGTGCTCAAGGACGCGGTGCTGGAAATGCGGCGGCGCGGGACCACGGTGGTGTTCAGCACCCACGACATGGCGACCGCCGAGAAGATGTGCGATCGCATCTTCATGATCTTCCGCGGACGGAAAGTGCTGGACGGGTCGCTCGACAGCATTCAGGACCAGTACGGCGTCGATACAGTACGGATTCGATCGTCGGCCAACGCCAGCGCTCTTGCCGCGATGCCGGGCGTCGAATCGGTGAATGACTTCGGCCAGCTGCAGGAGGTTCGCCTGACCGGCGATCCGCAGGTGTTTCTCGCGCGCCTCGCCGCGTCGGCTGCGGTCTACCACTTCGAAGTGACACGCCCGTCGCTGCAGGACATCTTCGTTCGCATCGCCAGGCCGAGCGAGCGCTGACCGGTGCACACCAGGACCCCCATCATGCGGAAAGCGCTCATCGTCGCGCAGTCGGAATTCACCTCGCTGGTGCGCAGCAAGGGATTCCTCATCGGTCTCATTCTGATGCCGGTCGTGATCGGCGGATCGATCCTGCTGGTGCGGGCGACCAAGGACACGACCGATCTCAGGGATCGAACGTTTGCGATCGTCGATTACACGGGAGTGATTGCGTCGCCATTCAAGGAAGTCGCTGCGCTCTACAACGGTTCGGCGCCGTCGGCCATGGAGAGCGTCCTGCCGCGCAAGGGGGCGAAGTTCATTCCGATCGAAGTCAAGCCGGACGGCCGAAGCCCGGAGGAGTTGCGGCTCGATCTCTCGAATCGGGTGCGCCGCGACGAACTGTTTGCCTTCGTCGAAGTTCCAGCGGAGATCCTCGATCCTGCCGCCAATGCGGCGATTCGGTATTACTCGAACCATCCCTCGTACAACGCGCTGCCGCAGTGGTTGCGCGCAACGGTGAACGCCGTCGTGCTGAACGAGCGGTTCCGGCGTGCGTCGATCGATCGGTCGCTTGTGGTGCGGCTGACGAAACCCTCTCCGATCGACGAGCTGGGACTGTTCGAACCGGCGGAGGGAGGCGGGATCAAGGCGGCGGAGCAAGTGAGCGTCGCGCGCGCGTTCGGGGTCCCGGTTGCGGTTTTGATGCTGATGTACATCACCATCATGGTCAGCGCCCCGCAGCTCCTCAACAGCGTGATCGAGGAAAAGATGGGCCGGATCAGCGAGGTCCTGGTTGGATCGGTGACGCCGTTCGAGCTGATGATGGGAAAACTCCTCGGCGGCGCCGCAGCCTCGCTGCTGCTCAGCCTGATCTACATCGCCGGCGGGCTGGTGGTGGCGCAGTATTGGGGCGGCTATGCCAGCGCCGTCACACCGTCGATCGTCGCCTGGTTCCTGCTGTTCCTGGTCATGGCGCTCGTCATCTTCGGGGCGCTGTTTGTCGCGATCGGGGCTGCCTGCAACGATCTCAAGGACTCGCAGAACATGATGACGCCGGTGATGCTGCTGGTGATGGTACCCATCTTCACGGCTGGGTCGGTGCTGCGGGCGCCGGACGGAACCTTGGCCACCGTGCTGTCGCTGATTCCCACCGCTGCACCGTTCCTGATGATGCTGCGCATTTCGCTGCAGCCCGGTCCGCCGACGTGGCAGGTGATTCTCTGCGTGGCGCTGATGGTCGCGACGGCCGTCGCGGTCGTGTGGGCCGCGGGAAAGATCTTCCGCACCGGCCTGCTGATGCAGGGGAAGTCGGCAACGTTTGGAGAGATGCTGAGGTGGGCGTTGCAGAAGTAGTGTTCAATGTTCAATCTGCAACGCCGAGCACACGACATCGAGCATTGGCCCAGTCAGCATTCGGTTTAGTGTTACGATTTTTGGATGTCCTTTCGAGTAATTTCGGCGCGATCGGCGGCCCTGGCCGCAAGCATCTGCCTCGTCGCGGCAGCGGCCTCAGCGCAGCAACCGGTTGAGTATCGTGTTTCGTTCCCAGCGCCCGAACATCACTATGCGCAGGTCGAAGTCACGTGGCCGGGTGTGACGGCCGCGACGCTCGAGGCGCGCATGAGCCGGTCATCCCCGGGGCGCTACGCGGTCCACGAATTCGCCAAGAACGTCTTCGATGTGCATGCCTACGACAGCGCGGGCAAGGAGTTGAAACCGACACGGCCGAACCCGTACGAGTGGGACGTGACCGGCCACAACGGGACCGTTCGCATCGTCTACAAGATCTTCGGCAATCACGTCGACGGCACCTATCTCGCGGTCGACGAGTCGCACGCACACATCAACATGCCGGCGACGTTCATGTGGGCGCGCGGGTTCGACATGCGCCCGGTGCGCGTGACGTTCCAGCCTCCGGCCAACTACCCGTGGAAGCCGGCAACGCAGCTCTTCCCGACATCGGATCCCTGGACATTCACGGCGCCGAACCTTCAATACTTAATGGACAGCCCGACCGAGCTCAGCGACTTCACGCTGCGGTCGTTCACGGTCCGCAATCCGGACGGCAAGCAATTCACCATCCGGACCGCCGTGCACCACGATGCCGATCCGTCGGTGATCGATGAATACGCCGCCGGCGCGGAAAAGATCGTGAACGAAGCGGCGGCCGTGTTTGGAGAGTTTCCGTCGTACGATACCGGCACCTACACGTTTCTCGGCGACTATGTTCCGTGGGGCGGTGGCGACGGCATGGAGCACCGCAACAGTACCGTCGTCGCGGCGGCGACGTCGTTCAAGAACCCGCAAGCGATGCGCGCCGCGCTCTCGACCGTGGCGCACGAATTCTTTCATTGCTGGAACGTCGAACGGATTCGGCCGAAGAGCCTCGAGCCGTTTGATTTCGAGCAGGCGAACATCTCCGGTGAGCTCTGGCTCGCTGAAGGATTCACGCAGTACTATGGCCCGCTGATCATGGCGCGCGCCGGCGTGTCGCCGGCGGATCCCGCGGGTCTCGTGCGCAACGCCGTCGCGGTGATCAATAGTCCTGCGCGGCAGTTCCGCTCGGCGGTCGAGATGAGCCAGATGGCGCCCTTCAGCGATGCGGCGGTTGCCATCGACGAGACCAACCTGCCGACGACCTTCATCTCGTATTACACCTATGGCGCCGCGATCGCGACTGCCCTCGATTTGAGCCTGCGTGAGCGGACAAACGGGAAGCTGTCGCTCGACGACTACATGCGCGCGATGTGGATCGCGCATGGGAAACCTGATGGACCGAGCCCGGCGATCATTGCCAAGCCGTATACCTTGAAAGACGCACGCGATCGGCTCGCCGAAGTCTCTGGGGATCGAAAATTCGCGGACGACTTTTTCGACCGGTACATCGAGGGTCGCGAGCTGCCCGACTATCAAAAGCTGTTCGCCGGTGTGGGGCTGGTGCTGCGGAAGCGAAACCCTGGCGCACCCTGGGCAGGTGTGCTGGATCAAAACTTCGGCGGCGGTGCGCGCGGCGGCCGCCGTGTCGGCGCGTCGGCTGCGGCGCCCGCAGGGAGTGGGATTGCGGTTCCAGCGCTCGTCAACTGGGGCACTCCCGCGTTCAAGGCTGGTATAGAAGAAGGCGATGTAATCACGTCCGCCGACGGGAAGCCCGTCGGCACCATCGCTGATTGGCAGGCGGCGATGAGCGCGCACAAGCCAGGCGATTCGATGCCGGTTGAATTCAATCGGCATGGCACGACAGTGAAGACGACGATCGCCGTCGCTGAGGATCCTACGGTCGAGGTGGTGACCGTGGAAGCCAACGGCGGCACGCTGACCGCGGATCAGAAGACGCTCCGCGATGGCTGGCTTGCGACGAAGAGGAAGTGATGTGACAGGAGTCAGTTCCCAGTTTCCAGTAGCCAGTTTCCAGTGAAGAGGTTGATTTCCACACTGGATCTGGAGACTACTGGCAACTGGCGACTGGAAACCGGAAACTGCTTCCCCGCGTCACACACTAGAAGTCGTTTCAGATTTCCAAGCGCCATCGCCGGAAAACGCGAGCAAGCGCAGCGAAGCGGCACACGAGAGAGCGACCGATGCTGCGGTAAGTCGGGGTAAAGAAGAGGCGAGCGAGAGCGCGTGGGGAGTCCTCGCCGTCGCCCACGCGCGGTGCCATTGGGGCTTTGGCGAGGTCTCGCCGAAGCATTGGCGAAGGTGGACGAGGGACGAAGCCCCTCGGAATAATAGTGATCGGCACCACCATCCAGCATTATCGGGTCGACCAACGCCTCGGCGCCGGCGGCATGGGAGAGGTCTATCGTGGTGAAGATACGCGACTTGGCCGCCCGGTTGCGCTCAAGTTCCTGCCCCCTTCACTCAAAGCCGATCCGGAAAGCCGTGCGCGTTTTCTGAACGAAGCGCGAGCGGCCTCGATGCTCCGCTCTCCCAATATCGCCGTCACTTACGACATTGGCGAGCAAGACGGCACGGACTTCATCGTGATGGAGTACGTCGACGGCGAGCTGCTCTCGTCGCGGGTCGCGCGTGGACCGTTGCCGGTGCGCGAGGTCATCGAGATTGGCATCCAGGTGGCTGATGCGCTTGAAGAGGCGCATTCGCGCGGCATCGTCCACCGCGACATCAAGAGCGCAAATTTGATGCGCACCGAGCGCGGGCTCGTGAAGGTACTCGATTTCGGCCTCGCCAAATTTATCTCGAACATGGGCGCGCACGACGTGACCACGCCGCAGATGACGATGGCGGGAATGGTCGTCGGAACCGTGTCCTACATGGCTCCCGAGCAGGCGCTCGGACGGGCGATCGATCACCGCGTCGATCTGTTCTCGCTCGGCGTCGTCTTGTTCGAGTTACTGACGGGACGGATGCCGTTCGAGGGCACCACGCCGACCGAGATCATCGATCGCATCCTGCACGAGGTGCCGCCGCCGCCGTCGCGGTACACGAGTGGCGTGCCGGTGAGCGTCGACGCGATCGTCGCGCGTGCGCTCGAGAAGGACCCGGTGTTTCGTTATCAGAAGGCGGGCGATATCGCGCAGGATCTTCGCGACGTTGGCGACGAGCTCGACGGGGTCCCGGTTCGGCCCTCGAGCCGGATCATCGCCGTCGCAGCGGCGGGTCCGATCGAGAATTCGGTCGCGGTGATGACGTTTTCGAACATCACTCGCGAGCCTGCCGACGACTGGATCGGTACCGGGATCGCCGAGACCGTCAGTTCCGATCTCAAGAACATTCACGGCCTGACCATCATTGGCCGCGCGCGCGTCTACGATGCGCTGCGCAACCTCAGTACGGATGCACATCTGAACGACTCGCTCGCCATCGACATCGGCCGTCGTCTCGGCGCGACGTGGGTGGTGGTTGGCGGCTACCAGCGGCTTGGCGGGGTGGTGCGGATTACCGCCAGCTTCGTCGAAGTGGCGAGCGGCCAGGTCCGCCGC
>JBPYFA010000209.1:0-18907 GCA_051986585.1 Vicinamibacterales bacterium | reverse complement strand
GTGCGTCATGGAGCAACTGGTACACGCAGCCCACGGCGGCTATGTACCACGTCTCGACCGACAACACCTTCGTCTATCGCGTCTGTGGTGGGCAGCAGGATTCCGGCTCGGCGTGCGTGGACAGCAGGTCGAATGACGGTGAGATCACCTTCCACGACTGGCACCCCGTCAACATTCAGGAGTACGGCATCGCCGCGCCCGACCCTCGCGATCCGGACAAGGTGTACGGCAGCGAACGACAGGGCGTCTCGGTCTACGATCGACATACGGGTCAGACGACCCAGGTCGGGCCGGACATGAGCGGGAAGCTGCCCAACGGCGGCGCGATGAACCGGAACGTTCGCACGATGCCAATCGAGTGGTCGCGAGTGACGACGGGGGTGCTCTACTACGCGTCCAACGTGGTCTGGAAGAGCACCGATCACGCGCACAGCTGGACCCGCGTCAGCCCGGATCTCACGCGGCAGAGTTGGGCGGTTCCCGCCAACGCCGGGAAATACGCGTCGACCGTAACGCCGGCACCGTTAGGCAGCATTACGGCGCTCTCTCTTTCACCGCGGAGCGCCAACGTGATCTGGGCGGGCACCGATGACGGCAACATCCAGGCGACATTCGATGGCGGACGAACGTGGTCCAACCTCACGCCGGCCGCGATCAAGCCGTGGACGCGCATCTTCAACATCGAGGCCGGTCACTTCGACGACCGCACCGCCTACGCCGCCGCGAACACGATGCGCGTCGATGACATGAATCCGCATCTCTGGCGGACGCACGACGGAGGCAAGACGTGGACGGAGATCAACACCGGCATCGCGCCGGGTGCCGTCACCAACTCCATCCGCGAAGATCCACGGAAGCCGGGCTTGCTCTACGCCTCCACCGACACGCAGGTGTGGGTGTCGTTCGACGATGGCGGCCACTGGGAATCGCTCCGTCTCAACATGCCGGCGATCTCCGTCCGCGATCTACAGGTCAAGGACGACTCCGCGTGTCTCTGCGCCGATCTCATCGCCGGCACGCACGGACGAGGGTTCTGGATTCTCGACGACGTCACCCCGTTGCGACAGGAGGCCGAAGCGCGTGGGGCGCGGAGCGCCTACTTGTTCAGGCCACAGACGGCGGTCCGCGTCCGCTTCGCCACCAACGATCCAACGCCGTGGCCACCCGAGCTTCCGGCCGGCGAGAATCCGCCCCCGGGCGGTATCATCGACTACTACCTCCCTAACGACGCCAGCGGGGAGGTCCGTCTCGAGATTCTCGAGAATGGCGGAAAGATCGTGCGCAGCTACTCGAGCAACGATCCCGTGCTGCGGCCGCATCCGGCGCTCGACTCAGCGGCGTACAACCGTGTCTGCCAGCAGAATCCGACCGCGCCGCATTGCTCTCTGCCCCTCTATTGGCCGGCGCCGCCGATGGTTCTCTCCACGCAGCGCGGCATGCACCGCTTCAGCTGGGACCTGCACTTCAATCCGGTGACGGCCGGCGACACGGTGCCGCAGACGGACGAAGAAGCGAATGGCGCGGTGCCGCATCGCACCTTCCCGATGGTCAACTCGCCATGGGTGCCGGCTGGCAACTACACCGTTCGCCTGACGGTGAACGGTCAGAGCATGACGCAGCCGATCCGTGTACGATTGGATCCACGAGTGAAAACTCCCGCTGCCGCCCTCACGCAGCTCGCCACGCTTTCGCGCGATCTCTACGATCGCGCGTCCGCGACGCATGCGGCATATCTCCAGGCGCGCGCCATGGCTTCGTCGCTCGCAGAGACGTCACCACTGCGGGCAACGCTCGATTCCATCGCCCCGCCGCCTCGTGCTGGCGGTCGACGCGGAGGCTTTGGCCGACGCGGCGGCGCCGGCAACGCGACACCGACGCTCAATGGCGCCAGCGACGCACTACTCGCCGCGGCAATGGCGATGCAGAGCGCCGACGTCGCACCGACCGCGGCCCAGATTGCCGCCGCGGACCGGGCAAAAGCGCAAGCGACGGCGGTGATGGGGAAGTGGAGCGCGCTGCGAGCGTCGACTTCCGCGCAGAGAAATGGCAGACACTAGCGGGCCAGTGGGCTGAGGGCAGAGGGTTGGAACAAGGAAGGCCGACGCGTTGCCGTCGGCCTTCCTTCATTTTCCCGCCGCCCGCCGCCTATTTCGCGAGCTCTCTCACCTCATTCGCCAACATTCGGATCTTCGCCGCGTCATTGGACATTCCGATATCGCCGTCCAGCGAGTTGGCGAGTTGCGTCAGCGCTGTACTCCGCGCAGCCCCCGATGCTGCCTCGGCGGCGTCGAGCGCCTGCCTGACGGCGAGCACGCGCGAAGCCGGGAGTCCGCCGGAGCGCTGCAGTTGGTCGGTGTACGCGCGGGCGACCACGAACGCATGCGGCCACACCAACTTCTGCTGATCCTGGATGTTCATCTCGTCGAAGTGCACGAGCTTCGCCGCGTCGATTTCGTTCTGCGACAGCAGGCCGCTCGGGACGAGCTCGAACACGTCCAGGCCGCGGGCGATCTCCGAGCTGTAGACGTACCCGTTGTACCAGTACGCCGACCACGAGCCCGCGACGAACAACGTGTCCTTGCTCAGCGGACCGCGATCGAAGTAGGCGATCTCCTTCGGGTGCGCGGGATCAGTAAAGTCGAACACCGACACGCCGCCCTGATACCAGCCCTGCACCATCACGTCGCGACCCGGAATGGGAATCAATGAGCCATTGTGCGCGACACAGTTCTCGGTCGACGTCTGCGGCGCCGGAAGCTTGAAATAGCCCGTGAACGTCATCTGGTCGTTCCTGAGCGTGAAGATCGCGTCGGCGCCCCATTGCGGCTTGTCCGTCACTCGGCAGCGCGGCTGCGTGCCGCCGCCCCACTCATCCGTGAAGAGCACCTTGGTGCCGTCGTTGTTGAAGCTCGCCGAGTGCCAGAAGGAGAAGTTGGAGTCCGCGACGGCGCTCACGCGCTTCGGGTGTGCGGGGTCGCGAATGTCGAGCAGCACGCCGTAGCCGCCGCACGCGCCGCCGGCGAGACCGATCGCGGGGTACACCGTGATGTCGTGGCACTGCTGCGGGCCGCGTCGCGGACCCTGACCGTTGATCATGCGCTGTACGACGGTCGGCAGCTCCCGCCGTAGCGTGGCGCTGTCGGCGGACGTTGGCTCCCCGCTACCACCGCGCGCCTTCACGAGGCTGTCCAGCAACGGCTTGGTCATCGACGACGGGATGACCCGTTCCATGCCGAAGATCGTCGCCGTGAACTCGCCACGCGCGCGTGCCTCGGCCGCCGCCTGCGCGGCGTGCGCGACGTCCTCCGGCGCCTCACCGTGCCCCTCGACCGGCGCGAGCTCGGCGAGAATCGGCGGCTTGCTCACGACGTGTGCCTGCTCGGGATGCGCTATCGGAATCTGGATCACCTCGATCCGGAACAACTCGCTGCCCGGGTCCTGCGACGGGTCCATCGCCGAACAGCCGGCGAGCTCGTTAGGCGACCGCACCGGCGCCGAGCCGGAGATGTAGATGTAGACGTTCGCCTTGTCGTTCGGATCCGTGAGCAGGCTGTGCGTATGCGAGCCGCGGCACGTCTGGACGGTCGTCAGCAATTTCGGGTGCGACAGGTCCGAGATTTCGTAAATGCGAATGCCGCGGAGACGTTCCTTGCTCACCGTGTCGGCGACGCCCTGGCTGCCGCAGTCGTTGCGACCGTTCAGCGACTCGCTGGACTCGAACAGCAGATTGTGATAGACCGACACGTCGCTCTGCGTCCCGGGGCAGACGTACGACGAATACAGCGTTGGCTTTCGCGGATTGGAAACGTCCCAGATCTGATAGCCGCTGAAGTTGCCCTGAATGACGTAGTGTCCCGTGAACGCCATGTCCGAGTTCCACATCCGACTGTCCCCGGCATCCTTGCGGTTGATGAACGGGTCGGACGGCGGTGTCGTGGACGTCAGACGCAGATTCCACGATGCCTCGGCGGCGTTGAACCAACCTGGTGCGAGGCCGACTCGCCGATCCGGGCTCGGCGCGGTGGTGGACATGTCGGGTGCTGGCACCGGACCGCCGGCCATCGTCGCTGTGGCCGCGGTGCTCGCGCATCCGGCAATCGCGTACATGCCGACGGCGAGCGAGAAGGAGCGGAGAAGGGCTTCGCGTTTCACGGGTGTGCTCCGATGAGGCGTGGCGAAGTATGTGCGGGGCGCGCGAACGCGACCATCATGCTCGCTCTGACCGCTCGTAGCAAGTCAAGCTCCCGATTCCTGGTACGGCCAAGATGCTTCTTGCCGCCATCATGCTTCCGGTGACGGACAGATCAACTGGGGGAAACGCGGCTCCGCAGGGATTTGAAACCACAGAGGAACACGGAGGCCACAGAGAAACCCTCTGTGTTCTCTGTGCTCTCCGTGGTTCAATATCTCGTAAACTATCATCCTTTATTCACCACCTCAGGCGCACAGAATCCGGCGCGTGTGCACTTGTCAAAGAATCAGGGCTCGTCGCGCATCGGAGATGTAGATGCAATCGGAGCAATCCGGGGCAGTCTCCGCGCGCTGCCCGGCCGTGTCCGCGTTTCACCCAGTTGATGTCGCGTTTCTGAGGAGTCAGCGACGCTCTGGGTTCTCACGCCCGCAGACAGGCCCTCATACAAAAAAGAGGAGCGGCCTCACACCACGGTGGTGTGAGGCCGCTGTGACAACCCGAAGGCTCGAAACGCTTACTGAGCGGCGACCAGCGCTACCGTGGCCGAGTTGCAGCCCGAGTAGGTGATGTCAGCGTAACCGCTGTTCGTCTGGTTGGTCACGGCAACGCGGATGTGGCCGGACGTGAACGGCGACAGCGACGAGCCCGACTGGACGCCCGCGGCGCACGACGCGCTGTATTGCAGCGGATCGATCGTCGTCACCGTGAAGGACGCGCTGCGATTGCCCTGCTGGAAGGTCACGCTGCCGTTAGGCGAGAAGGCGCCGTCGGGCAGCTCGCGGCCAGCGGTGATCGACTGACCCTGGGCTGCCGTGAAGCTGTTCGTCCAGTGGATGTTGTCGCTGGCGGTCGTAACGCCGGTCAGGACGGCATTGTCCGTCCAGGTCGCGCTCTGATAGAGGCCGGTCCCGGAGACGCTGACCGACGCCGTGCCGTTCCGGGAGACATAGCCGCCGCCCTGGGCGCCGTTGAACGTGATCTTGAAGTTCTGGAGTCCGAACTGGAGCGCCATGCTCGCGTTGCCGGGGTCCGGGTCCGAGATGTTCAGTGCCCCGGTCACGTCGTAGCTGCTCGTCGCGTCGGCGAAATGACAGGCCGGAAGCGAGAAGGTGATGCTGAAGTTGTCCGGCACGCCGTCGCCATCGGTATCGACCGGCGGCGTTTGCGAGGCCACACCGCAGGTGGAGATGTCGGTGGCGCTCGCGCTCGATGCATAACGATTGAACGAGAGCCCGTATCGATTCTGGGCCAGACCGCGCATCATGGCGACCGTGGCGCGGGGCACGCGCGAGAAGGTCGGCGCGCCGCCGTTGGTGTTCAGGACATCCTGCGACGTGAGCTCGGCCATGCTGCCTTCGATCTCGGTGGCGACGGATGAGCCCATGGACTGCAGCTGGTCGGGCGTGACATTGAGCGGCGCGGTGCTGGAGTCGCTGCAGGCGGCGAGCGTCAGCGCGCCGATCGCGAGCACTCCTGCACGCGCGAGGGTTCGGCGCGAGAAGGACATGGGAGGTGGGATTAGGATAGAGGGGGCGTGCAACAGTGGGGCACCACACACATAACGATCGAAGACCCATACGGGATACGTGATGCGAGTGGATATCTGTCGCTGGCGCCTGGCCGGACAATTCCTCACGACGGACGGGCCGACCACACCAGCCGATGTCGTTCAGATTCTTGGCGCTGTTCAGTCCCAGGACTACGCGGGCGCGAAGTGGGCGCTCGCGCAGCGTGTGCGCGGCGTCACCGACGCGGCGGTCGAGGCCACGGTCGACGCGGGCGACATTCTTCGTACCCACGTTCTGCGGCCAACCTGGCACTTCGTGACGCCGGCCGACATTCGCTGGATGCTTGCGCTCACCGCGCCCCGCGTCAGAGCGAAGATGGCCGGGCCGAATCGCCGACTCGAGCTCGACCGCGCATTCGTCCGTCGCAGCATTGGCGTGTTCGAGAAGGCGCTCGCCGGCGGCCGGGGCCTAACGAGACAGGAGCTCTCCGCTGAATTGCAGCGTGCGCGACTCGGCGTCGTTACCGGTCAGCGCCTTGGCCATCTGATGATGGAGGCGGAGCTCGACGCGGTCGTGTGCAGCGGTCCCCGCCGCGGCAGGCAATTCACGTATGCGCTCCTCGAGGAGCGCGCCCCCGCGGCGCCGACGCGGTCCAGTGAAGAAGCGCTCCACGACCTGACGCGACGTTATTTCACGACGCGCGGGCCCGCGACTCCACACGACTTTGCCTGGTGGTCCGG
Source organism: Vicinamibacterales bacterium (assembly GCA_051986585.1). Classification (GTDB taxonomy): domain Bacteria; phylum Acidobacteriota; class Vicinamibacteria; order Vicinamibacterales; family 2-12-FULL-66-21; genus JALZOC01. The sequence continues at coordinate 12,467 of JBPYFA010000209.1, read as the reverse complement.
GCTCACGGTCGCCGACGCGAAACGTGGCATCGCGTCGAACGCGGGTGCGCTCGAGCGCGTGACGTTAGGCGACACGGACTATTGGCTGGGTGCCGGCCAGTCGCCGCCGCCTCGCGGCCGTTCGGCGCATCTGCTGCCGAATTACGACGAGTACTTCATTGGCCACCGGGATCGGAGCGCGATCGCGACGCGCCTTGGCGATGTCGGATCAGTGATGGGCGGTAGCGCGCTCGTGCCGCACGTGATCGTCGTCGACGGACAGCTCGTCGGAACGTGGAGGCGCTCGGCGACGAACGATGCCATCAGCGTCGACCTGAATGCCGGGACACGCGTCACCGCCGCCGAGCGCCAACGGATTCTCGCCGCGGCGAGGGGACTCGAATCGTTTTATCGATTGCCGGTGAACGTGCGCTGGATTTGATGGGACAATTCGGTGTTTCGCGCCGCGGCGTGAAATGCCCGGGTGGCGCTTTCAACCAGCGTGATTCATCATAGGGCGCCCTCGAACCCACAGGCTCCCGCAATGCGCCTTTCCCTCCTGCTCGTTGCCGTCGTCGTCGCCACCCCTGCCATCGCGCAGCCTCCCTCAATCCGACCGCTCGTTCCGAGTCCGCGCAAGGAACAACAAACCGCCCTCGGCCCTGCTCCGGTCGTCCCCGCGGCCGCGCGCGGTGTCCACGACCGCTCCGAGCTGGCAGCGTTTCTCGATGGCGTGATGGCGGCCAATCTCCGGGACAAGCACGTCGCCGGCGCCACGGTCGCCGTCGTGAAGGATGGCTCGCTCTTCTACGCCAAGGGCTACGGCTACGCCGATGTCTCCAAGCGAGCTCCCGTGGATGCGGAGCACTCGCTCTTCCGCATCGGCTCGACCAGTAAGCTCTTCACGTGGACAGCCGTCATGCAGCTCGTCGAGCAGGGAAAGATCAATCTCGACGCCGACGTCAACAACTATCTCGACTTCAAGATTCCGGCGACCTATCCGCAGCCGATCACGATGCGCAGCATCATGACGCACACGCCGGGCTTCGAGGAAGACGGCCGCGATCTCATCATCGACGACACGGCCAAGATGTACACGTTAGGCAACTGGCTCAAGACACATATTCCGGGGCGCGTGCGGCCGCCGCTCACGTATTCGTCGTACTCCAACTACGCGACGGCGCTCGCTGGCTACATCGTCCAGCGCGTCTCGGGCCAGTCCTATGACGACTACATCGATCAGCACATTCTCACACCTTTGGGCATGACGCAGGCAACGACGCGCCAGCCCCTGCCGGCGCGGCTCAAGGGCGATATGTCCGACGGGTACCTCTATGCCGGGGGCGGGTACCAGCCGCAGAAGTACGAGATCGTGAATGCCGCGCCGGCCGGTTCCGTGGCCGCGAGCGCAACGGACATGGCCAAGTTCATGATCGCCCACCTCAACAACGGCGCGTACAACGGCCAGCGGATCCTCGCCGACTCGACGGCGGAGCTGATGCATGCGCGCGCATTCGGCCACGATCCACGCATCCCCGGCTTCGCGTTAGGCTTTTACGAGAAGTCGAGCCATGGCCTGCGCATCATCGGCCACGGCGGCGACACGAAATGGTTCCATACCGATCTCGCGCTGATTCCCGAGGAGAAGCTCGGCGTCTTCGTCTCGTACAACACGGCCAGCGGCGGCGAGTTGAGCTTCGGACCCTTCCTCACGCAGTTCCTCGATCACTACTACCCGGCGCCGCCGTCGGTCGTTGCCGTGCCCGCGAACGCGAAGCAGGAAGCGAAACGCGTCGCCGGCGAGTACGAGTTCAATCGCCGCTCCTACACGACGTTCCAGAAGGCCATTGGACTCGCCGGCGACATCAAGATCGCCGCCACGGATAGCGGCAAGCTCGTTATGCACTCGGCGCTCGGTGACTCCAGGCTCGTGCCGGTTGGTCCGCTCCTCTATCGCGACGAGTTGGGCGGAGACCTCGTGGCCTTTCAGGCGGACAGCAAGGGTCACATCGAGCGCGGCTTCCTCGGTGAGGCGCCGATGATGACGATGGATCGGGTCTCCTTTGCCCACTCGGTGATGCTGCACTGGATTCTCCTGGGACTCGGCATCCTCGTGTTCGTGGGCGTGGTGCTCGCCGCAGTCGGCCGTTTCGTGAGACGCCGCTTTGGAGAGGCGCGGCGGGACGACGCGCTCCCGGGCCGCTGGTTGCTCGTCACCCTCGCGCTGCTCGACCTCGTGTTCATTGTCGCCGTGGTCGTGATCGTCGGCAGCGGCGGTGGTCTGCTCGAAGGGCCGCTCACGGGCCTCAAGATCGCGCTGCTGCTTCCGGTGATCGCGACGATCTGCACGCTCGCGGCGGTGTACATGGCCGCTCGCCACTGGCGCCTCGGCGCCGGTACCACCGCCGCCCGTCTGCGCTACAGCGGCGCGGTTGCCGTGGCGCTGCTCTTCACCTGGTCGCTCGCGCAGTGGAATCTGCTGGGATGGCGGATGTAGCGGGTTGCGGGTAGCGGGGTGCGGATTGGATCAAGGAAGGCCGACGGCACATGCCGTCGGCCTTTGTTCCGTTTCCACCCACAACGCACAACGCACAACGCACAACGCTACAACGTGTCTCCAGACGGCAGCCAGGCCCTGAGTCGCTCGCGCAGGATGCGCAGCGCCTTTCCCATCTGCACTTCGACGGTCTTGATCGAGATGCCTAACCGCGTCGCGATCTCGGCGTACTTGAGGCCGTCCACCCGACTCAGCTCGAAGATCTGACGGCAGCGGTCGGGCAGGTCGGCGATCGCCGCCTGAATCGCACTCTCCAGCTCCTTTTCGCGTGCCGCAGCATCCGTCGACGGAAGCTTGGCGACGCCGTCCGCCAACTGCGGCTCGCTCCGCCGCTCGATCGCGCGATGGCGTATCGCGTTCAGCGATCGATTGCGAGTAGCCTGCAGGAGATAGCCGCGCACCGAGTCGGTGAGCTCCAGCGCGTCTCGCCGGCGCCAGAGCTCGAGCATCACGTCCTGCGCGATCTCCTCCGCCATGCCGCGCTCGCGCAGCATCGACTCGGCGACGCGCACGAGGAGTGCGTAGTTCGCCCGGAAGATTGCGTCGAACGCGCTGGTCTCACCGGCTCGCAGTCGCGCGAGCAGCTCACGGTCATCGATAGCGGAAGTCGTCACAAAGGCAGCGTTTTCTCTGAACCCTAAATCACCCGGCCACTGTCCCCGTAGCCCCGGCCGTGTATCCTCTGGTGGACATCTTCTGCGTCGATAAGGGGACACCAGTACTCGGGTGTCCCTGACACAACCATATGCACAACGACCCCACCACTCCCGACCACGCTGAGCCCTCCCTCGACTGGGAGGCACTCGCGCGATACCTCGCTGGCGAGAGCTCCGACGCGGAAGCGGAGCAGATCGCTCGCTGGCTCGAGGAGCATAAAGCAGACGCGGCCCTGCTGCAGGCGTTGGACAATGCCATGGCCGGCCTGGCCTTGCGTGAAGCACCCGACGTCGACATCGAGTCGGCACTGCGCCTCGTCGCCGCCCGGCGCGACGCCGCCAGCCCTCTGCAAGACACCGTTCGGCGTGTAAGCCCCCGAGCTCCCCATCGTCCTCGAAAGACCGCGACGGTCTGGCGCGCAGTCACCTTCCTCGCGGCGGCCGCGGCGATCGTCCTGGCGGCGCGCCTCGTGCTTCAACGAAACGGAGGTTCTGGCTCGGCGGGGCCAATTCTGCCAGACAGGAGCGCACGAACGCTCGCGACCGCGGTCGGCAAGCGGGACTCTGTTCGGCTTTCCGACGGCACCCGAGTGATTCTCGGTCCGGTGAGCAAGCTGATAGTCGCAGCAGGATACGGACAGCGAGTGCGAGAGATCGAGCTGCATGGGGAAGCCTACTTCGACGTGGCACATGACACCACGCGCCCGTTCGTCGTTCGGGCCGGGGACGCGACGATTCGCGACGTTGGAACGAGCTTCGCCGTGCGGAGCGACAGTGGAAGTCGCGTGCAGGTGGTCGTGACCTCCGGCTCTGTGCTCCTTCGTCCGAAACTGGGTTCCATGAACGCGGTACTCACCGCGGGCGACGTCGGAGTCGTCGTGGACAGCCAGACCGTCACGTCGCGCCGCGGTCAATCCACCACGCCGTATCTCGCCTGGATGCGTGATAGCCTGGTGTTCCGCGAGGCGTCGCTGTCCGAGGTGAGCACTGAGCTGCGTCGGTGGTATGGCGTGGTGCTGCGCGTCCAGGACTCGTCGTTGGCGAACCAGCATCTGACCATGACCTTCTCGGGCGACTCGCTCGATGTGGTTTTGCGCGTCATCGCGCTCAACCTCAATCGTGCGGAGATCGAGCGCCGAGGGGATACAGCGATCGTTCGACCGTCCACCGGGAGCTCACGAACGCAATGACCTCGGTCTCGAGCACGCGGACGAGAGGGCTCCGCCTTCTTCTCCGCGCTGCCTCGCTGCTCCTGCTCGCCGCGCCGGCCATGGCCGACGCGGAGCCGGCGTGCGGCGCACAGGCGGAGGCTCGAGATTCACGAGAGTGGCCGACGCCGCTCGATCGACCGGTCACACTGCATGGTCGCGGCCTCGCGCTTCGCGACGCGCTCGATCGTCTCGCCGCCGCGGCCCGACTGCGGCTCTCATATTCCGCTGAGCTGCTTCCGCTCGATCGCGTGGTCTGCGTGTCCTACGACTCCGTTGCCGCTGGTGCGGTGCTCTCCGATCTCTTGGAGGGAAGCGCCGTCGCTCCAGTCGTCGCCGGAAACGATCAGGTAGTGCTCGCGCCCGCCGCTCCTCGGCATCAAACGACGACCCGTGCCGAGCAGAGTGTCAACATGCTCGACCGCGTCTTCGTCAGCGGGAAATCGTTAGGCGTCTCCACGCGCGGGCTGTCGGCCGCGGTCACGAGCATCGACCGGACGGAGCTCGCGAAGCAGGGGGGTAGCACACTTTCACAGGCGCTGAACGGCGCCGTTCCCGGCTTCTGGCTCTGGGATCAGGCGCCGAGCAGCCTCGTCGCTCAGTATGGCAGCCTGCGCGGCGCGAGCTCGTTCGGTGTCAGCGCCCCCAAGGTGTACATCGATGGCATCGAGGTCGCCAATCCGCTGCTTCTCACTGAATTGAGTCCCGACGCCGTCGAGCGCATCGACGTGATTCGCGGACCGCAGGGCGCCGCCCTCTATGGCGCGGATGCCATCGCGGGCGTGGTGAACATCATCATGCGTCACGACGGTGGCGATGGCGACGAGCTGGCGCGGCTGCGCAGCAGCGCTGGCATGTCGCACAGCGTCTTCGCGACGCGGCCAGTACTCGTCCAGGAGCATACGCTCTCGATTCACGGCGGCAGCGATACCAAGTCTTCGGTGCTGTCGCTCTCGCTTGGCAGTGTCGGATCCTACGTTCCCGGTGGACAGAGTTGGAACGCGAATGGCGACGGTGGCTTCCGGGTCGTCGGTGATCGGAGCATGCTCACCGGAAGCGCGCGATTCTACGCCAAGGAAGCCGGGGTGAGCACGAGCCCACTCCTCGCCTCGAGCTCGCCGTCGCTGAATCCGATGCAGAGCGATCGAGATGATTGGCGCGGGATGGGTCACGGCTACGCTCGGCCTCAGGACGCAACGGCCGACCCCACGACGCAGTCGATTCATGAGTACACGTTAGGCACGACAGGCACGTTGTACACGGGTGAGCGTTGGACGCACGCGCTCACGGTCGGCATCGATGGCTACCGACTCTCCGGCGATCCGACGGCGACCATGACGCCGATTCCGTCGGCGCTGGACTCGGCGTTGCGTGCGGCGCGTGGCGGCGCCGATCGCGCCACGCTGCGGGCGAGCACCGAGGGACGCTTTGGATCCACCGACGGAGCCGCCGCCACGGTGAGCTTCGCGGCCGAACACTCCGCATTGCAGCAGCACTCCGCGTATGAGATGCTGCCCCAGGCCGACCGATCGCATAGTGGCTGGGAAAGCAATAGCGGCGTCGTCGGTCAGCTGGATGGCTCGTGGCGGAACACGTTGTTCGCGACGAGCGGATTGCGCATCGAGCGAGACGCTGGGTTCGGAGCCATGAACGGTCTCGTGAGCTTACCGATGCTTGGCGGCGCCGCGGTCCACGACTTTGGTCCGGTCACGACCAAGCTGCGCGCGTCCTATGGCAAGAGCATCCGTCCCTCCGGCTCCGCGCTGCGCTCATCGTGGATCGGTCGAGAGGCGTTGCTGCAGACGGGCTTTGCTCCCGAAGAGCAAGCGGGAATCGAGGCGGGGTTCGAAGCGACCGTTGGCCACAGCTTCGCGCTGCACCTCACTCGCTTCGATCAGACGGCCTACAGTCTCATCCAGCCGGTGTTGCTGAAGTCGACGCTCCTGCCCTCGCCGGATGCGGACGGTCGAATGCTGTACGCGTTGCAAAATGTCGGGCAGATCAGCAATCGCGGCTGGGAGCTCGAGAGCTCGTTTACGGAGGGTCGACTCTCCGTCGGTGGCACGATGTCGATCGTGGACAGCCGAGTGCGTCGTTTAGCGTTTGATTACAAGGGCGATCTACAGACCGGGGACCGCATGCTCGGTGTGCCGGCATTCACCACCGGTTTGACGACAACGTGGACCGCATTGCGATGGTCCACGTCGCTGACATTGGCGCGCGCCCAGGACTGGATCGAGTACGACGCGCTCGCGCTGGCAATGACATCGCCGACGGCTCGCCCGGCCGGCGCGGCGCTCCGCGACTACTGGCGGGTGTATCCAGGAGTCACGCGCATTGACGCGTCTTTCTCCCGTCAGTTCTTCTCCGGCTTCAGTCTCGTGTTCACTGGCCGCAACCTGCTCGACGTCCAGCGCGGCGAACCGGACAACCTCACGGTGTTGCCGGGGCGGACCCTTTCCGCGGGTTTGGAAGCCAAGTTTTAGACGCGGAGGCGTTTGTCATCCTGAGCGAAGCGAAGGATCTGCTGTTGAGCCGCCATCAGCAGATCCTTCAGTCGCTTCGCTCCCTCAGGATGACACCTCCGCGATTACTGGCAGGAGAGCCGCCCGAACGGCAAAGGCATCGTGCAGTTCTTCGTCTTTCCATTCTTCGTGCTCACCACCTTTGCCGTCGAAGAACCGTCAAAGGTGATCACTTCGCTGCGCGAGGCCGTAACGGGCGACTTGCCGCTCACCGTGATCGTAGCTGTCATCCCGCGACTGATCGTTCCGGCCGTCGGGAAGGTCGGAAAGCCATCCTTCAGAGGAATGACGAGACCCGTCACCGTGTCGCCGACGACGCGAGATGCCGTGAATGAGGTACCGTCATCCATCTTGCCCGACGACTGCTCGGAACCCTTCGATTTGCCGTCGACCGTGCGCTGGGTTCTCCCCGCGGCGAGTCCGCCGACGGTGCGATCGCTGTTCTCCTGAATCTGCGACGTGATCTCACCCTCGTCGCGCGTCACCGTTCCCGTCACGGTGACCTGCTCGTTGATCGTGTTCGTCGTCGCGCCGGGCACCTGCTGAACCGCGCCGGACGCATCCGTGAACGCGAACGATCGGGAGACGGTCAGGCCTTTCCGCGTGGTGATGTCGGGGCAAGTCACGCGGCCAGTCGTGCTGGAGAACACGCAAATCGTCGGGAAGTCGCTCAACCCGAACGGGCCGCGATCCCAGCCGCGGGCGAGGCCCATTCCGCCAAAGAATTCGGGACGGAGCCCTCCGCCCATCATGCTGCCGTCGTCGCGCGCGCTGCGATCCGGCTTCCACGGGATGCCCGCGTCACTGCTCGCGGAGAAGGAATTGTCCGTGGAGCTGTAGCCGGCTGGCGTCGACTGGAAAGCTGGGACGAGGAGGGGAGAGTTGTTGGATGGGGACGTGGTCGAATCCGAGCACGCCGCGGCAAGGACGATCGCGGCGGCGGCAAGAAAACGGATGCTCGTGCGAATCATGGACTATCTCCGATCTGTGGTGGCCTGCGCCGGTGCAGGCCGAGCTGAAGCAACGAATACGCGGAAATAGACGCGCACGCTAGAACGCCGCCGTGATCATTCTCACACGGCGGCGTTCTTAGTCTGCTCTTAGTGCTGACAGGAAGTCGATCTCATTCCGGAGGCGCGCAGCGGTGCCTAACGAGGTCGGCGTCGCCCGTCGCCCGTCGCCCGTTAGCGCGCCCGCGCTCGCGACGAGCGGGACGTCGTCCGGCTCGTGCCTCGGCCGCGGCTCCCACCGGCGCTCGGGCGCCCGCCTTCCCGAGCGACTTTGCGCGGGACCTGACGGTCGCTGCGACGGCTGGTCGTCTCCTCCTCATCGGAGCCGGTTGCCGCCTCGAGGTTCACCGACGATTCGGCGATCTGCGTGAGGAGATCGTTCGCGTGGCCCTCTTCGTCGAGCGTCTCCTGAAGGAGATCCGCCTGATCGTCGAGGCCCAGCATCCGCGCGTACGTCCGTACGGTGCCGTAACCAGCCATCTCGTAGTGCTCGACATGCTGCGCCTTCGAGATCATGCCGGCGTCGAGCACTTCCTCGGTTGCGTCCTCCTCGAGCAGCTCCTTGGCTTCCTCGATGAGGCCTTCCATGCCTTTGCACTTCTTCCCACCGGGCCGCTCACCGAGCATCTCGAAAATCTGCTCGAGTCGCTCGACGTGCCCTTCGGTCTCCTGAAGATGAGTCGTGAACGCGTCCTTCAGCTCAGCATTGGTCGCGTTCTTCGCCATCTTCGGCAGCGCCTTCACCAGCTGCTTCTCCGCGCTGTAGAGATCCTTGAGCTCATCGACGTACAGCTCTTTGAGTGACTCCATCTCCATACGCTTCCTCTCCCTCGCCCTATGGTGGATGTGATTCTCCGGCCGGCGGTAGCGAAGCAAGAGGTATGCGCGGGGGGCTCTCTTGACACTACTCTTGTACCACTACTACAATCAGTCAGGTCACCACGGAGTCATCACATGCGTATCGGGGATTTCGCTGTCGAGGTAGTGCCGCGCGGGAAAGGTGTCGGCGTTCGCGAGATCGAGTCTGGGCACGTGCTGGCGCGCCCCGGGCAGGTGTACGCGCTTCGCCTTCGCAACTCTGGGCCGTTGCGGTGCGTCGCCGAGGTGAGCATCGACGGGCGCAATGTCACGGCGGGCGGTCTCGTCATCGACGCGTACTGCACCGAGGAGCTCGAGCGGCCAATCTCGCCAGATGAAGATGGCCGGTTCACCGTCGTCGCCGAGGGCGATGAGCGCGTATTCGGACCGGATGGTGGCCGTGACAACGCCGCGCTGGGTCTCATCGAAGTGCATTTCCGACGAGAGCTGCCCGGTGGTCCGGAACGTCCTCGTCCGCTGCCGCCGACGCTCGGCACCATACGGCGTGAGCTGAATCCTCGTATGGGCGCGCTCACCAGATTCAGTTTCGGCGCCGACGACGTGCCCCCTAACGATTGGGCGATCATGGCGCGACAGGCCGGATCGCCGCCGAAAGCGTTTCGCGCGCCGGCAGAACTCGATCCGTCGCTCGACCTGGACACTCCCGACATCGAGAGGGCGGCCGGCACCGGCCTCACGGGCCATTCCGACCAGCGCTTTCAACCGACGCAGCTCGGACCCCTCGAAAAGGAAGCGACCGTCGTTCAGCTTCGATTGGTGATCGCCAGCGTCGAAGCGATCGACGCGGCGCGCTCCCTGGTCGAGCAGCCGACGGCACCGGCTCGTCCCACGGCTCGCCCGTAGGTCGGGTATGTCGAGCGAGCAGCGTCCAACAGCACGAGCGCATCGGCGCCCGGGCGCGCGTCGCGGCGATCCGCCCGTGGCGTCTCGCCTGGGATTGCGCGCTGACGCCGTGCGTGAGATCGAGCAGGAGCTCGACGCCTGGCGCGCGCGTGCGGTCCCCGATCCGTCCATGCCGCTCGAGGCAGACGATGTTGCCCGGCTCGTCGGCGACTGCCTGACGTCACTCGGCATCGATGAGGCGACATCGTCGAGCTTCACCGTCAACACGGTGCATTTCTATCGGCGAAAGGAAATACTCGATGCACCCGAGGGGCGCACGTCGGCGGCGCGCTATACCGTGCGCCATCTCTGGCAGGCGGTTGGCGCGCGTCTCGCGGGTCAGCTCGGTCTGCTCACCCTGGCCGAGGCACGCGACGCGATGAACGGCCGGAGCGAGCGAGTGCTGGTGGCGTTCGTCGCCGAGCGCGTGCTCGATGCCCGAGCGCGCCAGGCGGTCCGCCGAGGCACGCCACCGGTGGTGGTCGCGCGCCCACTTGCGCCGGCCGCCGCTGTCGCCGAGAACCTAACGACGCCACCTCGCCCGCAGCCGTCGGTCAACGGCGCGCCGCGCACGATGGGCACCGACGCGGTGGTGTTTTCTTTGCCGGGCGACGCGTGGTGCGTCGTTCCGGCCGCGCATCCCGCGCATCGTTCGGCGTCGGCGGCGCGCGCACTGGCGCGTGCGCTCACGGACGCCCTGCACGCGGCTGGAGAGGCCGCCGTCGATTCCTGAGAAGCCATGACGACTCTGCACGTACCCTACATCATTGAGCGCTCCAGCCGCGGCGAGCGGACGTACGACATCTTTTCGCGTCTGCTCATGGACCGGATCATCTTCCTCGGCTCGGAGGTCAACGACGACGTTGCAAACATCATCATCGCGCAGCTGCTCTTTCTCGAGGCTGACGCGCCGGGCAAGGACATCCAGCTCTACATCAACTCACCCGGTGGTGACGTGTCGGGGGGACTCGCGATTTACGACACGATGCAGCACCTGACCTCCCCGGTTGCGACGATCTGCATGGGCATGGCGGCGAGCATGGGCTGCTTTCTGCTCGCGACCGGCCGCAAGGGCAAGCGCAGCGCGCTGCCGCATGCGCGAATCATGATGCATCAGCCGTCAGGCGGTGCAGCGAGGGGCACAGCGGCCGACATCGAGATCGTGGCGAAGGAAATTCTGTATATGCGATCGAAGATGTTCGAGCTGCTCGGCAAGCACACCGGTCAGCCGCTGGAGCGGATCGAGCGGGAGTTCGATCGCGATCACTACATGTCGGCTGAAGAGGCGCGCCGCTACGGAATCATCGACAAGGTGGTCGAGCCGGACGTTCGTCTCCTTCAGGCGGCGAGCGCGATCGAGAAGTCGGCGTGATGACTTGCGCTCTCTACGGAAGCGCCCGTCGAGTTTGGAGCAAGCAGCATCGAGTTGTGGCAAGATGATATCGAGTCGAGAGCAGCTCACGTGAGTGTATGGTCAGGCGACGTGAGTGTGCGGTAAGGTGACGTGAGTGCGCGGCAAGGCGACGTGAGGCGAAAATCGCCGAAGAGAAGCCAAAGATCGAGCAACCGCGGGGCCTCCGACGAGAGCACCTGGCGTCAGAGCCGGCAATTGACGATATCCTCGTGCGACTTACGTAGCGGAGGCCTCGTGCTCACTCGACTCGGCAGCATCAGCGCTCTAGCGGTCTTGCTGTTCACCTTCGGCGCATCCACCCCGGCCGTTCCACTCGACAACGGTCTGGCGCGCACTCCGCCAATGGGCTGGAACAGCTGGAACCACTTCGGCTGTGATGTCAGCGAGCAGCTCATCGAGCAGGAGGCCGACGCTATCGCATCGAGCGGCATGCGCGACGCCGGCTATCGCTACGTCGTCATCGACGACTGCTGGCAGACGGGGCGCGACGCGCACGGCGTCATCGTTGCCGACAGCGCGCGTTTCCCGCATGGCATCAAGGCGCTTGCCGATTACGTGCATGGCAAAGGCCTCAAGTTCGGCATCTACACCGACGCCGGAACGATGACCTGTCAGAAGAGACCGGGCACCCTCGGCCACGAAGCGCAGGATGCCCGGACCTACGCGTCGTGGGGCGTGGATTACGTGAAGGAGGATTGGTGCAACGCCTCGGGCCTCGTCGCGCGCGTACAATACGCGAAATTCCGCGACGCCCTCGCTCGCTCAGGGCGGCCGATCGTGTTGAGCCTGTGCGAATGGGGCTCGAACCAACCCTGGGAGTGGGCGCCAGCGATTGGCAATCTCTGGCGGACGACCGATGATATCGGGGACAACTGGCCGTCGATGCTCTCCAACCTCGATCAGAACGCGCAGCACTCCACGGTTGCGCGACCTGGCGCGTGGAACGATCCGGACATGCTCGAGGTAGGCAACGGCGGCATGACGGACGACGAATACCGCGCCCACTTCAGCCTGTGGGCGATCATGGCCGCGCCACTCATGGCCGGCCATGACGTGCGCACGATGTCGCCGGCGACGAAGGCGATCCTGACGAATCGCGAAGTGATCGCCATCGACCAGGATGCGCTTGGCAAACAGGGCATCCTGGTGGGGGAGGAGAAGTCAGAGCTGCAGGTCTGGGCCAAGCCGCTCGCCGACGGCTCGCGGGCGGTGGCATTGCTCAATCGCTCGGCTTCTGCCGCCAAGATCAGCGCCTCCTTCGCGCGCATCGGCCTCCACGTGGATTCGGCCACCGTGCGGGATCTCTGGGCGCACGAGGATCGAGGAACCTTCCGTCGCGAGTATGAGGCGGAGGTGC
>JBPYFA010000208.1:0-4237 GCA_051986585.1 Vicinamibacterales bacterium | reverse complement strand
GCGGCTCGCGCGCTGGGGATGAAACCGAGTACGCTGCGCAGCAGAATGCGGAGACTCGGCGTCCGGCGGCTGCCGCCGACACGCCGCCCATCGACCCAGCCTGTGCACGTCGCCTGAGCGGACTGCCCGCGATCCTGGTCGCATGTGGATCAGACGTCATCGCCCTTGATGACGATGGCCACGCGGCAGTGCGACCGCTCTCTGCGGCCGTGTCGAGCGCGAACAAGTGCCGCCATTCAGCGCCGCATCGGCGCGCGACGGACTGACATACCGGTTCACGCGATTGAAACCGTTGACCTGACTCACGGGTGCCGCAAGGGAGACGTCGCGACATCTCGCGGCGCTCTCTATGCCGTATCGTGGATGTCTCGCGAAATTTGCGGACGCATTCGCGCAAACGTGGTGATTCACGCGGTCTACTGCTACGTCGATCCGCGCGGTCAATTGGAACGGGTACCGCTACAAATGATCGTCGTCTCCTCGAGCTCTTGGAATGCCCGGAGAGAAGAACCCAATGCGGGCAGGACACGGCCGTGGGTGACGGGCACGTGATAGCGCGTGCGCCGGCTCGCTGACGAGCCAGCGACGTGCACGTAGAAGTTGTTCGAACGGCCGATGTCAGAAAGGAGCCTCCCATATGGCCGTGAACCTGATCAATATGCTGCAGAGCGAGCTCTCGGACAACGTTGTCGGCAGGGTTGCATCGTTCGTCGGCGAATCGCTCGCAAACACGAAGTCGGCGCTCGGCTATGCCGGGCCGGCAATCGTCGGCACGCTGGCGCAGAAGAGTCAGACACCTGATGGCGCCGCTGATGTGTTCGGAATGCTGCAGCGCGGCGGCTTCGATGGATCGAATGCTGGCAACATCCTTCGCCCTGGATCGGGGGTCGTGTCGGACGCACTCAAGACCGGCACGCCACTGGTCTCGACGCTGTTCGGTGCGCGCCGCTCGGCGGTGACCGACTGGATCGCGTCGAGCGCCGGCGTCAGTGCCCAGTCAGCGAGCTCTATCCTTGGTGTCCTTGCGTCATATATTTTCGGCATCGTCGGCCGCGAGGCGACCTCGGCGGGCGGCTTCAACGCGTCGTCGGTGGCCAAGCTGCTCGGCGAGCAAGTGCCATTCGTTCGGAACCTCGGACTCCCAGGGCTGAGCGGGATGCTCGGCCTGAGCGGAGCGGAGGAGGCAGCACGCGCCAACCAACTGCCGCGCGTCGAGCCCGCGCGAGCATATAGCCAGCCGGTGAGGACGGAGCCGGCGCGCGCCTATGACCGGCCACCGCGATTGGGCTGGCTGAATTGGGCGGTCCCGCTGCTGCTGCTCGCGTTGGGGATCTGGGCGTTCACCGGGCTCAGACACCGCGAACCTGCTCGGGACCTGACGGAAACCGGGGGCCCGTCGGCGATTGGAACTGCCGGCCGTGTGGGCCTCGTGCCCCGGCGTTTGAGCTGCGGTCAAGAGCTGCAGGTTGCGCCGAACGGGGTGGAGTCGAAACTGATCGACTTCATCGACAGCGGGCAATCGGTGGACAAGGAGACATGGTTCACGTTCGATCGGCTCGAATTCGAGACTGGATCGGCCACGCTGAAGCCGGACTCGCAGGCGCAGCTCGGGAACATGGCCGCGATCCTCAAATGCTATCCACACGTCAACCTGAAGATCGGTGGCTACACCGACAACGTTGGCGATCCAGCCTCGAACGAGAGGCTCTCGCAAGCGCGAGCGGAAAACACACGCCAGGCCATCATCGCCCAAGGTGTCGATGCATCCCGTATCGAGGCTGAAGGGTATGGCGCGCAGCATCCGGTGGCGACCAACGACACCGATCAGGGACGACAGCAGAACCGACGGATCGACGTTCGCGTCACGAAGAAATAGTCGGACGAGCCGAATCGCGACGACGCGCGCGTGGGACGCGGGGCAGGTCTCCGCACCACGCGCCGTCCGCTCTCGTGCCTCGCTCACAATGCGGCAATCGCCAATGTTGGTCATCGCAAGCAAGGAAGAACGATGGAAGAAACACGTTATGGGTTGAAGACTTCGGTCCTGCTCCCGTTCGACGTTGCTGTCACACGCGCGACCGAGGCGCTCAAGGCGCAGGGCTTCGGCGTGCTGACGACGATCGACGTCAAGGCGACGCTCAAGACCAAGCTCGATCGCGATTTTCGAAAGTACGTGATTCTCGGCGCCTGCAATCCTGCGCTCGCGGATCGTGCGCTCCATGCCGAACTGGAAGTTGGACTGCTTCTACCGTGCAACGTGATCGTCTACGAGACCAGCCCGTCGTCGTCAATCGTGGCCGCGATGGCTCCGCTTGCCGCGCTCGATGTCGTTGGTGAGAACAACGCGTTGACGCAAGTGGCGCATGAGGCGGACGGCCGTCTGCGGCAGGTGCTCAGGTCGCTCGAATCGCCAGTGACCGCAGGTAGCACGAAGGCTTCATGAGTGACGCGCCGATTATACGGTGGTCACTCCTCTAATCTCACCTCACCATCTTGTTCTGTAGCGCCGCCACACCGCGAAGGGTTAACGTGAGTGTGGAGGACCTGCATGGAAATCACACGAGCTGGTTCGCAACCGTCGGGTAAGGGACCGGCCGATTGGTTCACTGGAACCGTCCGTATCGATCCGTTGTTTCAGGCGGCAGCTCCGGGGCGCGCTGGAGCCGCAGCGGTGACGTTTGAGCCCGGAGCCCGCACCGCATGGCACACGCATCCGCTCGGGCAAACGCTGATTGTCACGGCCGGTTTCGGACGCGTGCAGCGCTGGGGCGGGTCGATCGAAGAGATCCGGCCTGGGGATGTGGTCCGGTTTGCGCCGGCTGAAAAACATTGGCACGGGGCCTCGCCGACGACGGCGATGACGCACATCGCCGTTCAGGAGCAGCTCGATGGCAAAGCGGTGGAGTGGTTGGAACACGTGACCGACGATCAGTACGAAGGGCGGTGACGAGCGCGAAGTATCCCAACCCGCGATGCGTCAGTGGACCTCGTAGACGCGAATCTCGGCTCTCTGGTTTCCTCGATGCGGTACCGCCAGGTAGAGGCGGGCTTGATCCGGAACAAAGAGCGATGTGCGTGCGCCGGCAGCCGTGGCCAGGTGAGCGATTCGTACGAACCTGGTTCCGCCCTGGTCCTGAATCACGTCAATGAATCCCTCGCCGCCGCTGACGTACAGCCGCTTGCGAGCGGGGTCATAAAACAAGTCGTCGGTATCGCCAACGATCTCGAACGCAGCAGTCTGTTTGCCGGATGTCGTGTCGAGGACGAGAGCTCTCGCCGGCCTGCGACAGCCGATGAAGACTCGATGATTTGGTTCATCGAGCGACATGGGGTAGTTGGCCCTGGCGGTCGTGACCCGCCAGGTGCTCGTGACTTTCATCGACGACCGGTCGACGACGGCGATCTGCTGCGCATCAGGTACGTTCACGAAGACTCGGGAGCCTTCAGGCTCGAGTTGAAACGATTCCGGATGTCCTGCCAGCTTCACCTCGCCGAGCACTTTGCCTGCGGCAGGATCGACAGCGGCCAGTGCGCCGGCGCCAAACCCGACGTAGAGACGCCTGGCCGCCGCGTCATACCGGACGTTGTCCGAGTCGTCGCCAAGTCGAACCGCAGCGCCCTGTCGATAGTCGTCGGCATTCAGGAATTGCAGGCCTTCTCCCTGGCCGTTGGCGACAGCGACCGTTCGCCCGTCAACCGCGACCGCGATTCCTTGTGGCTCGCGGAATCCGGGCAAGCTCCGCAGGTGGACGCCTGCTTTCGCGTCCAGCACTTCAACACTGTTGTTCCCAAGTGCAGCCACGTACAGGCGCTGCGTCTTTGCATCGTACGCAAGGTGGTCAATCCGACCTTCGACATGGGGAAGCTCGATGGACCGGACCAGTGTCAAAGGATCCTGCGAACCACCGCCTTGAATCGTCATTCCCCACAGCGCCAATGCGACGATGCCGTAACGCATGTTCACCTCACGTTCGGAGCGCGCAGAGCGATTGAAACATGGCCGTGGGAACCTGGCGCTGTCGTCAGATTGACTCGCGAACCGTGAACTCGAGCCCGCCTTCGAACGGCAGGGTCATCGTGCGGAATCGGTTGCGGGGATCGTTGATGAACTCGAAGTACTCGCGGTAGGCGTCGCGAAACTGTGTTGTGTTGTCTGACAGCACGACGGCCCCCTCGCGCAGTCGAGGAGCGATAAGTGCCAGCGCGGGCCTGGCCATCGGCGTCCAGATGTCGACGA
>JBPYFA010000207.1:0-8185 GCA_051986585.1 Vicinamibacterales bacterium | reverse complement strand
GAGGGAACCGGCGTTCGCGCGACCACGCGCGGGTTGGCGACGGTTTGTGGATCGACGAGGACGGCTGGGGCGCATCGAACCCCTGCACCGTCACCTGCTCGAGCGGCTCCGGCAACAACCGCTGAATGGCACGCAGGAGCGACCCGTCAGAGCCCGACACGAGTGACACGGCGCGCCCGCTGCGCCCCGCCCGCCCGGTGCGGCCCACACGGTGAATGTAGTCTTCGGCTACCAGCGGCAAGTCGTAGTTGATGACCAGCGGCAGCTGCGCGATGTCGAGCCCGCGAGCCGCGATGTCAGTGGCCACGAGAACGGTGATACGTCCCGTCTTGAAGTCGCTGAGCGCGCGCGTTCGTGCGCCCTGGCTCTTGTTGCCGTGAATGACGGCCGTCTTGATACCCGCGCGCTCGAGGTGTTCACCGACGCGATCCGAGCCGCGCTTGGTCTTGCAGAAGACGAGCGTTTGATTGTCCGCTTGCTGCATCAGGACGTGCGTCAAGACGGCGCGCTTTTGATCGAGGGCGACCATGTGCAGATGGTGGGTCACGGTCGGCGCGACCGCTTGCCCTTCGGAGACGTCCACTCGGGCGGCGTCGCGGGTGAATTCAGCCGCGAGCGCGAGGACCGGCTCCGGCAGGGTCGCGGAAAAGCACAAGGTCTGGCGCGAGCGCGGAATGGACGCGATCACCCGTCGCAGCGCCGGAAGAAAACCCAGGTCCAACATCCGGTCGGCCTCGTCCAGCGTGACGATTTCGATCGCGGAAAGATCGACCGAGCGCCGCTGCAGGTGATCGATCAACCGTCCCGGCGTGGCGACGATGATGTCGGCGCCGTGCTTCAGTGACTGGATCTGCGGCCCCATCCCCACACCGCCGAAGATCGCCGTGACACGGAGCTGCGCCGGCGCCGCATAGGTGGCGAGCGATCGATGAACCTGCGCCGCCAGTTCACGCGTCGGCACGAGGACGAGTCCTCGGGGCCGCCGCGGCCGGCCATGGCGCTGGGCGGCAATGCGTTCGATCATCGGCAGACCGAACGCTGCGGTCTTGCCTGTGCCGGTCTGAGCACGGGCGAGCAGATCGGTGCCCCCCAGGACAACCGGAATGGCTTGGGATTGGATAGGCGTGGGCTGCTCGTAACCGAGGCGCGCGAGAGGTACGCAGAGCGAAGGCGTCAGGCCCAGTTTCGAAAACGACATTAAAGATGATCCTGTATGACCCGACGCGATTCCCAGCGGCGCTGTAGGGCGAGTATGCGACACGTTCGCGCCACCATGGCGTGAACACATGCGTCGGAGCCGCGGCTCCAGAACGGATTCGTCTCTAGCTAAGCTGGATGTGAGGAGGAGCGGGCCAGGAGCGGCTCGTTACGCCTACAGGTGGCAGAGCGCGTGGGAAAATCCGATTGCACGATCATACCACGAGCGGGCAGGCAAGTCGTCCTCGTGGTACAGTAAGGGCGGATTTGCCGCGTACTTGCCGTCCTCCAGCGTAACGAGCCTTCTTGACTCGCTCCTTCTGAAGTTCAGCCTGGCTACGAGACGAGATCCGCCGACATCGTTCGATGTGTGCAGCGTCGCGATTGCGACAGAGGAGGCATAACCATGGGCCGGAAGTTGTACGTTGGAAACCTGCCGTATGAAATCGGTGAAACCGAGTTACACGACCTGTTTGGCCAGACCGGGTCGGTAGAGTCGGTGAGCGTCATGCGCGATCAGGCCACTGGCCGCGCGCGCGGATTTGCCTTCGTCGAAATGAGCACCGACGAAGAAGCGCAGAAAGCGATCACCACGCTCGACGGCACCCAGGTCGGCGGGCGGAACCTGACGGTGAACGAGGCCCGCCCAAAGGCGGCGCGCAGCGGTGGCGGTGGCGGTTTCGGTGGTGGCCAGTCGCACCGTCGGCGGGAACCGCGCTGGTAGGGTGAGCGACGTGCGCGAGGCTGCGTCGGAAAGACGGATGCTATCGCAACGTCAAACGCTTGCGGCGTGACTGATCGCTGAGTGACGAGCCGCAATACCTGCAATCCATCCTGGAGCGCCGTCACCGTCGACGCAGTCGGTTGGATACGCGCAGATGGTGAAGATGGGGAGTGACCGAGTCACGTCATCCCACATGCGCTCCAGGTCCAATGCCGCCTCTGAATTCCCGCGGCGACACAGAACGGCGGCGATCTCGCCAACGAGCGTGAGGTGTGCGCGCCGCCCAGCCGCCGAAGCTGTTCGCGCATTTTCGAGCGTGGCGACCATCTCCGCGACCGCATCGACGTTGGCGCGGCCCGCTCGCAAGACCTGTGTCGCCGCTTCCTCGGCATCGAAAACCACATAGAGGTGTCGCGCTCGTAGATCGGCGACGTTCCAGCCTTGCGCATTCATCCGCAAGGCGAGAGCATCGCCGTTCGCTTGGACGAGGGCGGTCGCGACGATGTCGCCGCGACGGAGCGCCGCGATCAACACGTTTGCCGTAGCATCGAGCCAGGACGTGTCATCGCCGTGAAAATGAACGGCATGTAGATCCGCGCCCGTCGTCACCAGCGGTGCGAGCGACGGAAGCTGCTGTCGTCCGCAGAGAGCGTGACGCAGCGCGGGGATGAGATCTGACCAGGCGAGCGTCTTGAGCACATAGCCCGTCGCCCCGAATCTGATCGCGTTCGCGACAAAGTCATCGTCCTGATGCATCGTCAGGAACACGATCTTCGCGCGCGATCCAAGTCGTCTCAATTCCGCTGCTGTTTGAAACCCGTTCAGGCGTGGCATCGAGATGTCGAGAACGACGACATCGGGATCGAGACGAAGGACCCCATTCAGAGCTTCTTGTCCGTCGGCGGCTGTCGCGACGATCTGGAAGTCGGTCGCAAGGGTTCTCGAAATCGCCTTCAAAACCCCTGCATCGTCGTCTGCCAGGAGAACCGTCGGCCGGCCCGCATCGGCAGCCGTCTCCGAGACGGGTATTACGAAGTCCTCCATGACAGATGAGGATACGACGAAAATGGCGTTCGCGAGCGCCATTTCGTTCGTGTCTCACAATGCCACGAGATGTCGCGAGCTCAGTCGCGCGGCATCGCGAAAACAGCGAACAGTCGTGTGTGTTCGAGCGCCATCCCCCCGGCGTGCTTGATCGCGAGACGTCCGGCTGAACGGTCTCATCTTTTGTGCTGATCAGATTGTGGCGGTTGCGCGATCGGAAGGCGCCAGTGTCGTCGCATCGCCACGAACCGGAGCGCAAAGCACAGAACGGCACCGATCAAGGCGGCGGCTGTAGAACTGACGTGCAGGATTGATCCAATGACGACGACCGCAGCCCCAATCAGGGCCGCTACGGCGTAGAGCTCCGTCTGCAACACCGTCGGGATTTCTCTGACCAGCACATCGCGCACCATTCCGCCGCCGATACCGGTCAGCATGCCCAAGAGCGTCGCGGCGACCGGCCCCGCATGGAAGGCCAGTGCCTTACTCGCGCCAGACACCGCAAACAGTGCGAGCCCGGCGGCGTCGAACACCAAGACCGGGCTCCGCAAACGGCTGATGACTCGAAACCAGTAAAACGTGATCAAGCCGGCAAGCATCGAGACCGCGACGTAGCGCCAGTCGCGCATCGCCGCCGGTGGAAGGGCACCGATCATCACATCGCGCGCGATGCCGCCCGAGTTCCCTGCAGCGAAAGAGAGAACCAGGACGCCGAATAGATCGAGCCTGTACTTGACCCCGGCGACGGCGCCGCTGAGAGCAAAGACAAACGTGCCACCAAGATCGAACGCCACCAGCGCGGCGTTTACGAGCGTCTCTTCGCTGACCATCAGATGGCCTTTGTAAGAACAGCCGGACGTGAAGTGCAGTACTCGGTGACGCACCTCGTCGGTACCGCGGCGATGATATCTCAGGCGCGACGGGGAGCTAACTCGGCGTTTCTGCCCTTCGACCCACGAAACACCGCTTGTCGATTGTCCCGATCAAGAGTCGAATAAGAGAGAGAGCGCGAATCATGAACAAGACCGAGGCAAGTTTTTCCGACGCGATAGCGGGCAAGCTGGATGGTCTGCTTCCGGAGCTGGAGTCCTTGTACAAAGATGTGCATTCACATCCGGAACTGTCGATGCAGGAAACCCGCACTGCACGTATCGCAGCCGACGGTCTGCGGACTGTTGGCTATGAGGTGACGACCGGTATCGGAAAAACTGGAGTCGTAGGCCTGCTCCGCAATGGCGACGGACCGACAGTGATGCTCCGAGCCGACATGGATGCGCTGCCTGTACAGGAAGCCACCGGTCTGCCCTACGCCAGCAGCGTGACGTCGACCGATCGAACGGGCGCGACTGTGCCCGTCTCGCATATGTGCGGCCACGACATGCACGTCGCGTGGCTCGTCGGCGCCACCAAGCTGCTCGCGGATGCCCGCACGACATGGCGCGGCACGTTGATGGCGGTCTTTCAACCTGCAGAAGAGACCGCCGAAGGCGCTCAGGCGATGATCGAGGACGGCTTGTTCACACGCTTCTCCAAGCCGGACGTAATACTCGGGCAACACGTCATGGTCGGACCTGCCGGCACCGTCGCCGGCCGGGCGGGCGCGATCACTTCGGCAGCCGACAGCCTGCAGATTCGACTGTTCGGGCGCGGCGCTCATGGGTCGATGCCGCAGGCGAGTATCGATCCGGTGGTGATGGCCGCCGCGACGGTCATTCGGCTGCAGACCATCGTCTCGCGGGAAGTCGCCGCGGCGGAAGCTGCCGTCGTCACCGTGGGCGCATTGCAGGCCGGCACAAAAGAAAATGTCATTCCCGACGAAGCGATCATCAAACTGAATGTGCGCACCTTCGATGCGGGTGTACGCACGCGCGTGCTTGCCGCGATCGAGCGGATCGTCAACGCCGAGGCTGAGGCATCAGGCGCGCCGCGTAAACCCGAAATCACCACCTTGGATCATTACCCACTGAACATGAACGATGCGGTGGCAACCAGCCGAGTAGTCGAGGCGTTCAGAGAACACTTCGGCACCGAGCGCGTTCGTGAGACCGGCCCGGCGCCGGCGAGTGAGGATTTTGGATCGTTTGGTTCCCAGTGGCATGTGCCGTCGGTATTTTGGTTCGTCGGCGGCACCGCTCCCGATGTCTACGCGAAAGCCAAGGCTGCAAACCGGCTCAACGAGCTGCCTGTGAACCACAGCCCGAAATTTGCGCCGCTCATCCATCCCACATTACGAACGGGCGTCGAAGCACTGGTCGTCGCGACGCAGGCGTGGCTGGCGCAATAGCGATCTCGAGCATCTATTCCCTCGTGTATTCCGTCATGTAGCTTCCGCCTTTAGGCGGAAGTCTGCCTTTAGCCGGAAATCTAGCTGCCTCCGCCTGAAAGCGGAAGCCGTATCAGAATCTTTTGGAGCGAAGCGGTTCTAATCGGTTTAAGTCGGTTTGATTAACACTTCAATCCGATCTACATTTGTCGGCTCAATGACGTGCCGCGGACTGCTTTCGATCGCTCTGGCCCTTGCCGGTAGCCATGCCATCAGTGCGTCCGCCGCCCGCGCGCAGACTGGTGCGGGCCAAATCACGGGAATCATCAAGGATCAGGCCGGCGCGGCCGTGCCGGGCGCGACCGTCACCATCACGAACACGCGAACCAATTTTCAACGAGTGGCCGTTTCAACGAGCGATGGTCTCTACACCGCCGCGAGTCTCGCGCCCGGCGAATACCGCCTCGAGGTCGAGCTCACGGGATTCAAGCCGCAGCGTCGCGAGGGCATTCGTCTCGAGACGGGCGAAACCGCGCGGATCGATTTCGAGCTCGGCGTCGGCAATCTTCGAGAACAGGTGACGGTCGTCGCCCACAGCTCGATCATGCGATCGGAGGCCGCGAGTCTCGGAACAGTCGTCGAGAACCAGCAGGTCACGCAGCTGCCGCTCAACGGCCGTCTGTTCATCATGCTCGCCTCCATCGTGCCGGGGGTCGCCCTGCCGCCCAATTCCCCGCTGCCTCGAATCAACGGCGGCAGACCTCGAACCAACGAATATCTCTTCGACGGGATCTCGGTGCTGCAGCCCGAGCCGGGGCAGGTCGCGTTCTACCCGGTGATCGACGCGATCCAGGAGTTCAAGATCGAGAGCAACAGCCCACCGGCCGAGTTCGGGCGGTTCAACGGCGGTGTGGTAAATCTCACCACCAAGTCAGGCAGCAACGACTTTCACGGCAACGCGTTCGAGTTTTTTCGCAACGGGCACCTCAACGCCAGGAACTACTTCCAGAAGAACAGCCCGGTGAAGCCGGATTACGAACGGAATCAGTACGGCGGCACGTTCGGCGGCCCGCTCCTGAAAGACCGCACGTTCTTCTTCGTCGATTATCAGGGTCAGCGGCAAAGCATCGGCCGCACGGTGACGTCGAACGTGCCCACACTCGTCGAGCGCTCGGGTGTGTTCCGCCAGAACATCTACGATCCGACGACGACGATCGGGAACACGCGGCAGCCATTTCCCAACAACACCATTCCGCGAAACGCCATGGATCCCATCGCGCTGAAATTGCTCGAGTACTACCCGCTCCCGACCAACGCCGCGACGGCAAACAACTACAGCCGCACGGCCAATGAGGTCCAGAATCAGGATCAAGGCGACCTCCGGCTCGATCACAAGTTCGGCACCAACCCGGACCAGGCGTTCGGACGGCTCACTTATTTTCGCGAGCACGCGGTGCCGGTGGCGCCCTTTCCGGACGGCAGCGGCACCATCCCTGCGGGCAGCGTCGCGGTCGGCCCGCAGGACACAAGCGCGTGGTCGTTTGCGTCAAACTATCAACACACGTTTTCAAGCAACGTGCTGAATGAACTGCGGATCGGCGATACGCGCCGATCCGTCCTGCGCAGCGCCGCGTCGTTGCCGTCCCCCGCGGGTCAGGCGCTCGACCTGCCCGGCATTCCTTCGAACACACAATTCCCCAATACGCTGCCGACGTTTGCGCCGAGCGGCTACCAGCAGATCGGATCGCCGTCGAACACGGCGTCGGACTTCAAGACCAGCGTGACCGAGATTGCCGATTCGCTGGCGTGGCTGAAAGGGCGCCACAGCATGAAAGCCGGTCTCGATTGGCGATGGGAGCGGTTGAATGTCATTCAGCCGCCGTGGCCAACGGGAACGTTCAACTTCACCACCGTCGGCAGCGATTTGCCCGGCGTCGCGAACACCGGGAATGCGTTCGCGAGCTTCCTGTTGGGACAGGTGCAGACGTTTAGTATCGACCTGCAGCAGACGGATATTCGAGAGCGCGCGCACATTCAGGAGTACTTCATTCAGGACGACTGGAAGGTGTCGGATCGCCTGACGCTGAATCCGGGACTGCGATACACGCTGAATTTCCCATCGACAGAAATCAACGGTCAGACAGCGGTGTTCAACCTGCAGACGCAGCAGCTCGAGTATCCGGGTAAAGAGCCGGTGCGGCCGCTCGAGAAAGATAACTTCGGCCCCCGCATTGGAGCGGTGTATCGCCTGACCGACAAAACCATCATCAGTTCGGGATACGGGAAGATCTGGATCGAGATGGCTGGAGTCACCACACCGTTCACCACTCCGACGTTTCCATTCCTGCAGGAGGTGTCGTTGCGAACGCTCGACAACATCACGCCAGCGTTTCTGCTGAAGGATGGACCGACCGTGACCCCGGTAGAGCCGACGCCAACCGCCGGCCTCGGCCAAGGCGTCTTCACCGTCGACGCCAGCCTGGGATCCGGCTACGCACAACAGTGGAACGTGTCGGTGCAGCGCGAGCTGACAACGAACACCGCCGTCGAAGTCTCGTATCGGGGCTCAAAGATTACGAACATCGGAATCCCGGACAGCAACATCAATCAGTTGACGGAGGAACAACTGAAGCTCGGGCCGGCGCTCCTCGAGAGAGTTCCTAACCCGTACTTCGGACTCATTCCGCGCTCGTCTTCGATCGGCGATCCGACGATCACTCGGGCGCAGCTGATGAAACCGTTTCCGGAATACACCGCGGTCAGCTTCTACCGCAACAATGTCGGCACGACGAATTACCAGGGGATCTCCGTCAGCATTCGCCAGCGGCTCTCGCGCGCCCTCACGTATTCGGCGGCCTATACGCGCTCGAAGCTGACCGACATTGCCTCCTCGGTTTTTGACGCGTCCATTCTCACCGGACCACAGACCAACGCGGCCGTCGCCGACAGCCACAACC
>JBPYFA010000206.1:0-5299 GCA_051986585.1 Vicinamibacterales bacterium | reverse complement strand
TGATGATTCAGCAGACTCCGATCATCGTTCACGTCATCCAGCCACCAACGGAATCGACCACCGTCGCCGACGTGTTAATCGGCGCGTTCGGCCTGACCGGACTCCTCGTCCTCGTCGCCGTGCTGCTTGGCGCCGTGTTCGGCGGCATCCTGATCGGCATCAAGATCCTTCGTCGCCGGATGAACATCGAGCCGCCACCGGACTCGGATATCATCCATATCTTCTGAGTGAGAGTTTCCAGTTGCCAGCTACCAGTCTCCAGTCCCGCCTTACCTTGACCTCAATCCGAATTCGCGATTCGCGATTCACGATTAGCGATTCGGGATCAGCGATGAGCTATTAGCGATTAGCGCCCAAGCCAATCACCGCAGGGCCCGGCTTTTTCAGCGTCTCCTGATACTTCACAACCGCGTCAAACAGCGCTTCGGCAATTTGCTGCCGATACGCCGTGCTCTTCAGGAGCACTCCTTCCTGCTTATGCGTCACGAAGGAGATTTCCGCCAGAACGCTGGGCATCGACGCGCCGATCAGCACCACGAATGGTGCCTGTTTGACCCCGAGATCGCGCAGCTGCTTGTTGCGGGTGCCGAGCCGACGCACCATCGAGTGCTGGACGATCTCGGCAAAGTCGCGGGACTCGTCGAGCTTGTTGTTGAGCGCGATTGCTTTGACGATGTCGGGGAGGCTGTGCATGGCTCGCACGGAGGCAGAGTTTTCGCGCGCAGCGACGGCTTCCGCATCCGGGTTGGATGCAAAGTTGAGGAAGTAGGTCTCGACCCCGTGCGCGTGCGGATTCCGGCTCGCATTCGCGTGAATCGACAGGAACAAATCCGCACCTTCGCGGTTCGCAATCGCCGTGCGTTCCTCGAGCGGAACGAACACGTCGGTGTCGCGCGTCATCACGACTTCGACGCCGGGCTGTTTCTGCAGCAGCTTTGTGAGTCGGGTGGCAACATCGAGCGTCAGCTCGGCTTCGTTGACACCATTGCCTTGCGCGCCGGGATCGTGCCCGCCATGGCCGGCGTCGATGACCACGCGCGCCACGCCCAAGCCAAGCTGGCGCGCCAGCGAGAACTTGCCGTCGAGATTGGCCGGCGGCGGCGGAGCCAACGTCGGCATCGACACCGCAGTCGGCCTTGCGGGTGTCGCCTTCACGGCCGTTAACCGTGGAGGGTGCGGTATCGGTTCGTATCGGAATTTCGCCGCGGCCGAAGGCGAGAGCGGCGTCAGCGTCAGCGACGGCACCGGAGGCATCAGCGGAACCACCACGGGCGTCGCCGACATGTCTTTCAATGTTTCCTTTTCAAGCGTCACGCTCGGCAGTGTGGCGGGTGGCGGCTGCCGGCGGGACGCCCGAGTGCCTGATGTGCCCTGTCCCATCGTCTCCGTGACGATCGGCTTCTGTGTCGACGCCGTCGCCACACCCGCGCGTGCCGCCGCTTGCGGCTTGAAGTCGATCACCAGCCGATACGGACTGTAGAGCGTAAAGACGCTGTAGCTGTCGACGCCCTCCATGTCGAACACGACGCGAGTCGTCGATTGCGGATGCCGACCCAGGCGAATCTCGCGGACGATCTCGTCGCTGTACTTGATGGTCGCGTCGAGCAGCGCCGGCACCGGTCGTGTGCCTTTCAGATCGAAGAACACGCGGCGGGGATTTTCGAGCCGTTCGGCTCGAAACGTCGTCTCCGCGTCCATCTCGATCGAGACGCGCATGCCGTCAGGAATGGCGATGCGCTTGATCTCACGAATGAGAATGGGGCCTGCTGGTTGCGCGTCCTGAGATACGTCGGCAGCGGTTGCGCTCGTGCCGATGGCTTTTTCTGCCGCCGCTTCGGGGTCGCGCGAGGAGGAGACTCCAACCGCAGCTGCCGGCGCACTGGCCGTGCTGTCGTTGGCGGCTCGCAGGATCTCGTCGGCGCCGGACCGCAGCGAGCTCGATGGATATTCCTTCTTTAGCCTACTCAGCAAGCGCACGGCGAGGTCGCGATCGGCCGCCTCGCCAAATCGTTGATACGCCAGCCACGCGAGGTTCCCGGCCTGCCACAGCGCGTTATCGCTGTAGCCGCTCCCCGGGAATCGGCGCACGACCGTGTCGTAGGCCTTGATGACGCTGCGGAACTCGGCCGCTGTGGCCTCGTTCTGATCGGCGCTGCGCAGCGCCTGCTCGCGTTCCTGCGCGCGTTCGTACAGCGTTCGTGCCGAACTGCCGCCGCTTGCCGCCACCGTCGGGGCGATCGTGCAGGCGATCATCACCACCATCGCGGGATATCTGAGCGTCATGGCTACCTCAGTTGCGCATCCACTTCATCGAAGTAATCCGGCTTGACCAGGACCTCGCGCGATTTGCCGCCGGCCGCGCCGCTGATTGGCGACACCAGGCCTTCGGCTTCCATCATGTCGACGAGCCGCGCCGCGCGGCTGAATCCGATCCGCAAGCGCCGCTGCAGGTACGAGACCGACGCCTGGCCGCTCGAGACGACGATGCGCGCGGCTTCGTCGTAGAGATCGTCCTTTTCGAATTCGAGATCGCCGGCCGCTTTCTTCTCGTCCTCGGTGATCGTCGTGTCGTACGTGGGCTTGCCCTGTTTCCGCAGGAAGCTCGCCAGCCGCGCGCTTTCCTGTTCGGAGATGTACGGGCCGTGCAGGCGCACGAATCGCGACGACGCGGGCGGCAGGTAGAGCATGTCCCCCTTGCCGAGAAGCTGTTCGGCGCCATTGCCATCGAGAATCGTCCGCGAGTCGATCTTCGACGACACCCGGAACGAAATTCGCGCCGGGAGATTGGCCTTGATCAGCCCGGTAATGACGTC
Organism: Vicinamibacterales bacterium; assembly: GCA_051986585.1. Taxonomy (GTDB): domain Bacteria; phylum Acidobacteriota; class Vicinamibacteria; order Vicinamibacterales; family 2-12-FULL-66-21; genus JALZOC01. The sequence goes on along the minus strand of JBPYFA010000206.1, from coordinate 2,486 downwards.
GACCGACGGTCGCTGGGTGGCGAGAATCAGGTGGATCCCGACCGCGCGCGCCATCTGCGCCAGGCGGCAGATCGATTCCTCGACCTCGTTGCTGGCCACCATCATCAGATCGGCGAGCTCGTCGATCAGCACGACGATGAAGGGGAGCGGCCGGACTTCATTACCCTTCGAGTCGACCATCGGCTCCTTGTGTTCCTCTTGTGCCAGCTTGATGTTGCGGTTGTACTGCTCGATGTTGCGCACGCCGACCGCGGCCAGCGTCTTGTAGCGCTCTTCCATTTCGCGAACGGCCCAGCGCAGCGCGTTGGCGGCGAGCTTCGGATCGACAACCACCGGCGTCAGCAGGTGCGGAATCTCCTCGTACATGCCGAGCTCGAGGCGCTTCGGATCGATCATGATCAAGCGCACGTCGTCGGGCGTGGCGCGAAACAGGATGCTCGACAGCATCGCATTCACGCTGACCGATTTACCCGTGCCGGTCGAACCGGCGATGAGCAGATGCGGCATGGTGGCGAGGTCGCTGACGAACGGCTCGCCGTGAATCGTCTTGCCCAGTGCCAGCGTGAGCTTCGAAGCCGATCGCTTGTACGCGTCCGCTTCGAGGAGTTCGCGCATCGAGATCAGCTCGCGGTTCGGATTGGGGATTTGAATTCCGACCGTCGACTTGCCCGGAATGCGATCGATCAAGACCGACTCGGCTTGCATCGCCAGGCAGAGGTCGTCGGCCAGGCCGGTGATCTTGCTGTACTTCACGCCGGCGTCCGGCTTGAACTCGTAGGTAGTGACCACCGGTCCGGGGTGAATCTGTACCACCGAGCCTTCGACGGCGAACTCACGGCATTTCTCTTCGAGCAGCCGCGCACCGTCCATCAACTCGCGCTCGTCGATCTTGCGTTCGCTGCGCGGTGCATCAAGCAGCGCCAGCGGCGGCAAGGCATAGGCTCCCTTCTTCCGTTCGGCCGGCAGCTTTTCCGGCTCGGGCAACGGCAGGGGAGGAGCCATCGGCGGAGGCCTGCGAATCGTTGCCGCTGGTGTGGGACGAGAAGACGCGGCTTTCAGGGCAGCGGCGGCCGCCTCGACCATCGCAGCGGTACGCGAGGGCTTCTTTGGCGACTCCGGCGCGGCCGCCCGTGCCGGTGCGGCACCGTCCGCGTCCGGCGCCCCGCGAGAGCCAGCCAGTTCGGCGGTGCGCGGCACCGCGATTTTCGGTCGTGCCGTCTGTTCGCCGGCCTTCGCGCCCTTGTCGAGATGTTTCTTGAGCACTTCCTGACGCTGCTTCTCGCGGCGCCGTTCCTCTCGCCATGCCCGGTATGCCGCAAACGTCGCCGCGATTCGATCGCGAAGCAGTTGGCCGATCGCGGCAAACAACCGACCGAGCGAAAACTGGGTCGAGAGGATGATGCCCAGGAACAGAAGGGTCAGAATGAGGATGATCGATCCGGTGCGATTCAGGTAGGCCGCGAGAAGCGCGGCGAGACGATCGCCCATGTATCCCCCCGCGCGGAAAGTCTTGCCCGAGATTTCCCAGGTGCCGAACGCCAGCGACATGAACGACGATACGCAGCCGAACAACAATCCGGCGCCAATGACCTTGGTGTACGCGGCATCCAGCGCCCGGCACCAGAAGTAGTGCCAGCCGATCACGACGAACATGATTGGAGCGAGATACGCGGAGTAGCCGAGCAGTTGGTAAGACAACTCGGCGATGAAGGCGCCGATCCGTCCGGCGAAGTTCACCGGCGGAAGCCGAGAGCCAGTATTGAAGAACCACACTGGATCCGACGGGCTGTAGCTCGCCAGCGAGATGAACCAGATCAGCGCCAGCGCGAACAGCGCGACTCCGACGAACTCGCTGACGCGCCGCGAAATGAATGACTTGGGCACTCAGATCTCCATCACAACCGGCAGCACCAGCGGGCGCAACCCGGAACGCTTCCGGAAGAACCGCTGCAGATCCACGCGAATCTTTTCTTTGATGAGGCCAGGGTCGGTGCGCTCTTCGACGCTGGCACCATCGAGCGTCGTCGCCAGCAGCGACGGGATTTCTTTGAGCAGCGCTTCGGTCCGCGTGTCGACGACGAACCCTCTCGTAATCACGTCCGGCGTTTCCTCCAGACCGCCTGATTGCTTGCCGATGGTCACAACGGGAACGACCAGGCCGTCTCCGGAGAGATGACGCCGATCGCGGAGCACTTCGTCACCAACTTCTCCGCTCCGTGTGCCATCGATCAGAATCCGTCCAGCTGGCACTTTGTCGGCGATCCGTGCCCCCTGATCGTCGAACCGGATCACGTCGCCGTTTTCGGCCAGCAGCACCCTCGTCGAGCGCGACACCCGAGCCGCGACCCGGGCGTGCCGGGCGAGCTGCCGGTACTCTCCATGTATCGGCACGAAATGGCGCGGCCTGACGAGCGAAAGCATGAGCTTCAGCTCTTCTTCACTGCCGTGCCCCGAGACGTGGACGTGTCGGTCGGCTCCTGAGATGA
>JBPYFA010000205.1:0-7925 GCA_051986585.1 Vicinamibacterales bacterium | reverse complement strand
GCTGCAACTGGTCTATGGCGAAGGGATCGAGAACTACATGAACGATGCACCGGTGGATGTCGGGATCAAGAACAACCTGCAGAACCCGATCACTCCGGTCGTCGGCAAAGCGCTGCCGATTCTTGGTCTCGTCGCGTTCGTCGATCACACGTGGAGCAAGCAATTCACCAGCACGTTCGGGTACTCGCTCACCGATATCGATAACACCGACGCGCAGGCACCCAATGCGTATCACCGTGGTCATTACCTGCTCGGCAACCTGCTGTGCACGCCCGTGCCCAACGTCATGTTCGGTGGTGAATTTCAGTGGGGACGCCGCGAAAACTTCTCCGACGGCTTCCATAGCGATGGCGTGAAGCTGCAGTTTTCGTTCAAGTACAACTTCTCGTACAAGGTTGGAGGCTAAACATGAAACGAATGACTGGAAATATTCCGCTTGGCGCGTCGATTGTCGGCGCGCTCTCGTTGGCGGTGGCGATATCGACACTCCAGGCGCAGGCGCCTGGCCCGCAGCAGGCCGTCGATGCGGCGTTTACCAAGTACAAGACGCTCAAGGAAGGGAAGAACGCCGACTATATTCCGGCGCTCGCCAAAGTCGACCCGAATCTGTTCGGCATCGCGCTGGTGACCGCCGACGGCAAGGTGTTCACCGCCGGCGACATCAAGACCGAGGTCTCGATTCAGTCGATCTCGAAGGTCTTCACGATGGCGCAGGTGATCCAGGAGCAGGGACTCGACTCGATCGAGAAGCGCATCGGCGTCGACGCAACCGGCGCCCGCTTCAATTCGATCATCGCGGTGGAAGCGGTCAAGACCACCATCGGCACTGGCGCGCCGGAAATGAACCCCCTGGTCAACCCCGGTGCGATCTCGGCGACCAGCATGGTCAAGGGCGCCAACGCCAACGAAGTGTGGAACAAGATCATCGGCTTCCACAACGACGCGGCGGGCCGTCAGCTGAGCGTGCTGCAGGACGTCTACAAGTCTGAATCGGACACCAACCAGCGCAACCAGGCGATCGGCGCGCTGATGCTGGCCTACGGCTACATCAAGAACAACTGGCAGCAGGCCGTGGATCTCTACACGAAGCAGTGCTCAATCGGCGTCAACGCGAAGGACCTCGCGACGATGGCGGCGACGCTCGCCGCGGCGGGCAAGAACCCCGTCACCGGCAAACAGGTGATGGACGCGGCGAAAGTTCCAGGCGTCCTGGCGGTGATGGCGACCGCGGGACTGTATGATGACTCCGGCAAGTGGCTCTACCACACCGGGCTTCCGGCCAAGAGCGGCGTCGGCGGCGGCATCATTGCCGTATCTCCGGGCAAGTTCGGGATCGCAGTCATCTCGCCCCCGCTCGACGATGCCGGTAACAGCGTCCGCGCGCAGAAGGCGATCACCGATATCTCGAACGCACTTGGCGGCAATCCGTACGCGGCGAAGAAGTCGGGCACGTAGTGTCGCGCGGGATACCGCCGGCACCTCGGCGGATCTCAGTTGATGGGTAGTGTTGCCTGCGAATTCGTCTCCACCAGCAATCCGGGCGTTGCCACCAGGCGGCGCCCGGATTCTGTCGTGAAGATCCTCCTCCTTTCTGCCTTAACACTCGCCCTTTCTGCCAGCGCATTCGCGCAGGGGCGGACTGACGTCGTAACTCTCGCCAATGGCGATCACATCACCGGCGAGGTCATCAGGCTGGAGCGCGGACGGCTCGAATTCAAGACCAACGACGTCGGCACCCTGTACTTCGAGTGGGACAAGCTCGCCACGCTCGTGGCCAACCGCTTCGTCGAGGTGCTGATGCGCGACGGCCAGCGTTACCTGGGCACGCTTGGCCCGGCATCGGCCCGCTCGCTCAGCGTCGTGAGCCTTGGCGGACCGGTTTCGTTGTCGATGTCGGACGTGACGTTGATCACGCCGATCGGCCGCAGTTTCTGGAGCAAGCTGGATGGGACCATCGACGCTGGCTATAACTACACGCGCTCGAGCGGCGTGGCGCAGTTCAATCTCAATTCGGAAACGGTGTATCGAAAGCCCGCGTCTTCGATGCGGTTGACCGCATCAGGAACCATCACGCACAAGAACGATGATTCCGGTCGGGACGATCGAGGCACGGTCGAGGCGTCGTACCTGAGATACCCCTGGCAGCACTGGTTCTTCACTTCCGCGGGGCGGTTCGAGACCAACGAGAGTCTCGGACTCGTCCTGCGATCACAGATCGGCGCCGCCGTCGGGCCGCGGCTGATCAACAGCACGAAAGCGCAGATGACCTTCGGCGCCGGGCTCGCCGTGAACCACGAGCAAGGGGTCGACGTCGAGTCGACGCAGAACCTCGAAGGCCTGCTGATGTTTCAAACCGCGTACTACACCTACGATCGGCCGAAAACGAATGTCGATATCAGCGTTCAGTACTATCCAAGCCTGAGCAACACCGGACGCCAACGACTGCAGGCCGATCTCGGCCTCAAGCGGGAATTGTGGAAAGACTTCTTCGCGTCTTTCAACTTCTTCAACACCTTCGACAGCCGCCCACCGAACCCATCGGCCGATCAGAACGACGTCGGGTTCGTGTTTTCGCTCGGCTGGTCATATTAGAGTGCACGGTAAATGCTGAAGGTTGAATGCTGAATGTTGAATAGTGAATGCGGAATGCGGAGTGGGGAATGCGGAATGCGGAATGCGGAATGCGGAATATTGAATGCGGAATGACAGGCATGCCTCATTCAACATTCAGCATTCAAGATTCAGAGTTCAGCATTCACATTCAACATTCAGCATTCACATTCAACATTCAGCCTTCAACCTTCAGCATTTGCAGAATTGATTCACTGTGCCGCTCGCTTCCACCGTCCAATCGACAATGGTTGCCCCTTGTCGTCCTGTGTCGTGAGGATCAGTGTGTCCCCTTCGACCACCCAGTGGCGCGGACGATCGAGGCCGAGCGGTCCCTTGATGAGCGGCGCCTGGCCCTGGACGAAATACGTCAGGGTCTGTTTCTGCATGTCGATGGCGGTGCGGCCTTCCGACGAGATGACGCCATCTCTGATGTCGATCCCCGACGCACGGAGGATATCGGCGGACGCCTCGTCGGCGTGAATGTTCATCTTCAGGTTGCCCATGTCGTCGTAGACGAGCGTCCCGTTGCCCTTGAGGACGACAGGAGGCTTTCCGGGCGGCCGCACCTCGAACGATTCGAGGATCCACTGCCCTTCGAGGAACTTCCTCCCGGAAGCCAGCGTTCCTGCGCCGGTGTCGACCGGGCCTGCCTTGATCGGCCGCTGCCGCGGAGCGCTGTGGCAGGCGATCGATGCTGCAATAAAACCCGCCGCCAATAAGTAAGAGCACGCATGTCGTACGTTCATGAGTTGCCTTCCTCAGAGATCTTCCGCCTATCGATCTTCCGCCTGAAGGCGGAAGCTACACGTATTTGTGCTTCCGCCTGAAGGCGGAAGCCACACCGTCTTACGTTTATGGTCACGGAACCCGCGTCGTGCGACCGACACCTACAAAGAATCGGAATCCGCCGTCGAAACCCCAGCTCGCGCCGGTGACGAGCGGGCCAAGCAGCGTATCCGCCAGCAGCCCAACCGCCATCTGCGAGTTGATGTCCGCGTTCTCGTGCGTGTCGAAGGCCGATCCGTTTTCGAACCATGTTCCCACAAACACCGGACCACCGATGAAATCCGGCAACCGTGAAATCTGTCTCGCCGCTCCGACCGTCAGCACGGCGTAATGATCGCCGTTCCGCTCACCGACGCTGAAAGCGTCGAGACGAAATGGATATCCAAGCTGGAATTGGCTGACGGGATGGCCATTGAAGGATGTGCCGCCCGACGCCATGGCAAACAGCCGGTTGACTCGTCGCCACGAGCGGAACGTTGAAATGCCTCCTTCCAGCTGCGTCACGTTGTCGTTGGTCCTCTCGAAGTCCGGTGCCGATGGCGATTGCAGATAGTGCATGAAATTCACCACCGACGACGATCCGCGGGACGGCACGATCGGACTGTCCTGTCCATCGTAGCGGTAGAACACTCGAAAGATGCTCTCGGCGCCGGCGGCTTCGGGCAGACCAGGATCGCCGGCTCTGACCGTCGCCGACACGCGTCCGTAGCGGAGGCCGCCGGCAACCTCGCTGTCCTTGTTCGGCGAGAAGCCGACGTCGCCGCCAATGTAGCTCTCCTTGGTCTGGTACTGCGCAACCACCTTGTCGTCCTGAACGGCATCGAGTGTCCTCAACTGTGCCACCCCGTAGGGCCGCACGAACATGCGGGTGCCGAAAATCGGCCGATGAAGGGCGAAGCCAGCATACGGGTCGGATCCGACCGCGCCGTCGATTCGCAGTTCTGAACCCGAACCGAAGACATCGAAAGCCAGGTAGCGGCCGGCCAGCTGCATCCTGAAGTCGTTCGAGGTGCGGTTCTCGAGGTTGAGGCCGAGCATCATGAACGGCGGCGCATACTTCTTCTCTCGCGCGCGGACGAGCAGTCCCTCGCGCCCTGGCGGGCCATCCATCTGCCAAAGCACGCTCTGGTATCGATCGAGCCCGGAAAGCGTCGACAGATCCTTCTCGACGCGCGGCAAATCGAGCGGCTGGTTGACATGCGGCGTCAGCAGGTATCGCACGACGCTGGCGTCCGAGGGCGCGATGCCGGCGATCGACAGATATTGCGGCACGGGCAGCGTCGTCCGGCGGCGATCGTTGCGGCCCTTGAGCCACGCTTCCCAGTCCGCATCGCTCAGCGCGTGCGGCAGGAGCTCCGCACGGTGTTTCTCTGCTGCGTCGTAGCCGCGCTGCATGAGCTCTTCGCTGCGCCGCCAGTCGAGTGAGCCAAATCCTTCAACGTCGACGGCGATCTTGAGGTCGGCGGCCTCGAGCGCGCGCCGCGTGTTCGCTCGCATCATCGAATCGACCGTCTGACCCATCAGTCCGAAGAGCGAGTAGTCGATCGATTTCTCGGGCGCGTAGCCGACATCCACCGACACCACGAACGAGGCGTGCATGTCGCGGACGACGTCGGCGGGAATGTTGTCGAGCGCGCCGCCGTCGACGAGCACACGGTCGGCGATCTCGACCGGCGGAAATACACCGGGGAGCGACATCGTGGCGCGCATCGCCTCGGCGAGCGATCCGCGGTCGAGAACCACCCGTTCAGCGGCGATCAGATCGACGGCAACGGTTCGGAAGGGCGTCGGCAGCAAATCGAAGCTGTCCAGGTCGTAGTATGCGCCCGCGATCCGGGCCAGCAGCAGATCGACCTGCTGTCCGTTGTTCAGCGAGGTCGGCAGCACCAGTCCCTTCTTCAGACCGAACTCGAGCCGCGCGGGAAAGTCGCGGGCATCCTGCTTGCGGCGCACATTCTTGAACGGAAACGAGCTGCTGCCGAACGTCTGATCCCAATCGATGCTGAGAATGAAATCTCGAAGCTCGTCGGCGTTCATGCCGGTCGCAAACGCGCCGCCGATGAGTCCGCCCATGCTGGTGCCGGCGGCGACGTCGATCGGGACGTGATGTTCTTCGAACCATCGGATGATGCCGACATGCGCGATGCCTCGAGCGCTGCCGCCGCCAAACGCCACGCCGACTCTCGGGGCCGGGGCCTGCGCCTGGAGCGGCATCGCCGCGGTCATGGCAACGACGAATGCGGCGACACGAATGGCAATTGGCTGGATCATTGGTGTGGTCCAGTCCCGTTCGGGTGATACGGCAGCCGGAAAGAGACTCGCGCGCCGCTGCCCGGCTCGCTTTCAATCCACAACGAGCCGTCCATCAGCGCGAGAAACTCGTTGCAGACTCGCAACCCAAAGCCGGCCGGCTCGCTGGCATCGTCGACCGCGCCAATCATCGCGGATGCTTCGAGGTAGCGCGTCTGGTCCGCCTTGCTCATCCCAGGACCGCGATCACGCACGCTGCACACGACGCCTGACGGATCGGCCATCACCTGCACGTCGATGAGGTCACCAACCGGAGAAACCTTGACGGCATTGGATAGGAGATTGTCGGCGACGACGGCAACGGCTACTCGATCCGCCCATGCCGGCGGGACGTCCCCGACCGACCGGCAGGTGATCTTGAGCTGCTTTCGTTCTCCGATCCGGCTGTAGTAGTCGCACGCGCGCTCCATGAGCAGCGGCACGTTCACAGGTTCAGGCTTGAGCTGAAAGTGGTCGGGCGTGGAAGCACGCAAAAGCCGCCCCACGGTGTGGTGCATGAGGCCGGCGGTGTGTCGAAGGCCTTGCAGCCAGATCGCCACGTCCCGATCCGGATAATCACGAAGCGCGTGCCCCAGCAGATTGACGGTGGCATCGACGATTGTCAGGTAGTTGTTCATGGCGTGAGCCACGAACCCGACCATCGACGCATCGAAATGCGGGAGCTGATCCAGCTCGAAGAGCGCCTTGTCGAGATCCGCTTTTGCGTTCTCGATCGACTGTGCCACGGCGGCAAGCGATTCGGTCGGCGTCATGATTCACTCCGCGTTACCCTCAATCAATTCACCCAATGGAGCACGTCACGAATGATCGACCAGCGGCGTTTCGACGGCTCCGCGTCCTGACCGAGCACCCAGTAGTTGTAGAGCGACTGCACCGTGCCGTCCTTTCTCTTCAACTCCACCCAGCTGTCGATGAAACTTCTGAATCCCTGATCGTGCTTCGCGATCGCGTAGGCCAGCGGCACGCGGACGTTAGCTGGCTGCGGCACGACCACGGTGTACTCCGGATAGATCAGCGTCCACGCGGAGCCTCGCTCCGCTGGAAACACGATCGCATCAAACTCCTTCGATCGCGACGAGATCAACTGCTGCATGTCGCTGAACGGGCTGATCGTCGCATCCGGAAGGAGTTCCCGTGTCTTCTCGAAGTAGTACGGAAGATCGCGAACGGCGACGCGCAGATGAGGAATCGCGCGAATGGCGGTCCACTCGGTAAAGCGTGCACGCTCGCTGTCCAGCACCATCACGGCCAGCGTCTCGTCGAGATACGACGTTGCAAACAGCGTTCGGCTGGCGCGAAGCGGCGTCAGAAAGACGCCAGACATCACGATGTCGCACATGCCTGATTCGACCTGGCCCTGCCAGGTCAAGAGATCGAGCGGTACGAATTCGAGCGTGACGTGCAGCTCCGACGCAAGGCGATGGGCCATCTCGACGTCGAGGCCGACGAGTTCATCGTGACTGTTGAAGTACGCGTATGGCAGAGAGCTTGGGAGATAGCCAACGCGCACCACGCCCCGCGCGCGTATCAGGTCCAGCAGACTTCCAGTTTCCTTGGGCCACAGCGGCACGGGATCGCGGTGTACGACGGCACGGACCGGGTTTCGCACGTGCATGCTCGACAACACCTGATCCTTCGTGTAGGTCTGGGGCACGACCCATGCGAACAGCTCTCGCGTTCCGCCAATCGTGAACACCGTGAGCACCAGCGTGACGATCGCGTATCGAAATAGCCGGCGTCTATCCCATCGAAGCGCGCCACTCATCGCGCACGTGCCAAGCAGGGCAATGACGAGCGCGTGCACCGCCGCGAGGAGCGTTCCGACGCGCGAGTTGATCACGCCGCTCGCAAGAAACAGCTGGAACGTATCGGCGGGAATCCGGAACTGGTCGAGCAGAAACGGCACGGCGACGTTGAGGCTGCCAAAGGACGTCACCAGCCCGGTAAGCGCGAGCCGGGCGTACTGCGAGGAAGGGACGACGGCGTCGGCGAACCAGCCGGCGAACAGCACGAAGCTCAGCGACAAAAGCTTTCCCGCGTGCGGGAAGTTGAATGACGCCGGCACGATCACGTCGGGAAGGGTTGCCTCCGGGCCGCCGGCCAGGCCGTAGCGATCGACGAGCGTTCTGGCAGCGGTAATGAGCACCGGCAGCACGATGAACAGATCACCGACGACAAACGCGGTGATGAGCGCATCTCGCGTCAGCGAGAACATG
>JBPYFA010000204.1:0-14455 GCA_051986585.1 Vicinamibacterales bacterium | reverse complement strand
GTCGTCGTGCTCAACATCCCGTTCGCCCTCTGCGGGGCGCTGCTGGCCCTCTGGGCCACCGGGCAGACGATCAACATCATGACCCTCGGCGGCCTCGCGCTCGCCGTCGGCATTCTGGTCGACGAGGGCACGGTCGCGATCGAAAACATTCATACCCATCTTGCGCAGGGCGCGCCGACCGCCCGCGGCGTTCTCGACGCCAGCGGCGAAGTCGTCGCGCCGCGGCTGCTTGCGATGCTCGCGGTGGTCGCCGTCTTCGTGCCCTCCTTCTTCATGACCGGTGTTTCGCAGTCGCTGTTCGTGCCGCTGTCACTGGCGGTCGGCTTCGCGATGATTGCCTCGTTTCTCCTTTCGAGCTCTCTTGTCCCGGTGCTCTCGGTATGGCTGCTTGGCAAACGTCACCACCGGCCGCATGACGGAGCAGTGGCGGAGGATTGGGTCGATCGGCTCCGAAACCGTCTCACCCGGACGCTGCAACGCCTCGCGCCCTTCCGCGTACTACTCGTCGCGGTGTACGCGATTGCCACAATCGCGATCGTCGCAGTGGTCGGAATGCGGCTCGGTCGCGAAATCTTTCCGGCCAGCGGGGCACATCAATTTCAGCTGCGGTTCTATGCCCCCGCAGGCACCAAGTTCGAGCGCACCGAGCAAGTCGCCGAGGACATCCTCAACGAAATCCAGAAGGCTGCGGGGCCGAGGAATGTCGACATCACGCTCGGCTACGTCGGCGTGCAGCCCTCGTCGTACCCGATCAACACAATCTTCCTGTGGACAGGCGGGTCCCACGAAGGCGTGCTGCAGGTGGCGCTCAAGCCGAATGCGTCGATCGATGTCGACCACTTTCAGGAAGAACTCCGCCATCGCTTCACAACCCGCTTCCCGGACGTGCAGTTCTCGTTCGAACCCGGGGACATCGTCGGCCGCATCATGAATTTTGGCGCACCAACACCAGTACAGGTGGCGATTATGGGGCCCGATTTCGCCGCGACCCGCACTTTCGCCGCGAAGGTGCGCGAGCAGCTGATGCACATTCCGACATTGCGCGATCTGCATGTCGAGCAGGCACTGCAGTACCCCGGCATCAGCGTCACTATCGATCGTGAACTGGCGGGACAGATGGGCGTCACGGTGAATCAGGTCGGCCAATCGTTCGCCGCCGCGACCTCGTCGAGCCGCTTCGTCGCGCCGAACTACTGGGCCGATCCGCGGACCGGCATCGGGTTTCAAGTGCAGGTAGAAGTGCCACAGCCGCGCATGAAGAGTCTCGAGGACCTTCGTGTGATGCCGGTCAGCGCCGGCGGTTCGTCCTATCCATTGCTCGGCGACATCGCCAGGATCGAAAACGGTACGATCGTTGGCGAGTACGACCGCTTCAACGGGCAGCGGATGGTCACGATGTCGGCGAATGCGTTCGGCGAGGATCTCGGCCGCATCGCCAATCGAGTGGATCAGGCCATCGCCCGTGCCGGCGCGCCGCCGCGTGGGGCGACGGTCGCGGTACGTGGGCAGATCGCGCCGATGCGCGAAACACTCAGGAACATCGCCGTCGGTCTGATCGTCGCGGTGGTCGTCATCTTCTTGCTCCTCGCGGCGAATTTCCAATCTCTCAGGCTCGCATTCGTCGTCGTTTCCACCGTGCCGGCCGTGTTGATGGGTGTGGTGGTGATGCTGGCGCTGACGCGAACCACGATTAACGTTCAATCGTTCATGGGCGGCATCATGGCGATCGGCATTGCCGTCGCGAATGCAATCCTCCTGGTAACGTTCGCAGAACAGATCCGCCGGAAGGGTGGATCGGAGCTGCCGCCCGCGATTGACGCCGCACGGGCGCGGATGCGGCCCGTACTGATGACGAGCGCTGCCATGATCGCTGGCATGATTCCGATGGCCCTGGCGTTCGGTGAAGGCGCTCGCGCGACCGCGCCGCTCGGCCGCGCCGTCATCGGCGGACTGGCCGCGGCCACGTTCGCCACGTTGCTGATCTTGCCGTCCGTATATGCGCTGGTCCAGCAATCAGCCAGTACCGGATCGGCATCGCTGGATCCTGACGATCCCGACAGCGGCTATCGCGCGTAGGACATGCATATGAACCGTTCGATCTCCTGTGCCCGCGCTCGCGTTCGACCGATCGCATGGCTCCTGCTCTCAATCGGTCTCGCCGGATGCGGCAATCGTGGCGCAGCACAGGCCGATCAGACCGCTCCGCCGGCAGGTCCGCCTTCCATCGACGTCGTGCGCGTTGTTCAGCAACCCATGAACGTGACGCTCGAGATGCCGGGCCAGCTCGATCCGTACGAGACGGTCGCCGTGTACCCAAAGGTGACGGGCTTCGTCAAAAGCATTCGTGTCGATCGCGGATCACGCGTCCGCACGGGCGAATTGATGGCCGAGCTCGAGGCACCCGAACTGGTCGCCCAGCGTGCCGAGGCGCAGTCGAAGCTCCAGGCCGCGGAAGCGCAGCTCGCTGGTGCCCGCGCCAAAGCGGACGCCGACACGAGCACGTTCGAACACCTGAAAGCCGCGTCGGCGACGCCCGGAGTAGTGGCAGGTAACGATGTCGTTGTCGCACAAAAAGCGGTCGAAGCGGATCAAAGTCAGGTCACGGCCGCACAGCAGACGGTCGAGGCCGCGAGACAGGCGGTGCGATCGATTACTCAGCTGGAAGGCTACCTGCAGGTGACGGCGCCATTCGACGGCGTGGTGACCGAGCGCAACGTGCATCCGGGCACGCTGGTCGGTCCAAACAGCGGGCCTGCGTCGGCGACGCCGATGCTGCGTGTCGTGCACAACGAACGGCTGCGGCTCGTCGTCCCCGTTCCCGAGGCGTATACCGCTGACGTCCCGTCCGGAGCAACCATCTCGTTCACTGTATCGGCGTATCCAGGGCAGACGTTTTCCGGCACGGTGGCTCGCATCGCGCAGTCAGTGGACGTCAAGACGCGGACGATGGCGGTCGAACTGGATGTCGCGAACAAGGACGGGCGGCTGGCGCCCGGAACGTTCTGTCAGGTGAAATGGCCCGTGCATCGACCGACCCCGTCATTGTTCGTGCCCGCTGGCAGCGTCGGCAGCACGACGGACCGCACCTTCGTGATTCGCGTTCGCAACGGCAAGACCCAGTGGGTGGATGTCAAAACCGGACTCGCATCCGGCCCGCTGATTGAAGTCTTTGGTGACCTGCAGGCCGGCGACGACGTCGCCGTTCGCGGGACCGACGAAGTCAAGCCAGGGACCGAAGTCAAAGTCAGAGAAACGAAGCCTGCGAGCTCGTAAGTGTTACACCCGGGGAAGACCGTCATGGCAGATGTGCAGAAATCAATGTCAGCGGACGGCCAGCAGCACGCGTCGGACCCGACCTTTCATGGTGTCCGATACCAGGTCAGCGACGTATCGCGATCAGTCACCTTCTACACGGAACGCCTCGGTTTCAAGCTTCAACACCAGCAGCCGCCTGCATTCGCCAGCGTCTCGCTCGGACCGTTGGTGCTGCTGCTGAGCGGTCCAGGTGCGTCCGGCTCCCGCCCGATGCCCGACGGGCGTCGTCAGCAACGATCGCAGGTGGCTTCAGGCCAGCCTCGTGAGCCGCGCCGCCAGCGCCAGCCAGGTTGAGTTCGTCATCAGCGCGAGCCGTGCGATATATGCGGCAACCAGCAGCACGATGCCAACGACAAAGATCCGGTTCACCTTTCCAGAGTGCCATCGGTCCAGTCCCAGACAAATCAGCGCCAGCGCGGTTGGGAAACCGAAGAACCACAGCGGCCCCAACGCCTGGAGGCTCGCGATCGGCATTCGCCCCAAAGCGGGGGGAAGGAAGTTGATCGCGGTTAGAAGCATCAGTCTCTTGTGTTCGGCGGGCTTCTTCCGGTAATAAATCGCGGCGCCGAAAAAGATCGTGAACATCACCAGATCGAGAAGCGGCACGATCAGGAATCCGAGCGGCGAGGCCCCCGGCGGCGTTGACGTCGAGCCATATTTCGCGGCGCGCAGGGCTGTGACGAAGCCGACCGGAATGATCAACGCGCCGAGCCCGATCCCCGCATATCCCAAACGCTGATGCACACGTATGCGCTTCGAGGAAATCAGCCCCACCTGTGTGACAAAGAGTCCGACCCACGCCGTCATCAGCACACCATGCAGATGCACCAGCAGCGATGGCAGGGCTGGAACGTCGAACAAGCCGCGCAGGTAATATGTCCGGGCGAAGCCGGCCAGAATGGTCAATGGAAATAACAGAGCGGCGACTTGGAACATCCGGCGCTCGAAAACCCGCCGGTCCATAGACTCTCTCACCGCCGTATGGCCGATCATTCAACCTCCGGAGCGGATTCCCCGCAGATCCAAAGCGATAGGCTGTGGAATCGGCGGAATGGTGCCGCGCAGCCGAGCCATTGTCAAATCGCGATGGAGGGCTTCCCACCATCGGCCACCTGACCTGACCGTGGAACCTGGCGCGACCGGTTGACGGTTAAAGGAGAGAAATCGCATGTTGCGTCGAGTGTCTCCTCACCGGGGATCCCGCATGACAGCAGCCAAGCTCGGACTGGCTGGACTCGTGCTTGGCTGCGGGTTGGTGAGCGCCCAAGAGATCGGCTGGTTCGCTTACGGTCGCGACACTGAGGGCAGTCGCTACTTCCCCGCTGCGCAGATCACGCGCGAGAACGTCGCACGCCTCGAGGTTGCATGGACCTATCGCACCGGCGAATCCGAGGCGCGCTTTGCGACGAAGAAGCCGACGTCGTTTGAGTCAACCCCGCTGGTCGTCGACGGAACGATGTATGTTGGCACGCCGCTCGGACGTGTCATCGCGCTCGACCCGGCAACCGGTCGCGAGCGGTGGGTGTTCGATCCGGAGATCAAGCGCGACGTCACCTACGGCGATTTTGCGAGCCGCGGCGTTTCCTACTGGCTCGATTCGGCGGCGCCGGCGGATGCACCGTGCCGCCAGCGGATCTTCGTCGCCAACGCGCAATCACAGCTCGTCGCCATTGACGCGCGCAGCGGTCGTCGCTGTGCGGGATTCGGGCGCGATGGCATCGTTGATCTCACGACCGGCCTGCGCATTCCGCCGTTCCAGCCGCAGGCCTATTCGATGACCTCACCGCCGGTCGTCGTCAACGGCCTGGTGATCACCGGATCCTCGATCGCGGACAACAGCCGGCCGACGATTGCGAGCGGCGAAGTCCGCGCGTTCGACGCACGGACGGGGTCACTGAGGTGGAGCTGGGATCCGATTCCGCAGGACCCGAAAGATCCCGCGTACGGTCAGTGGCGCGGCAAGATGGGGAACAAGAGCGGCGGCGCGAATGCGTGGTCCGTGATCGCGGCCGATCCAGACCGCGATCTCGTATTCGTACCGACCGGCAGCGCCGCGCCGGACTATTACGGCGCGCTTCGGCTCGGCGACAATCGCTACGCCAACTCGATCGTGGCCCTCAGAGCGTCCAGCGGGCGCGTCGTGTGGGCGTTCCAGACCATTCATCACGATTTGTGGGACTACGACAACGCCTCGCCACCCGCACTCGTCACCCTGACGCGCAACGGCGTCCGCGTGCCCGCCGTTCTGCAGGCCAACAAGAACGGCATGCTCTACGTTCTCAATCGCGAGACAGGTCAACCTGTATTCCCAATCGAAGAGCGGCCCGTGCCGTCAAGCGACATTCCCGGGGAGGAGGCCTCGCGAACGCAGCCGTTCACAACGCTGACGCCACCACTCAGCCCTCATCGCTTGTCCGTTGACGACGCATGGGGCCTTACCGATGAAGATCGGGCGTCATGCCGCGCGCAAATCGAAGGGCTGCGGAACGAAGGCATTTTTACGCCGCCAAGTGTGAAAGGCACGCTCGTGATGCCGTCGAACATCGGCGGTGCGCACTGGGGTGGACTCGCGGTCGATGTCGAGCGTCAGATCGCAGTCGTGCCAGTGAACCGCATCCCGGCGATGGTGCAACTGCTGCCGCGAGAGACGGTCAAGATGCAGGAGTCGTTGAGCGAAGACCGAAGGCTCGGCCGCGAGTACGAGTACAACATGATGGAAGGCACGCCGTACGTGATGCGGCGGCGGATCCTCGTCAGCGCTTCAGGTCTCCCCTGCTCGCCTCCTCCCTTCGGCGCGCTCGTTGCGATCGATCTCAAGACTGGCACTCGCGCGTGGGAGGTGCCACTCGGCGCGATCACGCAGCGCATCGGCTCCGAAGGCGCGACCAATTTCACGCCGATACCCGGGTCGCCGAATCTCGGCGGCCCGATCGTCACCGCAGGAGGTCTCGTCTTCATCGGCGCGGCGCTCGATCGCCAACTGCACGCGTACGACGTCGAGACCGGCCGCGAGCTGTGGCACGGCTCGCTGCCGGCGAGCGCCAAGGCAACGCCAATGAGTTATCGGTTGGTTTCGGGGGAGCAGTATGTCGCGGTCAGCGTCGGCGGCGGTGGGGCGTTTGGTGCCGGCGACTATGTTGTGGCGTTCCGCTTGGGTCGGTGAGGCGGACGTGCGACCGGCTACCATAGCATTGACGCAAATGACTTTGCATTGTAAAGTTATTACCCGCTGGAACCTGACGTCGAGGTGCGAATTGGAGCGAATCGTATGAATGCCGGCCTGACTGCGGTCTCGTGGCTCGATTGGAAGCTGGGGGCGCGTCTGCTGGTGAAGTATCCAGCGCTCTCGATCATCGGCGGCCTCTCGCTGGCGGGTGCCATCGCGATCGGGGCGGTGGGCATCGAACTCGCGGGCGAACTGTTGTACAAACGGCTGCCGTTCGACCAAGGGGACCGCGTCGTGCGGCTCGAGACGCAGGACACGGCAGCGTCGCGGGTAGAGCCGCGGGTGCTCCACGATTTCTCGATCTGGCGGCGGTCGCTGAAGACGGTGGTGGAGCTCGGCGCCGCCTGCCTCAGCGAGCGCAACGTGCTCACCGGCGAAGGCCGTGTCGAATCGCTGCGCATGGCTGAGATCACAGCGTCGGCGTTTCCGTTGAGCCGCGTGCCGCCGCTGCTCGGCCGAGCGTTGCAGCCGGCAGACGAGATGCCGGGTGCGGACCCCGTGGTGGTCCTTGGCTACGACGTCTGGCAGAGACAATTCCTGCGCGACCCGGCGATCATCGGCCGCGTCGTCACCGTAGGTCGCACGCCTCGCACCGTGGTGGGCGTGATGCCGCCGCGCTTCGGCTTCCCGCGCAATCAGCAGCTATGGGTCCCATTGCCGATCCAGGATGCGCCGCCGCGGGAAGGCCCGGCCGTGCAGGTGTTCGGCCGGCTCGCCGGCGGAGCGAGCTGGCACGATGCCGCGGCGGAGCTCGACGTCGTCTCCGCACGCATGGCCGCCGATCAGCCGTCAACCCACGCGCAGTTGCGTACTCGGGTTCGCGCCTTCGCCGGGCGCACGCCGGGTGATCCGCTGCAGCTCGAAGATCTGGCGGTCCATGCCATCGTTCTGCTGCTCCTGGGGGCGGTGTCGGCCAACGTCGCCACGCTGATCTTCGCGCGCACGGCGATGCGTGAGCCCGAGATGGTGGTCCGTCACGCGCTCGGAGCCAGTCGTCCACGCGTGATCGCCCAGATCGTGACCGAAGCTCTCGTGCTGGCTCTGGCCGCTGCCGCGCTCGGCCTCGTCGTCGCCCAGACGACAGTGCGCTATGCCTGGGCCCGGGCGAGTCAGATCCTCGGGGACGGTCTGCCGTTCTGGGTGGATCTGAAGCTCGAGCCTGCCACCATCGTGTACGCGCTGCTGCTCGCATTCGTCGCCGCGGTATTGATCGGCCTGCTCCCCGCACTGAAGGCCACAGGCGTGTCGGTCCAGCGAGGACTGCAGGGAATCACGAGCACCGGGGGGACGATGGGGTTCGGCGGCATCTGGTCGTTCATCATCGGCAGTCAGGTCGCGTGCACGCTGCTGTTCGTGCCCGCCGCCGTGGGAATCTTCACCAACACGCTCAACGACAAGTCGACGTGGGCAGCGTTTCCGACCGAGCATTACCTCACCTTCCGCCTCACGATGGACAACGAGGCGGCAGCCGGCGAGCGCGGTGTGCCTGACGATCGACAGATCGGCTTGCATCGCGCGCGTGCCTACGAAGAACTCGCGGCCCGGTTGCGCGAGGAACCTGGTGTGACGAACGTGGTGCACGGCGATCGCCTGCCGACGATGAACCCGGAGTGGGTGGCGCTGGAGATGGAGCAGGACGGTGCACCTCCGACCCGCCTGCAGGGCAATTACGAGGGTGGATTCGCGATGGCTGCTGTCGGCGCCGGCTATCACGAGGCGTTCGGCGCCAGGATCGTGGCCGGCCGCGGTCTGCGTCCTGCTGACGCCGGAGCGCCGAACGGACCCGTCGTGGTGAACGAAGCGTTCATGCGGGTGGTGGGCAGCAATCCCGTCGGCGCACGCGTTCGCACGCTCCAGCGAGGCAGCCAACACGAGGTGGGAGCCTGGCACGAGATCGTCGGCGTGGTCACCGATCTGTGGTCGTTCCCCGCGGATTGGAGCGGGGCGGCCTACATCTATCGCGCCGCGTCCGCGGCGGAGATCGATCCTGTGGCAGTGGCTGTGCGGACCGCGGCGGACGCCGCGCCGCTTGCGCCCCGCGTCGCCGATCTTGCGAGGCAGATCGATGCGGGCCTGCACCTGCGGGAAATCGTCACCCTTTACGACATCGCCGCACAGGCGCAAACGCAGATGATCGGCGGCACCGTTATCTTCGCCAGCGTTCTGCTCGTGGCGCTCATCTTCTCCGCGGCCGGTCTCTACGCGCTCATGGCGGTCGCGGTGTCGCGTCGTACCCGTGAGATCGGCATCCGCCTCGCGCTGGGTGCCAACCCACGCCATGTGCTCGGCATCGTGTTCGCTCGCGCCGGTCGTCAGCTCGGCGGCGGCATCATCGCCGGCAACAGCCTGATCCTGCTGTTCGCCTGGCGCGCCGACAGCCTGACCACCAACCTCGTCGTCTCTTCGGTGATCACATCGGTCATCATGGCGGCCGTCGGCGTGCTGGCATGCGCCGCACCGGCGCGCCGGGCGCTGCGCATTCAACCGACCGAGGCGCTGCGGCAAGTGTAACGGGGTAGTTTTGCGTGCCACCTCGGCAGATCAGCGAGGTCAACGAGGGCACGGTTCGCGAGTGGATATATGTTTGCAAGCGAAGTCATCACGGCGAAGCGTGCGGTCGTGATCCGCTGACGTAGACGTCTCCGCTCGATCATCATGAATCCCGCTCGATCGGACGAACATGCGGGCCCTTTGGGCGAGCGAGCACACCTCGCTGCTTCGAATCCAGTCGTCCAGCGGCCGATGTCGGCCGGCGATCCGATCCCGTCAAATTGCCAGCAGATTGCCGTCCACGTGGCCGAGTTGAACCAGCTGTTCAACGCCATCGATCCCGCACCCTTCCGTCAGCGGGATCTCGATCCGGACGCGGAGGAGTTCATCGTCGGTTGGGCGCGTGAAACTCCGCCGGATGCTCCGCTCGCGCTGGTTGTCCATCTGGATCGGCCGGCAGGTCTTCCTGAAGAGCCTGCGATTCTGCGCGACGCGATTCGTGAATTCTTCAGCCAGCGCGCTCAGGCGTCGAGGCGTCGACTTCGTCAATTGTTCAAGCGGGGCCGCACCAGCCTCGCGATCGGCATCACCTTCCTCGCCTTGTCGCTGATGATCGGCGATGTCGTCGCACGGCTATTGGGCGAGCGTCGTCTTGGCGAGATCGTGCGGGAGAGCCTGCTCATCGGCGGATGGGTTGCGATGTGGCGCCCGATGGAGGTGTTTCTGTATGACTGGTGGCCGATTCGCGCCGACGCGAGACTCGCCGACAGATTGAGCGCGATGCCAGTAAGGATTTCCTACAAAACGGACGCGAACTCCGATGCATGGCGCTCGGATTGGCCAGTGGCCGCCCCCGCCCTGAAACCGATCGTCACCACCGAACGACAGTCGCGGGCGAACACATTGCCGCGGAGCGGTGACGATCGCCTGAGCCGGCCTCGAGAATCGAATCAGCACGATTGAACGAACACGACTGACGTGGGGTGTGCTGCGCGCCAGGTTCGCACCTTGACGGCCGGAGACCTGCCCACATACTATCTGCTCATGACAGATATCAACACGCGCGCGCTCGACCGCGAGTTGAAGCGCGGGTCCGCCGAGCTGCTGATCCTCTCGCTCCTCGACGCGCGGCCCCGGCACGGCTATGAGTTGAGCAAGTTGATCCACACGCGGTCTGACGGGCAGCTGACGTTTCATATCGATTCCCTCTATCCCTTGCTCTATCGCCTCGAGGAGCGTGGATGGATCAAGGGAACGTGGGTCGAGAAGCCCGACGAGCGACGCCGCAGGTTTTACAAGGTCACGCCGGAAGGGCGGCGCGTGCTCGCGCAGCAGCGACGGACGTGGGACGCATTCGTTGAGGCGGTGCGGCGCGTGACCGGAGACGAACATGCCTGAATGGGCGCCACACGTGCGTGCCCGACTGGCGTCGCTTCGGCTGACGCCGACCCGCGAGGCCGAAATCGTCGACGAGCTCTCCCAGCATCTGGAAGACCGCTACCGAGAATTGATCGCCGGAGGCGCGTCGCCCGACGAGGCGACGCGTCTCGCGCTTGCCGATTTCCAGAGTGGCGACGTCCTGGCACAGAAGATGGCTTCGCTGCGACACGGACGCGTCCACGCGCCAACCAGGCTGGGCACACCAACCGGACACCTGGTCAGCGATCCATGGCAGGACGTCCGCTACGCCGCACGTATCTTCCGGAAACTGCCCGCCTTCGCTGCGACGGTCGTGCTGACGCTCGCTCTTGGCATCGGGGCGACGACCGCGATCTTCAGCGTTGTCTATGGCGTACTGTTGAAACCCCTTCCCTTCCACGAGCCGGACCGGCTGGTGAGTTTGAGACACTACGCGCCGCACGGGGCGGGACGGGTCCACGGCCCTGCGACCTATCTCACATACCGCGAGAACCAACAGGCGTTCGAGGCGATCGGCGCGTGGGATCCCGCCGAAGTGTCGATCACGGGAGGCCGTGATCCGGAACGGGTCCAGGCGCTCCTGGTGAGCTCCACCACATTGCCCCTGTTACGGGTGCAACCGGTTGTTGGCCGCGTGTTCAGCAGTGAGGACGATACGCCGGGAACCCCGCTGCGAGTGGTGCTGACGTACGGCTACTGGCAACGCCGGTTCGGTGGCGCCGAGAATGTCGTAGGCCGAACGCTGGCAATCGATGGCAGCCCCGGCGAAGTCATCGGTGTGCTGCCCGCGTCGTTCACGTTCCTGCGCACCCGTCCCGAAGTCGTGCTGCCGATGCCTCTCGACGCGAGCGCACCTCGCAACATCAGCTTCGGGTTCCAGGCGCTCGCGCGGCTGAAGCCGGGCGTCACGCCGGCCGAGGCCAACGCCGACGTGGCGCGCCTGATCTCGCTGCTGCCGCCGGCTTTTGCGAGATTGGAGTTGCGCCCGGACGTGCGCCCGCTCGCCGTCGAAGTGATCGGCGACGTCGCCAAGATCCTGTGGATTCTCATGGCGGCCGTCGCTGTCGTGCTGCTGATCGCCTGCGGAAACGTCGCCAACCTGTTCCTGGTGCGAGCCGAAGCACGCCAGCAGGATCTGGCGGTGCGGGCCGCGCTCGGGGCGAGCCGTGGCCGCATCACACGCGCGCTGCTGGCCGAGAGCGTGGTGCTCGCACTTGCCGGCGGTGTCGTCGGCGCGGCGCTCGCCTGGGTATCGATCGGACTGTTGCGAACGATGGCGCCTGCGGAGCTGCCGCGTGTGGACGAGATCGGAATCGACCTGACGGTCCTGGTCTTCACAGCGGCGATCTCGGTGCTGAGCGGCATCGTGTTCGGGCTGTTTGCCGCGTTGCGATTCGGGACTCCGGGGATCGCGGCGCTGAAAGAGGGAGGCCGCTCGACGAGCGATGGCCCCGCGCAACATCGCACGCGTAGTGCTTTGGTCATCGGACAAGTGGCTCTGGCGCTGACGCTGCTCATCGTGTCTGGATTGTTGATCCGCACCTTCGTCGCGTTGCGGCAAGTCGATCCGGGTTTTACCCGCCCCGAGGAGCTCCAGACGTTCGTCATCGCGATACCGCCGGGTCTTATCAGCGATGAACAAATCGCCGCCCGCGCGTTCCAGAGCGTCGCGGACCGAGTGTCTCAGGTGCCAGGCGTCGCATCAGTTGGCCTTTCGTCCTCGATCACGATGGATGGCGAGGACAATGGCAATTCGATCGAAGTGGAGGGCGTACCGATCCCGGAGGACGGAAGAGTCCCGCTCCGGCGGTTCAAGAGCTTCGCGCCGGGATACTTCGAGACGATGGGCATCCGACTGGTCGCAGGGCGATCGATCACGTGGAGCGAGGTCCACAATCGGCGGCCCGTCATCGTGATTTCCGAGCCGCTCGCACGCGAGATTTGGGGAGACCCAGCGAAAGCGCTCGGCAACCACGTTCGAGTGTGCTGCGGTTGGGATACCAAATGGCGCGAAATCATCGGCGTGACCGGTAACGAGCGAGACGATGGATTGAACCGGCCGCCGACGGCGATTGTGTACTGGCCGATGCTGAATGAGCGCTACCGCTGGCGGACGATGGCCTACGTGGTACGGTCGGCGCGAGTTGGAACACCAGGCTTCTTGCGTGAGCTGGAGCAAGCCGTCTGGGCGGTGAACCCGGATCTGCCGGTCGCCCAGGCGCAGACGGTCGAGGACATACGGGCACAGTCAATGGCGCAGACATCATTCGCGCTGGTGATGATTGGTGTGGCTGCGAGCGTCGCGCTGCTGATCGGCGTGGTCGGGATCTACGGCGTGATTGCCTACGCGGTCACGCAGCGCACGCGCGAGATCGGTATTCGAATGGCGCTCGGAGCGCAGATCGCGGATGTGCAGAACGTGTTTCTGCGGGAGGGCCTGTGGCTGACGGCCACAGGCATCCTGATTGGCATCGGCGTCGCGATGGCCGTCACCCGCGTCATCTCTGCGTTTCTGTTCGGGGTCGGACCGATGGATCCGATAACCTACGCGTCTGTGTCCGCCACCTTGGCGGCGGTAGCAGTCGTAGGAACCTATCTCCCAGCGCGCCGCGCAACTCGGGTGGATCCGCTCCTGGCGCTCCGCGCCGAGTGAGAAGTCGCGTTCCTCGCTGCGAGCTTGGAGGCGTTCACGTTCATCTTGGCTACTACCTTCCAACCATCTTCTGCAGGTGCTCCGGATAACGAGCGCCCTGCACTTCGATCTGCGATGCGGCCCGATCGATCTCTCGCAGGTCTTCCTGCGTCAGCTGAATCGCCGCTCCGCCAAGGTTTTCCTGCAACCGATCCTGCTTGGTCGTCCCCGGGATGGGTACGATCCACGGTTTCTGCGCGAGCAGCCAGGCGAGGGCAATCTGCGCCGGGGTCGCATGCTTCTTCGCCGCGAATGTTTTCAACCAGTCGACGAACGCCAGGTTGGCCTTCCGGTTCTCTTCGGTGAATCGCGGAACGACGTTGCGGAAGTCGTTCGGATCGAACGCGGTCTTCTCGTCGATCTTCCCGGTCAGAAAGCCCTTGCCGAGTGGGCTGAATGCCACGAATCCGATGCCCAGCTCCTCGAGCGTGGGCAGGATCGCTCGTTCAGGTTCGCGCCACCACAGTGAGTACTCGCTCTGGAGCGCGGCAACCGGTTGGACCGCGTGCGCCCGACGGATCGTCTGCGCCCCGGCTTCCGACAGTCCGAAGTGCTTGACCTTGCCTTCGCGGATCAGGTCCTTCACCGCGCCCGCGACGTCCTCGATCGGCACATTCAGGTCGACACGATGCTGGTAGAGAAGATCGATGCGGTCGGTCTTCAGCCGCTTCAGCGACGCCTCGGCGACCTCGCGTATGTGCGACGGCCGGCTGTCGAGACCGGCCTGCTTCCCGTTCTCGAACTTGAACCCGAACTTCGTTGCGATCACGACGTGGTCCCGGACCGGCGCCAGCGCCGCACCGACGAGTTCCTCGTTCGTGAATGGGCCGTACGCTTCGGCTGTATCGAAGAACGTCACGCCGGCGTCGAATGCCGTCCGAATGATGGCGACGCCATCGTCATGGGTCGCGACGCGGCCGTAACCGAAGCTGATACCCATGCAGCCGAATCCGAGCGCCGAGACTTCGAGGCCGCTCCTGCCCAACGTGCGTTTCTGCATTGCTGTGTTGCTCCTTCGTCGCACCCGAAGAGCCGAAAGGATGCGAGCGGCCGACCCAGGTGCGGAGTGACCGGTTGGGTTTTCTCACTTCCCGCGCAATGCAATCGCCACTCCGTCTGGCGGCCGCCGGCTGGGCGGCTGCGCGGCATTCTGACATACAGATTAACGGCGCACTGCCGGTCCGACTAGACCGTCAAATCGCGCACGAGGACTCACGCACGTGCGGTACCGATTCGCGATGTAGACTGCGGGGTATGGCTGATCTTCCGATCGCCTGCACACTGACAGGTGACGCCTTTCGGACGCGGCGACA
>JBPYFA010000203.1:0-11531 GCA_051986585.1 Vicinamibacterales bacterium | reverse complement strand
CTGCAATGAAGGCGCTCGCGATCAACATCAACGACCTCTTCGCGAAAATCGGAGCGGCCCTGGCGGCTGCGTAATTGTCGACGTCCTGAAGCGCGCCGGGGTGCATACCCCGGTGCGTTTCGAGTCGCGTCGTTGACGGTGAACCGGAATTGACAGTGAAGACGACTGCGGTCGCAGGAGAGGCTATGAAGAGAACAGTCAAGCGACTCGGGCAAGAGGAGAGCGGGCAGGACTTGATCGAGTACGCGCTGCTCGCCGCGCTGCTCGCGGTCGCCTGTATCACCGGGATCCTGCAGCTCACTCACATCAAGGACTTCTTCGCCGCGGCTGGCGATGCGCTTCGAGACGCGATCTAGTTGCAGGGAATCGAGTCAATGCGAAACAACAGCAACGCGAGCGCCATGTGGGCCCGGTTCCGGTCCGACGAATCCGGACAGGACATCGTCGAATACGCGCTGCTCGGCGCCCTGATCGGCATCGCATCGATCTTGACCTGGCAGGCGCTGGTGACCACGGTCGGAACCGTGTACGGCGCCGCCGACACCGGTGTGCAAACGACATCGGGCTGCACGCCGAACCCGATCTCCGCCGGCGGTGGTTGTTCGTAACGTGGACGTACCCAAACTATGACTGCTCTCAACATTTTTGTTGGCATCATCCTGGCGCTGGCGTGTGTGTCCGACTTGCGGACCCGTCGCATCCCGAATGTGCTGACGCTTTCAGCCGCCGCAGGCGCGGTGCTGTTCCACCTCGTCACCGCGGGATGGTCAGCCGCCGCGTGGAGCATCGCCGGACTGCTGGTGGGCGGTGTGCTGTTCTTCCCGATGTTCGCCCTGCGCGGAATGGGTGCCGGTGACGTGAAGCTGCTCGCCGCGATTGGCGCATGGGTCGGCCCGGGACAGGTTGCCGCCATCGCGCTGGCCACGAGCATCGCCGGTGGAGTGATCGCGGTGATTGTTGCACTCGCACACGGCTATCTGCGAAATGCGCTGAGAAACATCTATCTCGTGCTGATGCACTGGCGAGTTGTCGGCGTCGAACCGCTGCCGTCGATCACGCTCGAGCAAGCACGCGGTCCGAGGCTTGCCTATGCCTTTCCAATCGCGATCGGAACGGTGGTGACGTTATGGCTCAAATGAGACGGCTGCTCAAACGCTTCTGCGGCGACGAGGCCGCCCAACTGGTGGAGTTCGCGCTGGTACTCCCGCTGTTGCTGCTCATCGTTCTCGGCATCGCTGAGTTCGGCTTCATCTTTCAGCGCTACGAGGTGGTGACCAACGCCGCTCGGGAAGGGGCGCGCATGGCCGTGCTGCCCGGCTACGCCGACACCGATGTCGACACCCGCGTGCGCGCCTATATGACCCAGGGCCGAGTGCCGACGACCGGCACCAATCCAAGCGTGGTGATCACCAACGTCAGCATCGCCGTCGGCGCCGGTTTGCCACCGATCAACGCGAAGCGCGTCGTGGTCACCTACACGCATAGCTATACGTTCTTGCCAAAAATCAGCGGTTGGTTCGGCGCGACCTACACGACGGTGCCGCTCAAGGCAGTCGCGGAAATGCGTAAAGAAGCCGGAAGTTAAAAGGAGATTTGAGCACATGGATCGCAACAAACGCACAGCCCTGGTCGTCGGCATCGCGGTCGTTCTGGCCGCGGTAGCGAGCCTCGGCATGTATCGGATCGTGTCGCGCATGCCGGCGAAGACGGCCGAAGTGACAACCATCGACGTCGTTGTCGCGCAGCATCCGCTGAAGCTTGGCACTCGGATCACCGCGGATCACGTCAAAGTCGTGCAGTGGCCGGCGAATGCGCCGGTGGCCAATTCCTTCTCGAAGATCGACGAGGTCCTCAATCGAGGCCTGATCAGTCCGGTTGAAGAGAACGAGCCGCTGACCAGCGCCAAGCTGGCGGCGCTCGAAGCGGGCGCCGGCTTGCCCCCGTCCATCCCGCCAGGCATGCGCGCCCTCTCGGTCAAGGTCAACGAGGTCATCGGTGTGGCCGGCTTCGTCGTCCCGGGCACTCGCGTTGACGTCATGGTCACGCTGCCGGGGAAGACTCGTGACGAGGACAGCACGACCCGAGTGGTCGTCAGCAACGTGCAGGTGCTCACCGCCGGTACCCGCTACGACCAGGAGAACGCGAAGGACGGCGCACCGATTCCATCAACCGTCGTCACCCTGCTCGTCTCGCCTGGCGACGGCGAGAAGATTGCGCTGGCCGGTTCAGCGGGACAGATCATGCTGACGCTTCGCAATCCGCTCGATCAGGACCCGACCGCGACTTCCGGCGTTCGGACGAACGCGTTGTTCGGCGCGCCAGCACCGGCGCCGAAACCGCCGGTCGTGCATCGCGGTCCGGCGAAACCGCCGGCGCCGATCATCGCGGCGACTCCGACACCCGCCGTTTACAAGGTTGAGGCATTCCGTGGGGCCAAGCGATCCGAGGAGATTGTTCGATGAACACGTTCAAATGGCAAGTGCGCCCGTCGCGCGTAGCGGTGACGGCTTTCACCCTGATTCTCGCTGGGCAGTGCCAGCTGCCGATGTCGGCACAGCAGCCAGCGGCCGCTGCGGCCCCAGCACAGACCGCGGTGACGCCGGCGCGCCCGCAGTTCGATCGCGTGCTCGTGACGGCGGGTCGGTCCACGGTGGTCGCAACCGATTTCGATGTGACTCGAATCGCCGTCACCAATCCGGACATCGCGGATGCGGTCGTCGTGCAACCCCGCGAGGTGCTGGTCGACGGGAAGAAACCGGGAACCGTCAGTCTGATTCTCTGGGCGTCCGATCGACGCAAGCAGTACGACATCGTCGTCGAACCGTCGATCACCCAGCTCGAACAGCAGCTGCAGGCACTGTTTCCTGGCGAGGACATCGCGGTGAGCGTGAACGACGAAGCGATTGTCCTCTCGGGTCACGTGTCGAGCACGAGCGTGATGCTGAGGGCCGCTGAGATCGCCACCTCGTCGGCGTCGAAGAGCAAGATCATCAACATGCTGCAGGTTCCCGGCGGTTCCGAGAGCCAGCAGGTCATGTTGCAAGTACGGTTCGCCGAGGTCAATCGCAAGGCATTGACCGAGCTCGGGCTCAATCTCTTCGTCAACCGGGAACGGTTCGCGGCGCGCTCCACCACGCAGCAGTTTGCGGCCCCCACGCTTGACGATGACAAGCCGGAGAAAGTCGTGTTCAGCGATTTTCTCAACTTGTTCTTCTTCGACAAAAAGGAGGGGATTGGCGGAGTCCTCCGTGCGCTTCAGCAGAAGGGTGGATTCCAGAGCCTCGCCGAACCGAACCTGATTGCCTACAACAATCAGGAGGCCAGCTTCCTGGCGGGCGGCGAGTTTCCCGTTCCCGTGGTGCAGGCGGGAACCGGCAATAACGCGGTCACGATCGTGTTCAAGGAATTCGGCGTCCGGTTGAATTTCAAGCCGACGATTGCCGGCGACCTTATTCGCCTGAAGGTACGTCCCGAGGTCAGCACGCTCGACTTTGCGAATGGCATTACCCTCGAGGGCTTCCGCATTCCGGCGCTCACGACGCGTCGAGCCGAAACCGACGTCGAGCTGCGAGACGGTCAATCGTTCGCGATCGCCGGCCTGCTCGACAACACTCGGCAGAACGACGCGGCGGCAATTCCGATCCTGAGCAAGCTTCCGATTATCGGCTACCTGTTTCAGAGCAAGGCCGAACGTGCGGAGGAGACCGAGCTGATGGTCCTCATCACTCCCCGTCTCGTCCGTGCGTTGAATCCGGACGAAGTTCCACCACTGCCGACCAGCATTCGTCCGTTCAACAAGAAGGGCGATATCGGTCAGCAGCTCGATGGCGCGGGCGGCGTGGTCGATGCGCCGCACAAGGGACAGCCGGCACCCCCGGCGATAAAGAAAGACCATGAATAAGCATCACTCGTCGTCGCGTCTCGGCAATCAGCGAGGGGCCGTGCTGATCCAGGTAGCGGTGGCGATGCTCGCCCTGCTCGCACTCTCAGCGTTCGTTTTCGACTACGGAGTGATGTGGGTCAGCCGCGGGCAGGTGCAAACGGCGGCCGACGCCGGGGCGCTCTCTGGGGCGCTGTCGCTCGCGTTCAACAGTCCGACCGATCAGGGCGCAGCGCGCGCCCGAGCGATCGCAATGGCCAAGGAAAACAAGGTGTGGAATCAGGCACCAAGTGTGATCGATGCAGACGTGACGTTCCCGGCCTGCCCGCCGGGAATCCCAGGGCCGCAGGATAAGTGCGTCAAAGTCAACGCGTTTCGCAACCAGGCTCGCGGCAATGCGTTGCCAGTCTTCTTTTCAAAACTGGCCGGCGTCACCAGCCAGGGCGTCCTCGCCACCGCCACGGCGCAGGTCGTGAGTGGCGATTCGACCGCGTGTCTGAGGCCGTGGGCAGTGGTGGATCGCTGGAACGAGTTTGGACCCGAAGGGCCGACGCCGCTGCCATCGTCCACCTTCGACAAGTACTCGACCGGCCAGGGGAACACGCCGCCGCAGGAAAATGACGTCTACATTCCGCCCTCCCAGTCAGGCCCTGGTACTGGTTACGGGCTGCCCGGCGACTTGGGCCGCCAGTTCGCGATCAAGATGGGCCCGACTGGGGGAAACGAGATTTCCTCGGGCTGGTTCCGAACGCTCGATCTTCCGCGCGCCGACACGACGCAGCTCGGCAACAACACGGTGCAGAACAACATTCTGACTTGCAATGGGCTGCCTTCGAGCTTTGCGGCACCCGGAACCGTTTGCCCGGCATCGATTCCCAACAACTGGACCGATACCGCGTACTGGGCGGCACGCGGGTGCTATCGAGTACAGACCGGCGCGACCGTTGGCTCGACCCGCAACTCCATCGAATCTCTGATCGCACTCGATCCGAGCGCGAGCTGGGCAAACAACACCATCACCGGAAGCCAATTCGATCCGCCGTCAACCAGTCCACGGGTGGTCCCAGTTGGCGTGATGGATATCGATTGGTATCTCAGCCAGGACCCCACGGGCAACAACGGTGTTCTGCGGATGGTCAACATCTTTGGCTTCTTCATCGAAGGAATGGGCAACGTTGACAGAAACACTGGGGCAATCACCATGGCGGCCAATGGATCGTCGGTGATCGGCCGGATCATGACCCTTCCCGCCGAGGCGACCGGGGCTTCTACGCTGCCTGGCAATGCCTCGTTTCTCGTCACCGTCAGGCTCGTTCGTTAAGAGGACACATCGTGACTAGTGCATTGACAATCGTTGGTCCGCGCGATCCGAAGCTCGAAGAACTGGTCCGGGCATCAGGTCGAGTGACGACCGTCACGTGGGTGAACGATCTGAACACGCTGGTGGATCCGAAGTCTCCGCAACCAGACGTGCTGCTGATCGATCTCCGCCGGGCGCCGGTGGTCCCGCCGCAATTGGCGACGCTGAAGCGTCAGCATCCGGCGACGAACGTGATCCTCCTGGCGTCGACGCTCGATCCGGCGCTGATGCTCGAAGGCATGCGCGCCGGCGTCAACGAGTGCATCGCCGAACCGCTGCGCCAGCCCGACATTGATGCCGCCTTCACCCGTGTGCTCGGCCTGAACAGCAAGGCCGTCGCCGGGCCGGTGTTCGCGTTCGTCGGCGCCAAGGGTGGCGTTGGCACGACGACCACGGCAGTGAACGTGGCGACCACGCTGACCAAGCTCTCGCCTGCTGGCGCGTTGTTGATCGACTTGCATCTGGCCTACGGCGACGCGGCCGTCTTCCTCGGCGCCGATGCGCGGTTTTCGGTCATCGACGCGCTCGAAAACCTGCACCGCCTCGATGCGCAATTCTTCAAGAGCTTGGTCTGCCGCACCGCGTCTGGCCTCGAGCTGCTGGCCTCGGCCGATCGGCCGACCACACGCGTACTCGATGTGCGACGCCTCGGGTCGGTGATTCAACTGGCCGCTTCGCATTACGCCTATACCGTCCTCGATGTGCCGCGCTCCGACCTGGCGGTGCTCGATAGCCTGGACCATGTCGCCAACATCGTCGTCGTCGCCAATCAGGAGCTGGCGACGGTACGGAATGCAGGCCGGATGGCTGCGGCGTTACGCGCGCGATATCCCAAGACGAGCGTGATGACGGTCATCAACCGGACCGATGGCCGTTCGGAGATCAATCACGAGGATGTCGAAAAAGTCGTCGGCAGCACGATCGCCCATCAGGTCCCGAGCGATTATCGCCGCGCGTTGCTCGCGATGCACAAGGGCCGACCGCTCGCGCTCGACAACCACAATCAGCTCTCCGCTTCCTACACCGCGCTGGCACGGGACCTGGCCGGAGTGGAAACGAAGAAGAGTGAGCGCGCAAGCAGCGGATTCAAAGGATTGCTATCAGGGCGACGGTAACGTTCGCTAAACAAAGGACCTCGAGCTTATGACCTCTCTCGCTACTCTCGATTTGCGGTCGGCGTCCACCGGCGAAACTCGCAACGGCGCCTATCAAGAGCTCAAAAGTCGGATCCATCAGGATCTGCTGAACCGGCTCAATCTCGATCGGCTGACGCGGGTTCGACGCGAAGATGCCGAGCCGGAAATTCGGTCATTGATCAGCGGCATGCTGGATCGTGAACGCGATACGACGCCGCTCAGCCTCTACGAACGGGAGAGCATGATCGATGACGTGCTCCACGAGCTGTTTGGCCTCGGGCCGCTCGAGCTTCTGCTGCACGATCCGTCGGTCTCCGACATTCTCGTCAACCGCTTCGATCAGGTCTATGTCGAACGGAACGGACGCCTGGAGCCGACCGACATCACCTTCAAAGACGAGCGCCACCTCCAGCAGATTATCGAGCGCATCGTCAGCTCGATCGGACGACGGATCGACGAATCGAGCCCGATGGTGGACGCCCGCCTGGCGGACGGCTCGCGCGTCAACGCCATCATTCCGCCGCTGGCGCTCGACGGAGCGGCGGTTTCGATTCGCCGTTTTCGCACCGACAAACTCGGCGCTGACGACCTCGTTGGCCGCGAGTCCTGGACCCAGCCAATGAAGCAGTTCCTGGAAGCGGCGGTTTCGTGCCGACTCAACATCCTCGTTTCCGGCGGCACCGGCGCGGGCAAGACGACGCTGCTCAACATCCTTTCCAGCTTCATTAACGATCACGAACGAGTGGTCACGATCGAGGACGCCGCGGAATTGAAGCTGCGTCAGCGGCATGTCGTCCGGCTCGAGACGCGACCGCCCAACATTGAAGGCAAAGGCGCGGTGCGCCAGCGCGACCTGGTGGTCAATGCCCTGCGTATGCGGCCGGATCGCATCATCGTCGGCGAGGTCCGCAGCGAAGAAGCACTCGATATGTTGCAGGCGATGAACACCGGCCACGATGGCAGCTTGACCACCATTCACGCCAACACGCCGCGAGATGCGCTGTATCGGCTCGACACCATGGTGGCAATGGCCAACCTGAACATCCCGGAGAAAGCTATCCGCCAGCAGATTGCGTCGGCGATCAACCTGATCGTGCAGGTGAGCCGGTTGGCGGATGGAACCAGAAAGGTGATCGCGGTTTCGGAGCTGACCGGCATGGAAGGCGAGGTCATCACCATGCAGGACATTTTCGTGTTCGAACGTGCCGGCATCGGCCCTGACGGCAAGGTTCGGGGGCGGTACCGAGCAACCGGTATCCGGCCGAAGTGCTCCGACCGGCTGGCGTCAGCTGGCGTCCAGCTGCCGGCAGATCTCTTCGAGCACATGCAGGTCATTCAGTAAGGCAGATATATGGTCATCGTTGCTTTCACATTTATCGTCGTTCTCGGAATCGTGCTGGGCGCGTATTTCGCGCTGGTTGTCCGGCAGGAATCTTCCGAGCGATCTACGTTGCTTCGCCGACTCGGCACCAAGACCGGGGTCGGGGCGGCCAAGGCAGTGCAGCTCGAGAAGAAGGAAGAACGTCTCAGTAACGTTCGCGCTGTTCAAGCGATGTTATCGCGTGCGACTGGCCTCTCAGGACCACTCGAGCGTCTGGTAACCCAGTCGGGTCTGAAGATCACGGTCGGCACGCTGGTGATGACCTCGCTCCTGGCCGCGGTCGCCGGCTATGCCCTGGTGAAGTGGTTGACCTACTACACCTATCTCGGTCTGGCGGCGGCGCCACTGTTTGGAATGATTCCGTATCTGATCGTCCGCTACGCGCGGAACAAGCGTCTGGAACTATTCGAGGAACAGTTTCCCGAGGCGATCGCGCTCATCGCACGAGCGCTGCGAGCCGGCCACGCATTTCCCACCGGACTGCAGATGGTCGCGGACGAAATTCCCAAGCCTGTCGGAGCGGAATTCAAGCTCGTTTACGACCGACAGAGCTTCGGCATGTCGCTCAACGAAGCATTGAAGGGCATGGCCGAGCGCGTTCCGGTCCTGGATGCACGATTCTTCGTGACCGCGGTGCTCACCCAGCGCGAAACCGGCGGCAACCTGTCGGAGGTGCTCGACAACCTGGCTAACGTCATCCGCGAGCGGTTCAAAGTGAAGCGTCAAGTCCGTGTCGTCACGGCGCACGGCCGCATCACTGGTTGGATTCTGGCGGCGCTGCCGCCGGCGCTGGCGGTGATCCTCTGTTTCGTATCACCGGAGCACATGAAGACGATGGTCACCGACCCGCTGGGCATCAAGATGCTGGCCATCGGCGGGACGATGCAGGCCATCGGCACCGTCATCATTCGCAAGCTGGTCAACATTCGGTATTAGGAGCGAGCTGATGCAACTCGATGTGTTGGTTACACTCGTTGCCGCGTTCCTGTTCGTCGCCCTCGTGGCTGGCTACGGAACGTCGGCGATCGTGACCGCGATGGCGCCGGAGCGCCGTCGCCTTCGTCAGATGGCGGTGGGCGGCCCGACCGGCGTCGTGGAAACACAGGTGACGCTCGTCGACACCGTCGATCCGCGACTGAAACGGATTCCCGGCGTTCCGAAGTCGCCGAAGGAGATGGGACGGTTGCGTCGCCGGCTCGCGCGCGCTGGGTTCACCAGCATGACGTCCGTGCTGGTCTACTGCGCTGCGTCGATTGTGTCGCCGATCGCATTCGCGCTCATCCCCGTAGCACTCCTCGGCTTCAACCAGGGATTCATTCTCGCCCTCGTCCTCGGCGCGATTGGCTACCTGGTCCCGAGTCTCGTCCTCGGCCGATTGACCGAGCGGCGGAAACGAGAGATCCGCGAAGGACTTCCCGATGCACTCGACCTGTTCATCGTCTGCGTCGAAGCGGGATGCGGGCTCGATCAGGCGATTGTCAAGGCCTCCGACGAGCTCGGCCTGACCTATCCCGCGCTCGCCTACGAGCTGCGATTGATTACGACAGAGATTCGAGCCGGCAAGTCGCGCATGGAAGCGTTCAAGAATTTTGCGGCGCGAACTCTGGTGGACGACGTGCAATCGCTGGTCGCGCTGCTGGTGCAGACCGACAAGTTCGGCACGAGCATCGCCCAGGCGCTGCGCACGCATGCGGAAACGTCCAGAGTCAAGCGTCGCCAGGATGCCGAGGAGCGCGCCGGCAAGATCGGCGTGAAGCTGGTGTTCCCGCTCGTGCTCTTTCTGTTCCCGGCCCTGTACATCGTGATTCTTGGACCCGCTGTGATCGCGTTCGTTCGTGTGTTCGGAGAAGTCGCCAAATAATCATTCACACAAGGAGAGAGAAGACATGGACACCACCACAATCGTTCTGCTCGCGGTTCTCGGCGTTCTGCTCGTGCTCTACATCGCTCGCCGTAACAACCGGCTCAAGCAGGAGGACTAATTTCCGTGCGGATTCCCCTCAAGAAGACGTTGGTTGTGGTCGCTGCCACGCTGCTGGCCGGGTGCGCTGCCCGCGGGCCGCGTGCAGCGACCGCTCCCGGCGATGCAGATTCGACCGATCTGTCGAAGAATGCGTCCCTCCGGGAGTACATCCAGAAGGTGCGGCGCTTGAGCGCTGCCGCAAAGCCGACGCCTTCCAAAGACGCCGCCGAGACGCTGGAGACTCGCGATCCAGCGCTCGCGGCGGCTCTCCTGGAGCTGATGGCGACGCCAACCGCCGAGCGACACCGCGCGATCGCGGAGCGCTACCAGGAGTTGGGCGTGCTCGATCTCGCATACCGCCACTTCAATGACGCGCTCGCCTTGAATCCTCGCGACGGGGCGGCGTACGAAGGCCTGGCTCGAGTCTGGCGTGACTGGGGCATGCCCGAAGTTGCCGTCGGCGATGCTCATCGCGCCACGTTCTATGCCCCGCAATCGGCGTCCGCGCGGAACACGTTCGGCACGATCATGCAAGCCCTTGGGCACTACTCAGAGGCCCGTTCCGCATATGAACTGGCGTCGTGGCTCGATCCAAACGGTGCTTACGCGGTCAACAATCTCTGCTACCTGGCGTTCGTGAGCGGCCGAATGGACGACGCGATTGATAAATGCAGGGCAGCGCTGAAACTGGATCCATCGCTCACAGCGGCGCGCAACAACCTGGCGCTGGCGTTCGCCGCGTCCGGCCGCATCGATGCGGCGCGCGCCCAGTTTCTGGACGGTGGCGATCGGGCAAGCGGCCTCTATAACACTGGCATCGTCTATCTGGCTGCCGGCGATGAGAAGAATGCGCTGGCGTCGTTCGATGCCGCCAGCAAGGCAAGACCCACATTCAACATCTCGCGGGAACGCGCGCAATTGATCCGCGCGAAACTCGCGCTCGCCGCCGCCGCTGCACGCAGCGCCGACGGCTCTGGACAGTAGGAATCTTATGGCTAATGTCTGTGTCTCCGACGAAGTCGTGGCGTTTCCCGCCGCTCCGCAGAGCGTCGAAGAAGCGGGAATCCCGCTCGATTTGATCCTGCAGCTCGCGCTGAAGTCGCTTCATTTCTCAGGCGAGTTGTCGGGAACCGAACTGAGTCGCCGGCTGGGGCTCGATTTTCACGTGATCCAGCCCGCGCTCGAGCTGCTGAAAGTGCAGCAGCAGATTTCAATCGTCGGCGGCGGCGTCGTCGGCGGCGCCTCGTACCGATATCGGATTACTGATACCGGCCGAACCCGGGCGGCACTCTTCCTCGAGAGCAGTCATTACGTCGGTGTCGCGCCAGTTCCGCTGGCCCAGTACCAGGCGTACATGCATGCCTATCGCGCGGCCGCACCGCGCAACGCCACGCAAGAGCGAGTCCGCAATGCGTTCTCTCACCTCGTGATCAGCGACGGCGTGCTCGATCAACTCGGACCGGCGATCAACGCCGGCCATTCGATGTTCGTCTACGGGCCGCCGGGAAACGGCAAGACCGTCATTTCGCAGGCGATTCACAATCTGCTCGAGGGAGAGATCGCGATTCCCCATGCACTCGAGGTCGAAGGTCAGATCATCCGCCTCTTCGATCCCGTCAACCACGAGGTCGTCGCGTCCGAACAGGATGACAACAGCCTGACCAGTTTCCATGCCGGCGATCGGCGCTGGGTTCGCTGCCGTCGACCGATGGTGATGGTCGGTGGAGAACTCACGCTGTCCTCACTGGAACTGAGCTACAGCCCGACGACGGGCTTCTACCGGGCGCCCGTTCAGGCAGTCGCAAATGGCG
>JBPYFA010000202.1:0-5954 GCA_051986585.1 Vicinamibacterales bacterium | reverse complement strand
CCGAAGCCGGCGGCGTGCCAACGCAGTCGACACGGTAGAACAACCGGCACGCCGCTCGCGCGAGAAACCGGACGAAGGGGGAAACGTTGCTCATCGATCCGTCTCGCAATTCGCAATTCGCAATTCGCAATTCGCAGTTCGCAATTCGCAATTCGCGGTTCGCAATTCGCGATTCGCAGTTCGCGGTTCGCGGTTCGCGATCAGCGATTCACGATTAGCGATTCGCGATCAGTGATTCGCGATTAGTGATTCACGATCAGCGATTCACGATTAGTGATTAGCGATTAGCGATTCAGTGTGTCTGTCGAGCGACCCATTCGCGAAAGAGCGAGTCAACCACTGTATACCGCGTGCCCTCGCGGGCGAGGATGTCTTCGCGCACGAGCGCGCTGAGCGACGCTTGAACGGTCGACGCGCCGCCCAGGCGATACCTGGCGCGGACGTCGGCCGACAGCAGCTCGCGTCCGTCCTCGAGCACGGCGCTGCGCAGCGCCGCACGCTGGGCCAGCGTCAGGCGCTGCCAGGTGGCTTCGAAAATCGCGTCGTGCTCGCCGAGCAGACGGCGTAAGGTTTCATGCAGATCGTCGACGCCGACCGCCTTGCCGCCATAGGCGTCGTCCCAGACCTCGTGGGCCAGCCGTTGCACATCGTAGGGCAGGTTGCCGGCGAGCTCGACGATCGCTGTGCCGAGTCCGGCCGCGGGACGGAGACGCGTGGCCCGGAATTTCGCCTCGATGAAATCGGCGAAACGATCCGCCGGGATCTTCTGCAGCCGCATCACCGGGCCGGCTTTGTAGAAGGGCCGGCTGCGGCCGAGCATCCGCTCCATCAGGCTCGGCTCTGAACCGGAGAACACGTAGCCGACCTCGCGCTGGTGCTGCACTGCGGCGCGAAGGGCATGCTCGACGCTGCCGCCGTTGAAGGACGCGATCGCCTGGAATTCGTCCAACGCGATCGTCATCCTGCGCCGGCGCAGTTGGGCGATCCGGCCTGGCAACGCGAACACTTCCTGAGCGAGGCGCGATACATCCCGCTCGGTGCGTGCCGACGGGAACGACAGCGCGAGCTGCGCCGCGCCTTCCTCGTCCGCTTCTACCCGCACCTCCGGGCGGACCGCGTCGAACAGTTCACGCAACCAGGTCCGTGCTTTGTCGATACGGGTTTCGACCGCGAGGAGGGCGCGCGAGTAACCTTCCAGGAACGATACGTAAGAACTGTAACTGCTGACGGTCACTTCGACCGTCAATGCGCCCGACCGGCTTGCCGCCCGAAGCGCCTGCCGGACCAGCGACGACTTCCCATACCGGCGCGGCGAGATCAGAAAAACCTTCTGCCCGGCCAGCAGATCGCCGGTCAATCGGTCGAGCTCGGTCTCGCGATCGACGAACGCGGTGAGCGGCACCACCTCGCCATAGACAAACGGATTGTTCATGCGGTTGGTTACGTTAAACGACGTAACGGTTACGTAGTTTAGCGTAATGGAGCGACAGGTTCAACCGGGCCCAGCTCGGCCGCCGGAATGACCCAGGTTGCCGACGCGCTCCATACGGCCCGATCCTGTGGCAGCCATGCGGGCAGCCGCTGCCATCCGGCGCCGTCGGGGAAACCGGAATCGGTGACGACGACGCGCGTATCGCGGAGGCGGGGGCCACTGCTCGCATCGAACGTGGCGCGCCAGGCGATGCCGTCGGCTGGCGGCGCGACAAATGTGGCCGTCCATTGGCCGAGCCGCAGCACACCAGGAAGATTCGACCGCGACGGTGTGATGCCGGCCGGCAGCACGAATGAGATGGCCAGCGCGCCTCGATTCGGGACAACCGTGGCGGAGACATCGACGCCGTTCTGGCTCGGCATGATCGTGAAACCCGCCACCGCCGCGGGCGCGGCGCCGAGCGATGGCCCGGTTGTCCGGAACACAAACGGATGGCTGAACCGCCCCCACGGAACGCTCGCTTGATACAGGTCACTGCGCAGGTTCCATCCGGGCGGCGCCCCTGGATTCACATCGATGCCAGGCTCGATCGATGCAATTTCCCAGACCGAGGTGGTCGAGCCGGGCTCCTGCAATGCACGCACGTGACGCCGAAGCGGGCGTTCGTACGTGTACGCCGGAGCGAGGACGGCGGCCCCGGTTGCAATCGCGATCGCGAGCAGGCAGGCGGTCGTAATCAGTGCCGGCCTACCGATGGGCGTTGGTCGCACTGTAATCGCAACGATCGGCGGCATGATCATCAGCCCGCCAGCGGCAATGATCGACGCGTAGGCATAAACCGGCGTGATGATTGGCAGGCGGCCCAACACGGCGGTCGAGAATCGCAGCAGGTCGACAGTGTTTCGCAGCCAGAGCGTGGCGGCTACGGCAAGAATGCCAATCGACAGGACTCTGACCAGGTCGCCGCGCCCCGGTTCAGCCGCAAACCCCAGCGTCGCTGCAGCCAGCAGCGGCAGCGTCCACAGATACGCGGCGTTGGGCGCGAGCCATGTCGCCGCGGCGGCGAGAACAATCCAGATCGGCAGCGCGAGGCTCCAGACGACCAGCGGATCTCGGACGCTTCTGACGCTCGGTGGCAAGGCAGCGCCTGCCCGTGCAGCCCCCCACGCCACGCTGAGTCCGACGATGGTCAGGAGCACGAACAGACGATCGGGATGCGCGTACCACGGGTGGTACACCTCTCGGGCCTCGCGCAGCAGCCAGGTCGCGGCGATCATGGCGCCGATCGCACTTGCGCTGCCGACGGCCGTCCACAAGGCTGTCGAAGTCCAGCGCAGTGGACCGTCGAGGCGGATCGCAGCG
Organism: Vicinamibacterales bacterium; assembly: GCA_051986585.1. Lineage (GTDB taxonomy): Bacteria > Acidobacteriota > Vicinamibacteria > Vicinamibacterales > 2-12-FULL-66-21 > JALZOC01. Next base: position 3,160 of record JBPYFA010000202.1, on the reverse strand, counting down.
GACACTATCCGAACCCATGCGACCACTCCGAACAACAGCGCCGCTGCCGCCACAATCCAACTGACGATCATCCCGTAGCTGAGCGCGGCGACGCGTCCGATATCGAAATAGGTGGCCTCCCAGCGCTCGCGCTTCGTGATGTCGAGGCCATCCAGCGCCGTTGCGATGGCGACGATGTTTTCTCCCGTCGTCCGAAGCGACCGCGAGGTGAGGCGCTCCGGCGCATCTCGTGCCGTGTGATAGCTATAGCCATCGTCCACGGCGGCGAAGTTCAGTCCAGGAAAATTGTTTCGCGCAAAGATCGTGAAGTCGGTGTCATTTGGAAGACGCCGGTAGATCTCGATCCCGAATGAGCCTCCGCGCGGATGCGGCGCATCCTTCGACCAGGCGGACGTGAGCCACCCGTTCCCCGGACCGGTTTGGAACAATACCGCCGACCCGTCAGACCCTGCAGCCTCGACGTTGATGTAAGCGCGCAGATTCGCTGCGATGACGCGATCGGTAACGAGCGCGGCGGCGCCCATCAGACCGGCTTCCTCTCCGTCGGTGACGAGAATGAACGTGGTCCATTGCCGGTTGGATCGCTCCGCGATCACCCGCGCCGTTTCCAGCGACACCGCCACACCCAACCCATCGTCGGCCGCGCCCGGGGACTCGGGCGCCGAGTCGTAGTGCGACACGATGGCGATCGCCTCAGGCCGACGGCCATTGAGGGTGGCAATGATGTTCGACACCCGCGCGGTGCGGCCGAGTTCCGGCCGGCTGGCCTCGGTCTCCTGAACGCGGACGTCGTACCCGTACAACTTGAGCTGGTCGATTACGTACGCGCGGGCCCGCGCGTTCGCTTCGCTGCCGACAGGACGACTGCCGATCGTGCCGGCGAGCATGGAGACATGGACGCGCGCGTTCTGTTCTGAAAACAAACCGGCGCTCCGCGTGCAGGACGCGAGCGCCGGGAGAAGCGCGAGAACGAGGTATAGCGAGGACCGCTGGCGCACGTCGCCAGCGTAATTCAACGGCGACTTACTTGACCAGTTTCAGATCGCCGCTGAATGTCTTGAACTCGAGATTGGTGCCGCCGCCGCCGCCGATGTCGGCCGAGATGTCGCGCTTTGACTTTCGATCCAGCAGGACCGGGAAGTCGCTGCGAAAATCACCGCTGAAGCTGTTGAACCGGACGTGTCCGTTGGTGATGTCGGGGAGGCGCGCCGATATGTCGCCACTGAACGTCTCCGCCTTGACGTCGGGGGCAGCTGCGGCGCTTGAAACATCGAGGTCGACATCGCCGCTGAACGTCTGCGCCGTGATGCCCGCGGTCGTGCCGCGGACGATCAGATTCCCCGAGAAGGCATGCAGATCGAGTGAACTGTTGGCCGGCACCTGGATTTCGAACTCGGTTTCGACAACGTTGTCGCTTTCATGTTCCCAATCGGCGGCTCGCCGATTGGCCTCGATTTCGACGGTCGAACCCGATTGCCTGATGTCGAGCTTGATGTTGTCAAGCTGCTGCCGGGTACCCTTGCGAACGGCATGGATCACCACATCGTTGCTCGTGGTTCCGGTGATGCGCGCATCGCCTGAGAAGTTCTTGAGCTTGATCGTCCCACCGCTGGCGAAGGCGAGCGTCCGGTCGATGGTTTCGGTTTCTTTTCTCTGGGCCGCGGCCGGCGAGCTGACCAAAGCCAGCAGCAGGAGCGAGAATGCGATGTTTTTCATAGCGCTGACTTAGACGGGAAGCGACGGCGGGGAGTTTATGCGGAATTCGCAATTCGTCCGCCCTCGCGTCTTCGGCGCCTCGGGGCTTCGCCTGCATCAATCGGGAAGGTGGCGGCGAACTTGAGCGTGGATACGGGAAACTGGATAACTAGTATCGGGAAACGGGAAACTGGAAACTGGAAACTGGAAACCGGAAACTGAAAGCTGGAAGCTGGAAGCTGGGAGCTGACCTGGAAGCTCTAGTCCACCTTCAACTTCCCCGTATACAACGCCATCCCAACGACCGCGTCTACATTCATCCCATCGAGCTGGGCGATTTCTTCGCGCGTGGTAATACCTCCTGCCGCGGTCAATGCCCGGGTTGTCTTGGCTCGCAGGCCGCGGATCGCCTCGATGTCAGTTCCCCGCATCAAGCCTTCCAGGTCGACGTGGGTATAGAGGAACTCGCCGAAAAACGGTTCGAGGAGTTGCATGGCGTCCGCGGGGCTCAGGTCGAGCGATGTTCGCCAGCCATGAATGACGACCTTGCCTGATTTCCCATCGACGGCGGCGATCAGGCGTTCGGGACCAAAGCGGTCTGCTAACCGCTTGGCGAAGTCGATGTCGACCTGCTGGTTCCGGAAGAGCGCCGAACCCAGAATCACTTTCTTCGCGCCCAGCGCGAACGTCTCGGCGGCGCGTTCGATCGATCGGATGCCGCCGCCGACCCGGCACGGGAGAGAGCTGCAGACCCGCGCGACCAGGTGTGCGTTATTGCCGGTCGCCTTCGCCGCGTCAAGGTCGATCAATTGCACCTTTGAGTACCCGGCGAACCGATTCACCCACGCATCGACGTCGTCGGTTTCGATGGCGAGCCGCTCCCCTTGCACGAGTTGCACGATCTTGCCGCCCTGCAGATCGATGGAAGGAATCAGCATCGAACGGGAATACCTCGATCGAGCAGGTACCGCTTCAGATCGGCGACCGCGTGCTCGGAGTAGTGAAAAACGGACGCGGCCAGCGCCGCATCGGCGCGACCTGCGTCGAACACTTCCCTGAAGTGATCGAATGTGCCGGCGCCGCCGGAGGCAATTACCGGGATCGAAACCGCGGTTGAGACAGCGGACGTCAGTTCGCAATCGAAGCCGGATCGGGTGCCATCGCGGTCGATTGAGGTGAGCAGGACTTCACCGGCTCCCCGTGCTTCGGCCTCGAGTGCCCATTCGACCGCGTCGCGAGCAGTCGCCGTGCTGCCGCTGCGAGAAAAAACCTGAAAACGATCGCCCACCCGCTTTGCATCGATGGCAACGACCACCGCCTGGCTCCCGTATCGGGCGGCGAGGCGGGTGAGCAGACTCGGATCGGCGAGCGCGGCGCTATTGACTCCGACCTTGTCCGCACCGGCATCGATCGCCGCGGCGGCGTCGGATTCGCTCCTGATGCCGCCGCCGACGGTCAGCGGAAT
>JBPYFA010000201.1:0-11706 GCA_051986585.1 Vicinamibacterales bacterium | reverse complement strand
GTTGGGGAGATCGATGTTCGACTTAACGCCGAGACCGAATAGCGTCGCCCACTTGTTGATCCGATCGACGCCAAGCAGGTTGCCGACGGTGTAGAAATACACGTCGCAGGACTGCTCGATTGCGCGGCGCAGATCGATCGTGCCGTGCCCGCCGGGTTTCCAGCATGCGAACCGGCGTCCGTAGAAGATCGCGCCGCCGGAGCAGTGCACCTGGAAGTTCGGCGTGATGACGTTCTCTTCGAGCCCGGCGAGCCCGACCGCCATCTTGAAGGTCGATCCCGGCGAGTAGCGTCCCTGCAGCGCGCGATTCTGCAGCGGCCGCAATTCGTCGGTATTCAAGGAGGACCACGTCGCGCGATCGATGCCGGCCGCGAATGCGTTCGGGTCGTAGGCCGGCCGGCTGGTAAACGCGAGCACTTCTCCGTTCGACGGATCGAGTACGACGGCTGCGCCATTGAACCCCGCGGCGTCGAACGCATCTTCAGTCGCCTTTTGAATATCGGCGTCGATCGTCAGCTGAATCCGGCGGCCTTCGTGGGGCAGTTCCTCACCCAGGGGGCGACCGATCTCCCGTCCGACACTGTTCACAACGACAGTCTTGGTGCCGTCGGTGCCCATCAGGTACTTGTTGTACGCGAATTCGACGCCTGCCTGCCCGACGATGGAGCCGGGTTCGATACCCGCGTATTCGGCGCGGGCCATCTGATTCTCCTGAATCTCTCCAACGTAGCCAAACGCGTGGGCCGCCATCTCGGCGCCGGGATATTTTCGCGACGGCACTTCCTGCGCGATGATTCCGGGCAGTTCCCATCGTCTCGCCATCACCGCGATGTATTGCTCGAGCGAGGCGTTCTCGATCAACACGATTGGACGGTAGGGGGGATCGCGGCGGTGCCGATCCACCGTCTCGTGCAGTTGCGCCGCATCGGTGTTGGTTGCCGCCGCCAGCGTGCGCAGGGTTTGATCGAGATTTTTGGTCTGCTCGCGAACCAGCGCGATGTTCCGGCTGTTCTGGTTGTCGACGAGCACGCGGCCGTCGCGATCGAGGAGAACGCCGCGCGGCGCCGGAAGCGGCAGCCGGCGAAGGTGGTTCTCCTCCGCCATCTCGCGGAACTTCTCGTGTTGGGCGACCTGGAAGATCCAGAAGCTGATCGCCAGCGCCGCGAACGCCACGGCAACGACGTATTGAAGGACGTTCAGCCGCAGCGTCAAACTGCGGCGATCGTCCGGCATGAGAGGGGTGGACGACATAGTGAACTATCGCTGAAAAGTCTGAATGTTGAATGCTGAATGCTGAACTCGCGCGGTCTACCGACACCGGCGGTAAACACACGCCATTTCAGAATTCAGCATTCATCAATTACACGAGCTCCTAATACCTTCGACGAACCGTCGACGACCGCCGCCAGTTTCCGCGCTGCACCATCTCGGGCCCCCGCTCGACCAGCAGGAAGGCCGTGATGCCCACCGCGCCGTTCACCAGCGCCTGAATCATCGCGCCAGAGAGCTGAAACCTGATCCCTCGCGATTCCACGAGCGCATACAGCGCCTGGAAGCACAGCTCATGCACCAACGACGCGCCGACAAACATCAGAAATCTCGGCACCGGCGTCGAGACGATGAACTGGGCGCCAAGCACGCCGACAAAAAACCCGACGATCGTTTTCGACAGCCCGCCGATTCCGACAATGCCGCCGGCAATCGCGTCCTGCACGAGACCACCCGCGCAGCCGGCAAAGAGGCCGCTCACCGCCCCGTATGCAAGCGCGATGTAAACGACGGCGACCAGCACCAGGTTTACGCGGCTACCGGCCGCGAACGACATGCCGGCGATCGTGCTCTGCAACAGCAGCGATGCCGCGAGCGCGGCAATCACGACCGCGGTTTTCATTTCGCGGTTCCGGCCGTTGCCGCAGGCGTCGGAACCGAATCATCCGGGACCGCCGATCGTGGCGGCACGAGCACCACGAGCACTTCTTCGAGACTCGAAAAGTCCACCGACGGTCGCACCGTAATCGCGCGATATAACCCCGAGCCGCGATCCGACGATTCGACGCGGCCAATCGAAAATCCCTTCGGATAAATCCCGTCCACGCCCGACGCCAACACCTGATCGCCCGCCTTGATGTCGGCGAGATTCGACACCAGATCCATCGACAACGGCGGATCGTGGTCGACGCCAATCACCATGCCACCGGCATGGGTTCGCTCGGTGAAGGCGCCGGCGGCGGCGTTGCGGTCGATGAGCAGCTGGACTCGCGCCGCGTGCGCCGTCGGCGCACCGACGATTCGGCCGACCAGTCCCGCAGCGGCGACCACCGCCATATCTGTTTGGACGCCGTCTGCCGCCCCTCTGCCTATGGTGATCGTCAGCATACCGGGATTAGGGTTCCCTGCGATGACTTCCGCCGCCAGGGTCGGGAGGGACGTCTTGGTCTGCAAGCCCAACAGTTCCTGAAGATGCGCCGCCCGGTCCGCTTGAGCTTTCTGCAGCTGCAGCTGCACCGAAAGCTCCGTCACCTGCCTCCTGAGGGTCTCGTTTTCGGAGCGAACCCCGCGCAGCCATACGTAATTCTGCCAAACGTCTGTGATACTCCGAAGGACGCCCGAAGTGCCCCCCTGGACCCGGGCGAACGCCCCGAACGTCACGGCTTGAAAGACCGGCACACCCGACTTCGATTGCACCTGCGCGGAAATCAGGATGAGCTGCGCCACGGAGACTGCAAGCAGCAGGACGCCGGTTCTTCTGCGAATATCTAACAAGTCGCCAGTTCCCGTTGCCAGTTCCCAGTTACCAGACGGCGGTCCCGCGCGTCCAGCCAATGACAAACTGGAAACCGGAAACCGGAAACTGGAACCTAGTCAATCGATATCTTTCTCAATAAGTTGAAGTCCGACAACATTTTGCCGGCACCGAGGACGACCGACGACAGCGGGTCCTCCGCCATAGCAAGCGGCAGGCCCGTTTCCTCCCGCAGCCGTTTGTCGAGGTTCTTCAAAAGCGATCCGCCCCCGGTCAACACAATCCCACGATCTACGATATCGGCCGATAGCTCCGGCGGCGTACGTTCGAGCGCCACTCGGACGGCGTCGACAATCACATTGACGGTCTCAGCCAGCGCCTCCCGGATCTCTTCATCGGTGATCGTGATGGTCTTCGGCACCCCCTCGATCAGGTGCCGCCCCTTGATTTCCATCGTCATCCGCTCTTCCAATTGGAAGGCGGACCCGATTTCCATCTTGATCGCCTCGGCCGTGCGTTCCCCAATCAGGAGGTTGTACGTCTTCTTGATGTACTGGATGATCGCCTCGTCCATCTCATTGCCGGCGACCCGGACCGCCTTGCTGTAGACAATGCCGGCGAGCGAGATGACCGCGATGTCGGTCGTGCCGCCACCGATGTCCACGATCATGTTGCCTGAGGGCTCGGTAATCGGCATTCCGGCGCCGATCGCGGCCGCCATGGCCTCCTCGACCAGATGCACCTCGCTGGCCTTGGCGCGATACGCGCTGTCCTTGACAGCCCGCTTCTCGACCTGTGTGATTTCCGATGGCACCCCGATCACGATGCGCGGCCGCACCCACACGTTTCGGTTGTGGGCCTTCTTGATGAAGTAGGTGAGCATCTTCTCGGTCACTTCGAAGTCGGCGATGACGCCGTCCTTCATCGGCTTGATGGCGACGATGTTGCCCGGGGTTCGCCCGAGCATGTCCTTCGCATCTTTGCCCACTGCTTCAATGCGTCCGTTGACTTTGTTGATCGCCACGATCGATGGCTCGTTGACGACGATGCCCTTGCCGCGTGCATAGACGCAGGTATTGGCGGTACCGAGATCGATCGCAAGATCGCTCGAAAACAGGGAAAACAGAGACCGGAGACTCAACGAAAACTCCTTATTGCCGATTGCGAATTGGCGATTGCCGATTGTCTGATTGCGGACTGCCGATTGAGATTGTCGATTGCGGATTGAGATTGTCGATTGCGGATTGAGATTGTCGATTGAGGTTGACGATTGTCAATTGGACATGCACAACAGTCCACAATCCGCAATCTCGATCTGAAATCGGCAATCTCAATCGCCAATCGACATTCATCAAATCGGCAGTCGTCAATCCGCAATCCGCAATCAGCTGCCAGCAATGTGAATCCCATTCTTCCCGTGGTCCTTGACCCAGTACATTGCTTCATCGGCGGCCTGGATCAGGCCATCGGCGGTGTTCGCGACATCGGGGAGCGTGGCCACCCCTACCGACACCGTGAGACGGATACTCAGGCCATCGCCACGCAGAAAACTGAACGCCGCGATGCGGTCGCGCACGCGATCGCCGACGGCTGCGGCCCCTTCGCTGCCGGTATCCGGGAGGATCAGCGCGAATTCATCGCCGCCAAACCGCGCGACCATGTCGGTCTCGCGCGCGCTGGCGCGAATGACGCTTGCTGCCTCCACGAGCGCACGGCTGCCGAACAGATGTCCGTGCGTGTCGTTGATCGACTTGAAACCGTCGAGATCCACAAACAGCAGCGACAGCGGCCGGCCGCTTCGTGACGCGCGCTTCGTCTCGCGACGCAGAACCTGCGAGAGGTAGCGCGAGTTGTACAGCTGGGTCAGATCATCTGTGACGGAAAGCGCCTCGGCGCGTTGGACGCGCAGCGCGTTCTCGAGCGCAATCGCACCGGGCTCGATGCCGGCGAGCACCGCCGACAGTGTCGACGCCGCCAGACGCGGCGGCGCGGCGGCGGGCACTTGATCGATCGCGACAAGGGCGCCCATGGTGCGTCCGCGGCACGACAGTGGAAAACCCAGCGCGGCGGCGGTGGCGTCAGCGCCAATCCGGCGATCGGCGGCAACATTTGCCGCGCAATAGACGTCGCCGTTGCGCATCACCCACGCGCCGATCGCCCGCGCCGCAGCCTCGAACGGCGGCTCCAGGCCTTCGGCCGCCATTTCTCTCGTCTGACCTCCCCCATCGTCGGCCAAAACGAGCCACCCCGGTACCGGAAGCCATGAAGAAACCCGGTCCACCAGCGCTTCGGCGACGCTCTCCGGCTCGAGGCTCGCGTTCACGGCCCGGATCATGTCGGCTAGTACATCGGCGCGCGCGAGCCGGCGCTTGAGCGCCGTCTGAACAGGACGGAGCCTGCGCGTGAGGTCCCGGCGCACGGCCACCACGGATTTCTTGCTTGACCGGCGACGGGCGCGCGGCTGCCGACCTGTCCCGGTCAATCGGCTCTGCGTCCTGTTGGAATGGCGAATCCCTCTAAGTCCTTCTACCGAGTGAAAATATAGCACAGTAAGCCGCTGAATCTCTGCCGTGATCCGGGAATGGGCAAGTGGAATCCGGGATCCGATACAGACGCGCCGCGCCGTTTCGCGTGAACGGTTCCTGGATCAGTGCCGCCGGATCCCGACAAGTTCAACATGCATATGGCATAATGAACGTTTCCAGACCCCGCGAAAGAGGCTGCCGAAACCATGACGATGCTCGACCGGATGCGCCGACACAAGGGCTGGCTCAAATGGAGCCTGGCCATCGTGATCCTGGCGTTCATCATCCTCTACATCCCCAGCTTCCTGCGGCCCGACGCCGCCGGAAACAACGACGTTGTCGCATCGGTGGAGGGGCGCGAGATAACGGTCGGCCGGTTCCGGCAGGCGTATCAGCAGCAGATGCAGTCGTACCGGGCGCAGTTTGGCGGCAACGTCGACGAGCGGATGCTGAAACAGCTCGGCATCGATCAGCGGATCGTCCAGCAGATGATTGAAGAAGAGACCGGGCTCGCTGAGGCAGCCCGACTGGGCATCACCGCCACCGACGAGGAAGTCCGGACGCGCATCGCGACCATGCCCGGACTGCAGGAGAACGGCCAGTTCATCGGCGAGCAGCGCTACCGCCAGCTCCTGCAGATGCAGAACCCGCCGCTGTCGCCGCATGATTTCGAGGATCAGATCCGGCGCGGGATCACGCTCCAGAAGCTGCACTCGGCGCTGACCAACTGGATCACCGTCAGCGACAAGGAGCTCGACGCCGAGTACAGGCGGCGCAACGAAAAAGTGAAGCTCGCGGTCGTGTCGTTCCCGGCCGACAAGTTCCGCGAAGGGATTCAGCCGACCGACGCCGAGCTGAACGCGTACTTCGAAGCGCACAAGAACGACCTGAAGATTCCTGAGAAACGTAAGGTCCGGTACGCGCTCGTCGATCTGCAGGCGATTCGAAATCGCACGCAGGTGAGCGCGCAGGACATCCAGCGCAACTACGAAGACAACCAGCAGCAGTACTCGACGCCGGAACAGGTGCGCGCCAGCCACATCCTGCTCAAGACCGAAGGAAAAGACGACGCCGCCGTCAAGAAGCAGGCTGAAGACCTCCTCGCACAGATCAAGAAGGGCGCCGACTTCGCCGAGCTGGCGACGAAATACTCTGAAGACGATGGGAGCAAGACGAAGGGAGGGGACCTCGACTTCTTCTCGAAGGGGACGATGGTGCCCGAGTTCGACAAGGCGGCTTTCTCGATGAAGGTTGGCGAGGTCAGCGATCTGGTGAGATCGCAGTACGGCTATCACATCATCAAGGTCACGGACAAAAAGGCAGCGACGACCAAGTCGCTCGATGAAGTGCGCGCCCAGATCGAGGATCAGATCAAATGGGATCGCGCGCAGACCGAGGCGCAGCGGATCGCGGACGACGTCGCCAAGAGTCTAAAAAAGCCAGCCGACTTCGATACCGTCGCCAAAGGGCGCGGGCTCACGGTTGGCGAGTCGGCTCTGTTCTCGAAAGACGAACCGATCGGCGGTCTGGGCATGGCCCCGGCCGTTGCCCAACGCGCGTTCGAGATGAAAGAGGGAGAGGTCAGCGAACCGATCCGGACGCCGCAGGGTTTCGCCTTCATCACCGTCACCGGCCGGCAGGATTCGTACGTGCCAAAGCTCGACGAGGTGAAAGCCAAGGTCCGCGATGAGGTCATCAAGCAGAAGGCAGTGGAAGTCGCGCGCCAGAAGGCCGCGTCAGTCGGTGCGCAGATGAAGAGCGGCGACTTCAATGCCGTCGCCAAAGCCGCCGGCCTCGACGTCAAGACCACCGAGTTCATTGCCCGCGGTGCGCCGATTGGGGACGTCGGCGTCAGCCCGGCGGTCGATGCGGTCGCGTTCGCCATGCAGCCAGGCGCGGTGAGCGCTCCGATCGCGACCGACAATGGGATGGTGATCGTGAAGATGCTCGAGCGGCAGGATCCCGCCCCGTCCGATGCCGCAACCGCCAAGGCGTCATTGAAGACGGAGATGATCAACGAGCGCCGGAATCGATTCTACGCGTCGTACATGGCCAAGGCGCGGGAGCGGATGAAAGTAAATGTGAATCGCGAACTCATCGCGCAACTAGTCGCGTGAGCGCGATGAGTTCGCGCGGTAAATGCTGAAGGTTGAATGCTGAATGGTGAATGATTTTGATGCGCGGTCGGTAGACCGCGCGATTCAGCATTCACCATTCAGTATTTACAGCGACAAGCGTCAGTGAGTAAACACATTGGGCATTATCGCCAGCGGTTCGCCGCGGCGGAAGACGCGGAGCGGTGCCGTCAACGACTCGAGCGGACGGGGGTCGCGGATGCCGAACAGCACCGACAGCGCTGACATTCGGTCTGACGCGCCGAACGGGTTCCTGACCAGATCGTAGAACGACTTCCTGCCTGGATAGACGACGATCTCCACTTCGCTGTCGGCGGCAATCTTGGCGCGCTGCTTGGCGATCGCGAGCGCACGGTCGAGGCCGCCGAGCTCGTCGACCAATCCGATCTCCTTGGCCTGCGCACCGGTCCACACGCGGCCCTGAGCAATCGCATCGATGCGTTCGGGTGTGGTGTTGCGCCCAGCCGCCGCCTTTTCCACGAACGTATCGTAGGTGGCCTGCATCTGTTCCTGAACCTTGGCGCGTTCCTCGGCCGTGAACGCGCGCACCGGCGAATACAAATCGGCGTACTGCCCTTTCGTAACCCCTTCCATGTTCATCCCGAGCTTCTTCAGCGTGCCGTCAATCACGAACTTGAGCATGACGACGCCAATCGACCCGGTGAGCGTCGCGGGCTGCGCGACGATGGCGTGAGCTGGCATCGAGATGTAGTAGCCGCCCGATGCCGCGACGTCGGACATCGACGCGACCAGCGGCTTCACGTTACGCGTCAACATCACCTCGCGCCAGATCACGTCGGAGGCGATCGCGGATCCGCCGGGGCTGTCGACGCGCAGCACGATTGCCTTGATCGTCCCGTCGGCGCGCGCTTTGCGCAGTGAATCGACCAGGGTCTCTGAACCAAGGACCTGTCCCGACGGCGAGTCGAAATTGCTCTCGCCCGAGGCAATCATCCCGGTCGCGTAGATCAGGGCGATCCGCGGTCCGCGATTGAGACCAAGTGAGGTCGGCGAGACACGGCGATAGTCGGTTTCGCTCAAAAAGTTCACCTTCCCCTTGGAGAGCTGCACCTTGTCGTCGAGCTCGTCCTCGTACGCGACATCGTCCACGAGTCCGGCGCGGACGGCATCCTCCGGCAGATAGGGGCCGTGATCGACGAGCGTCCGGACCTCCTTCTCGGACTTGTGACGCCCATTCGCGATCCCGCGAATCATCTGGTTGTAGAGATCGGAGTTCAGCGATTCGGCCATTTCGCGATGTGCCGGAGTGAAGGTGTGTTCGGTGAACGTGTTGGACGCGGTCTTGTAATCGCCGATGTGAAGCGTATCCGGATAGGCGCCGATCTTGTCGAGCGTCCCGCGCAGAAACAGCTCGTAACTCGCCATGCCCGTCAAGTCGAGCGTCGAGGTCGGCAACAGAAAAACCTTGTCGCACGCGCTGGCGAGATAGAACCCTTGTTCGCCGCCGTATTCGAGGAAGCCGATGATCGGCTTGCCTGAACGTCGGAAATCGGTAATCGCGTCGCGAACTTCCTGGACCTTTCCCCACAACGCCGCAGCATCGGTGGGCCGGATGATCACGCTCGAGATCCGGTTATCCACCTTGGCTTTGCGAAGCGCCTCGACCAGCGACCGCACCGTTGGAGGTGCCTCGAACAATTGCCCGATCACGCCGGCTGGCTCCATTTCCTGGAGATCGCCGCCGATCTTCAAAACGAGAGTTGAGTTGCTGCTCACCTGCGGCTCGTGTCCGACGAGCAGCGCCATGGCGACCAATCCCATCGCGGAAATCGCCACCGCGAGAATGATGAGCACGAGCACGATCCAGACGCCGCGTCTGACTGCCACGTAGTGCCTCCCTGGCGTCGAGTATAGCCGCACGGCGCGGTGTTTCGATGAAGGTCGTGTTTGCGAAGCCAGGTCTGAGGACCCGAGCGACCTTTACAGCTTCTCCAACGGGGACTCGGCAGGTCCCGACAGAACCGCTCCGGTGGCCTTGAAGCGAGAGCCGTGGCACGGACAATCCCAGGTCGACTCGGCCTGGTTCCAGGCGACCTCGCACCCCATATGGGTGCACACTGGAGACAACAACGTGACCGATCCGGCAGGACTTCGCCATGCCGCAACCCGCTCACCCTTGATGTCGAGGATCTTGCCTTCACCGCGGCGAAGTGCACGGAGGCTGTTCCCCTCCGGACCACTCACGCGATCTTTGACGAGATAGTAGGGATAATCGACGTTTTCCTTGATGTAGTCCCAGGCAACCACGCGGATCTGCTTTCGGCTGGGATCGAACAACTCGTCCCAGGGACTCGGCCGCCCGAGCGCGGCATTGCACGCCATCAGCCCGGCGACTGTGCCGAATGTCATCCCGTTGCCGGCATAGCCGGTCGCCGCGAATTGGTGTGGTGCGGTTTCGCCGATGAAAGGCAGCCCGTCGGCAGTCTCGATTACCTGTCCCGACCATCGATGCGTCATCTCGATCGACGGAATGAGTTGCTTGACCGTCCGTTCGAGCGCGGCGTAGCACTCACCGGTATCGGTCACCTGTCCAGTCTTGTGGTCCTGCCCGCCAACCATGACCGTGTCGTAATCTCGATGCCGATCGAGGCGCAGGTAGTGATACGGATCCGCGGTATCCCAAAACAGCGCATCAGGAATGGTCCCTCGCGGTATGCGTCCCGCGACGACGTAGGTCGAGTAGAGAAAGAGCTTCGACTGAAACAGGGCCGCGCTCACGACGCCCGTCTTCCCCATCAGTGGCGTGTGTGTCGCGATGACAACGTAGTCGCACGCAATGCGATGCTTGCCGACATGGACCGACAGCGGATCGTCGACGACGGCGTCCGATTCGGTATGCTCGTGCACGTGCGATCCATCGCCGTCGACCAGCGCCGCGAGCGCCGCGATGTAGCGGCGCGGATGAAAGCGGGCCTGTCCGGCCACTTCGATACCTGGACGATTGAAGAAAGGAACCTCGTCGCGATAGGTCACGTCAAACCCGAGCTCGCGAGCAATGTCGGCTTCCTTGCGGAGCCTGGCGCTCTCCGTCTCCAGGTTGCCGGACAGAGCGGCAAACTTGTAGCCTGGCACCCATTGCCAGTGACAATCAATCGATTCGTTGACCACGATGGTATCGATCTCGGCCAGCGCCGCAAGGCCGGCAGCCCAGACGGCTTGCGCATGGTCCCGTCCGAAGTCCTCGACGAGGCCAGCGAGATCGCGGTCGGTCACGCAGGTGACGTGAGCGCTGGTGTGCCCGGTGTCGACGCCGCCGATTCGATCCCGATCGATTACCGCGACGCGTTTGCCGGCACGCTTCAGCAGGTAGGCCGCGGTCAGTCCGGTGATGCCGGCACCGATGATCGCCACGTCGACGTGCAGATCGCGCTCGAGCGCCCGAAACCTGGGCACGTGGGACGTATCGTGCCAGTACGGTGTGGAGTCGAGCTGAGCCGACAGACCTTGCTTCGCCAACCTCTCCCCCGCAATTCCAGCCGCCAGGCGAGTCATTACGCGCTGGCCGCTCGCGCCGCTCAAGAAAGCAATCACCTCGCCAATGGATTAAATGGCTAAGCTGCATCTCGGAAACAGCTATTGGATCGACCAGCACGGCGGAACGCCGCGGACCCACGCACCACTGCGAGGAATGCAGTACGCGGACATTGCCGTGGTCGGTGCCGGAATCACCGGCTGTCTCGCAGCACATGGGTGCGCCGCGGCAGGGCTGTCAGTCATCATGTTGGAGGCGGGCCGGGTCGGGCGCGGCAGCACGGCCGCAAGCACTGCGCTCTTGATGCAGGAACCGGACGTGGATTTCAGGGATCTCTCCGAACGCTACGGTGCAGAACGCGCGCGCGAGATCTGGCGTTTGAGTGCGCGTTCAGTGCGTGGGCTCGTCGATCTGATCCGCCGTCTGCGAATCGCCGCAGCCTTGGGCGACGTGCCGTCCGTCTATTGGAGCGGCGATCCCGCGAGAGCACTCGATCTTCATCGTGAGCTGCGCGAGCGGCACCGCGCTGGAATCCGCGGACGTTGGATGACGCCGGCGATGTTGAAACGGGAGATCGGCGTCGATGGAGCCGGAGGAATCCTGACGAGGGGGAACGCTCAAATCGATCCGTATCGCGCCTGCCTCGGACTGGCCGCGCGGCTAAGCAACGCCGGCGTCCGCATTCACGAACGGAGTCCGGTTCGCCGCGTGTCCGGTTCGGCCACCGGCGTGCACATCACGCTCGATCAGGGTGAGGTGCGCGCCGCCTGGGCAGTGATCGCGACTGGCTATGCGACGCCGGAGTTCAAA
>JBPYFA010000200.1:0-3028 GCA_051986585.1 Vicinamibacterales bacterium | reverse complement strand
AGAGCCTCTCGCTGACGGTGCCCGGCATCACTCGGCCGCATCGCGAGCACTCGCAGTTCTTCAACTCGCAGGACTCCCTGCGCTACGAGGTCAACGGCCAACCGGGGATGGCGAGCAACACGCTGATTGAAGGATTGGACGACAACCAGAAGACGGGTCTGCTGCAGGTCATCATCCCCGCCGCCGACGCGCTCGAGACCGTCAGCATCTCGACCAGCAACTACGACGCAGAGTTCGGCCGATCGGGTGGCGCCGTGACCAACGTCACGTTGAAGTCCGGCACCAATCAGCTGAAGGGCAGCGCGTTCTTTTTCGGCAACAACCAGAGCACCAACGCTGGCGACTACTTCACGCACATTCAGGCACCGACAAAGTTCGTCAACGGTGGCTTTACCCTCGGCGGCCCGATCGTGAAGAGCAAGTTGTTCTTCTTCGGCGACTACCAGCGCACGCTCGACAATAACGGCTACGTCGTGCTCGCCACGGTGCCGACCTTGGCGATGCGCAACGGTGACTTCAGCGCAGCGGCCAGCAAGATTTACGATCCGTTGACCGGTGATGCGAGCGGCGCCAATCGAGTACCGTTCGATGGCAACGTCATCCCGCAGGATCGCATCAGCCCCGTGGCACGCAAGCTTCTCGCCTTCATCCCCGAGCCAAACATCGCCGCGCCGCTTGGTCAGAACAACTGGCGAAACACTCAGGTGCGTGAGAAGACGACCGACGGCTTCGATACCAAAGTCAATTACACGATCAGCGCCAAGAACCAGATGTCGTACCGCGTCAGCTTCATGCGGCCGGTCGTCTTCGATCCCGGTGCATTCGGACAGTACGGCGGTCCGGCCAACGGCGGCTTCGCCGGCACCGGTACGAATACAAGCAGCAGCACTGCCGTGACGTGGACCCGCGTGATCAGCGACAAGACCGTGCTCGACGTCCGCGGCGGGTTGAACTATTACCACAACGTCACTTCGACAACAGGGAACGGTCTGAACACCAGCACTGAGGTAGGAATCCCAGGCGCCAACCTCGATGAATTCACGAGCGGCCTTTCCACGATCAGCATCGGCAGCTACACCGATCCGATTCTCGGCTTCTCGGCAAGTCAGCCATGGGATCGCTCTGAAAAGACGTGGAACGTCACGACCACGTTGACCAAGATGATGAGCACCCACACGGTCAAGTTTGGTGGGGAGTGGCGACACAACCGCGACATGCTGCTGCAGACGCAGGACGCTGGCGGCCCGCGCGGCCGGTTTGCGTTCAACACGTCGGGAACGTCGACCCCCGCGGACAATTCGACCGCACTCGGGATCGCGAACGCCTTCGCCTCGTTCCTGCTCGACTGGCCCAGCACCGTGCAGCGGGACCTGAAAGTCATCGATGAGCCCGGCACCCAGCACACCGGGACCTTCGCCTACATCCACGACAAGTGGCAGGCGAAATCGAACGTGACCGTCGACATGGGTCTGCGATGGGAATACTACACGCCGCTGCAGGGGCTGCAAGGCAAGGGAACACTCTCCAACTACGATCCATTGACGAACACGCTTCGGGTTGCCGGTTATGGCAACACCGACAACGCGCTCAACGTGAAGAACACGTTTACCAACTTCGCGCCGCGCACGGGTGTGTCCTGGCGGCTCAACGAGAAGAGCGTCGTTCGCGCGGGATACGGCGCCAGCACGATTCCCTTCCCTGATAACCGATACGCGTTCAATTATCCGGTGAAGCAGAACTACAACGGCACATCCGCCAATGGCTTCCAACGGCAGGGCTCGATGGCAGCCGGCTTCCCCGATCCGTTCCTGTTCACCATCCCATCGGACGGAGTCATTCCGGTGAGCGGCAGCCTGCTCAACGCGACGTTCGACGTCATACCGCCGACACTGCGCGAGGGCACGCTGCACTCATGGAACGCCGCGTTCCAGCGCGAACTGCCGTACCGGTTCACGGTTGATGTCGCGTATGTCGGGAACCGCGGCGTGAATCTCGTGATGGACGTCGACACCAACGCGAGCATGGTCTACGGATCGGGCAACGCGGGACGGCCGCAATTTGCACCGTTCAACCGCACGGGCACTTCGCGCACGCGCACCAATGACAACAAGTCGCAATACAACGCGCTCCAGATGAAGATCGATCGCCGGTTCAGCAACGGCTTGCTCGTCACCAACTCATACACCCTGAGCAAGTCGATGGACTACGCCAACGAGAACGGCACCATCAACACGTCAATCGACTTCAGCGACAGCTGGGCGCGATCGAATTTCGATCGAACGCACAACTACGTCGGCACGGTGATCTATGAATTGCCGTGGGGACCGAATAAGAGATGGCTCCACGACAACATGCTCGGACGGATCATCGGCGGCTGGCAGCTCAGCAACATCTTCGTCGCGCAGTCGGGTGTCCCACTCTCGATCACCGCGAGCGGCACGCTGCTCAATACGCCGGGGAACACGGCGTACGCAGATGCGGTAGGGACGCAGACGATTCTCGGCGGCCTTGGACCAGGGCTGCTCTACTTCGATCCGAAAGCCTACGCACAGCCGGCGGCCGGGACGCAGGGGAATCTCACGCGCAACAAAGGTCCGGAAGGCCCTGGCTTCTGGGAGCTCGATACTTCGCTCTTCAAGCGTTTCGCTGTTGGTCAGAAGCGCTACGCGGAGATTCACGTCGACGCGTACAACACGACGAACTCGGTGCGATGGGGGAATCCGAACACGGGCTTCAGCGCCGCCACCACGGGCAACACCTTCGGACAGATTCAGGGAACGACCGGTGGGCAGCGCACGCTCCGATTCGGCGCGAGGTTTGTGTTCTAAAAATCAGTTACCAGCTTCCAGCTTCCAGCTGAGAGGTTAGAGTGTCAGAAACCAAAACGGCTGTTCCGGAGACTTCCGGAACAGCCGTTGTCATTTGGGAGCAACGAAAGCCCCAGCCTTTCGTTGCGCTGGTAGCTGGGAACTGGGAGCGGGAAACTGACTAC
The DNA here is from genome assembly GCA_051986585.1 of Vicinamibacterales bacterium. Taxonomy (GTDB): domain Bacteria; phylum Acidobacteriota; class Vicinamibacteria; order Vicinamibacterales; family 2-12-FULL-66-21; genus JALZOC01. Next base: position 36 of record JBPYFA010000200.1, on the reverse strand, counting down.
TGAATCGTCTTGCCGCCTCCGCCGGGGGTCATCTGC
>JBPYFA010000199.1:0-22286 GCA_051986585.1 Vicinamibacterales bacterium | reverse complement strand
AGGCTGTCGACCATCATGACTGTTTCCGACGTGACGTCCAACCGGCATCGTCCCAGGCGGAGCATTTCCGGCACATGCGTTTCGCGAAAGAACAGTCGACCGGTCAACTCGTCGTACTTCTTGTCGAACGTGCCGCCGGTCACCAGAATACGGATTTTCTTCATAACAGAAATGAAAGCCGTGCTTACCGAATCGCGCGTCCGGCCACCCCTATTGTAGTGTGCGACCGATGCGCGCCGTTCGTGGCACGCTCCGCAACTTGCTGCATCCGGGCAAGTTACGGTCCCGGCTCGATTCGGCGCGCGGAACCGGCACCTGGCTTGCCTCACTGTGCTGAACTGAGGAGGTGCCCATGTTCGCTCTTTCAGCGATCCTGATCGGCGTGATCGGCGTGTTCTACGTTCGCCGTCGCAGCGCCCGAAAAAAGCAACAGACCGTCTAGCGCGACGTGCGAAAGAGGTCGTCGGCCGAGGACAGCACGATTCGTCGCAGCCTGTCCGGGTAGTTCGGCGGCAGTCCCGCAAGAAAGGCTCTCACAATGCGCGCGGCGCTCGCGGAGCTATGGCCCGAGAGCGTCGCGTCCATCCAGCGTTTCGGAAAGAAAATATCTCCTGTCCGCTGAATCTCCTCGAGCATGGCGAGGCTCGCTGGGATGTAGTGGAGCGAACTCTCGGCCCGCAACGGGTGATGCAAATACGAGAGCGCTTCGAGCACCCATGGCTCGCGCCGGCGATTTGCCGGGTCGCGCAGGCCGGCAAAGAACGCGTCGCGAGTCGCTTGATCGGCCGACAGCGCGGGGCGTACGAATGCGAAGCGCGCTTTTCGATCCGGATTCTCGATTCGCGAGAATTGCTCGCCGAGAATCGAATCCCACGCCGGAACCGCACGCACGGCGAGCTCCTCGGCCAGCTGAATGTAATCCGGTTCGGCGAGTGTCAGACCCGGAACTGCCTGGGTCTTGCGCCACACACCCTCGAGAAAGGCGAGGGTTGCAGGCGTTCGTGCGGTGTCACGCAGGGCCGCGAACCACGCCGCCTTGACCGTCGGCGTCGTCGCCGCGTCCAGGCCCTCTTTCAGCACGCGCTCGAGCCGCGGCGTCAGCGCATCGCGATCGGAATTTGAAACGAATCGCCAGAACCCTTGCTGTGTGTACGACAGCATGCGCTGCAGGTTCAGCTCGTCTGATTCGCGGGGCAGGGCTGCGATCAGATCGGCGCCGACGTCGACCGCGCGTGAACGGCCGTCGAGCATGTCTTCCCAGAGCGTGACCATCGCGGCGCCGCGAGTCAGCGCGTCGGGAATGTCGGCGAGATGGTGGAGGAGGTACTCGCGCGTGATCGAATCGATTTCGAATCCGCCGTACGCGATCCCGCCGCCCGCCGGGAGCACGAAAAGCGGGACCGGGAGCCCGCGTGCGGTCGCGACGTCAACGCGCGTCGTCCGAATCGTGATCGGAATGCGTCGCATCGTGTCGGCGTACCCGAGCACGATCTCCATCCGCTGGATCCACGAGAGGGCACGGCGTGGCACCGGATCCTTCTGCACAAAAGCCAGCCGGCCGATTCGTCCGTTCTCGACTTCGAGGTGGGTCGCGATTTCGGGTCGTCCCGCTTCATCAACCCAGGCATGACTCCAGCCAGCCAGATCCTCCGGCGTTCGATCGTCGAGGATTTTGATCAGATCGGGCCAGCTCGCGTTTCCAAACGGATGTGCGTTCAAATAGTCACGAAGCCCGTCCCGGAACCCTTCCGGGCCCAGCATCATCTCGAGCTGCCGCATGACGATCGGCGCCTTCTGGTAAATGATGGCGCCGTACAGCGTGCCCGCTTCGTTCAAGTTGTCGAGCCGTTGACGGATGGCATTGGTGCCAGCCGTCCGATCGACTTCATACGCGGCAGGGTAGTACGAGAGCAGGAATCGGAGCTCGTGGTTGATCCCCGGAAACGAGGGGTTCACGATCTTCGCCGCCATGAAATTGGCGAAGACCTCCTTCATCCACACGTCATTGAACCAGCGCATGGTGACGAGATCACCGAACCACATGTGCGCGGTCTCGTGTGCGATCACGCTGGCGCGGCCGAGCTTCTGGTTTTGTGTCGCGGTTTCGTCGAGGAGCAGCCCGGAGGCGTTGTAGAAGATCGCTCCAGCGTGTTCCATCCCGCCGAACTGAAAGGACGGGACGAGCAGGAAATCGAACTTGCCGAAGGGATATCGGATGCCGGTGTAGCGCTCGAGCCATTCGAGCGCGGTTGCGTGCAGATCGAAGATCGCGTCGCGATTTCGGGCGACCTTGGCGCCGTCGGTCTCGCGGTGAAACATCCGGAACCGTCGTCCGTTTCGGAGAGCCGTTTCGACTTGATACCGACCGGCCGCAAACGCAAACAGGTAGGTCGGCAGGGGATCCGTTTCCGCAAACCGAATCGCCGTGCGCCGGTCGTGTTGCGCCCGCTCCATTTCGGGTGCGTTGGCGAGCGCTTCCCATCCGGCGGGTATGTCGAGCGACAGTGTGTAGGTGGCCTTGAGATCGGGCTGGTCGAAGCATGGAAACGCCAATCGGGCCCGCGCCGGAACGAACAGCGTGTACATGAATTCGGGATTGCGATTCAACGCCGCATCGCCCGCGGTAAACGAAATCGTGATCGCGTTCTGACCTTCATGCAGGTCTGCCGGCTGGATCAGAAGGTGTTCCGACGCTGCCGTCAGCTCGATCTCTCGGCCGCGGCTCTCGGCGTGAATCGGACCCGGTGCAGCGAAATCCAGCGCCAGTGGTCGTTTCGCGTCGCTGAGAGCGAATCGCATCTCGAGCTTCGCATCGATTGGTGCGGCGGGATCCGAAGGAATGGTGAAATGCAGGCGGTAATGCAGGTCGCTGATCCGGCGGGCCCGTTCCTCGGCGAGCGCGAAGGGCACGCCGGGTGCCGGCGCCTCTTGCGCTCGCGGAGAGAATCGATCCGTGGCTCCCATCAACGTGATCGCGAACGCGCCAACTGCCACCGCGCGAATCATCGCCAGAATGATAACCGCGAACTGCTACTTGCAGACCGCTACTCGCAAATCGCGAACCACGAACCGCGAACCGCGAACCGCGACCCGCGAACCGCGAACTGCGAATTGCGAACCGCGAACTGCGAACTGCGAATTGCGAATTGCGAATTGCGAATCACTCGACTCTCAGCGCGGCGAGCGGGTCCAGCCTCGTAGCGCGGCGCGCTGGAATCAGGCACGCACAGACCGTGACGGCGGTGAAGAGCAAGGCGATTCCTCCAAGCGTCACCGGATCCGTTGGTTTGATTTGCACCAGCAGTACCTGCAGCACCGGGGCGGCTGCGAGGGCACCTGCGGTCCCAAGCGTCAGACCGATGACCAGTTGCAAAAGACCCTGCCGGAGAACCAACCACGACACTTGACTCGATTGCGCGCCAAGCGCCATGCGGACGCCGATTTCCTGGGTGCGCTGCGTCACTGAGTATGCCGTGACCGCGTAGATGCCGACCGATGACAGCACCAACGCAATGATGGCGAAGATCGTGAACATCGTCCCGAACACGCGATACGGCCAGCGTTGTTGGGCGAACGACTGTTCCATTGTCTGGATCCCAAACACCGGTTGATCCGGATCGGTCGCTTGCACCGCTTCGCGCACCGCGGACGAGAGCGTCCCCGGTTCACCGTGCCCGCGGATCAGAATCGCGGTCCCGCCAGGCGGATCGATTCGGTACGAGAGGTACACGACCGCGTCCGGGTCGACGTCCTGCACGTTTCGTTGCCGGATCGTTGGCGTCACGCCAACGATCGTCATCCAGGGCTTGATTTTCTGGGCGGCTGGTCCACTCGCTGGCGCCTGGAACCGGATGCGCTTTCCCAGAACATCTTCGCCAGGATAATACTGCGCCGCAAACCGTGTGTTCACGACCACCGCTTCAGAGCCGTCGTTGCCATCAGCGTCGCTCAGCAACCGACCTTGTCGCGCCGTGACACCAAGCGCATCGAAGTATCCAGTGCTCACGTACAACGTCGTCACGCTCGGCACTTTCTTGCGGTCCGGCTCTGGACGTCCCTCGAATTCGATTCCCCGTGTGCCGGCGCCGTTTCCCGGCGGTGCGCTCGTGATCGATGAGGCAGCAACGCCGGGGATTGCGGCCAGATGCGGCAGCAGCGCCTCGTAGAAAAGGCGCCGCTTCTCGGGAGTCGGATACTTCTTATCAGGGAGCGACAGCCGCATCGTCAGCATGCGACTCGTGTCGATACCGAGATCCATTGCATACAGCTTCATGAAGCTGCGGATCATGAGCCCGGCGCCAGCGAGCAGCACGATGGTCAGCGCCAGTTCGGCGACAACCATGCTGGAGGCCATCCACCGCGCGCGGCGGCCTCCCGCGTTGCCGCGCCCACTCTCCTTCAGGATTTCATTCAGGTTGGTCTTCGATACCTGGAAGGCGGGAACGATGCCAAAAATAATCCCCGTCGCAAAGCACACCGCGACGAGAAACCCGAAGACCGTGGCGTCCATGGTGAATTTGATCCAGTAGGGCTTCCCGACATCCGCGACCGCCATGTCGAAGAGACGGATCCCGACGAGCGATAGCAGCCAGCCGAATACTCCGCCAAGAAATGCCAGGAGTGTGCTTTCGACCAGCAGCTGACGAATGACTCGTGCTCGACTCGCGCCAAGGGCGATACGAACGGCCACCTCTCTCGAGCGCCGCGCCGAGCGCGCGAGCAGGAGATTCGCGACGTTCGCGCACGCGATCAGCAGCACGAACCCGACGGCCCCCATCAGTGCGAGAAACACAATCCGGATTGGACCGCCGTTGAATCGCTGGTTGAATGTCATGACCTCGGCGTCCATCGACTTGTTCGTGTCGGGATACTGACGTTCGAGGTTCTTGTTGATGCCGGTCAGCTCTGTTTGCGCTTGTTTGAGCGTCGCGCCTGGCGTGAGTCTGCCGAAAAGATTGAGCCCCCTCACGTCGCGGCGCTCCATGTCCGCGTCCGGGATCAGCGGAATCCACACGTCCGTGTTCGTCGGAAACTTCATCCCCTCGGCCATCACACCGATGACGGTCGTCGGCACGTCGTTGATCCTGATCGTTCGGCCAATGATGCTGAAATCGGCGCCGTAGCGCGTCTTCCAGATGCCGTAGCCGAGGATCGCCACCGGTTCGGCCCCCTTCTGATCCTCACCGTCCTTGAAATCTCGGCCACGGATCGGGCTCTGGCCAATAATGCCGAACGCATTGATCGTGACTTTGACGCCGCTCGCTCGTTCCGGCGGATGACCGCTGTCGCTGAGGTTCATCGGGGTCTGCTGATACGCCGCCAGAGACGAGAACGTTCGCGCCTGCGCCCGCCAGTCCAGGAAGTCGGGATAGGAGACGCCCTGGGAATTGCCTTCCGCGGTATTGCGGCCATTCAAGTGGACGATTTGATCGGCATTAGGGAAGGGCAGGCCTCGAAGCAGTACGGCGTTCACGAACGTGAACACCGTGCTGTTGACCCCGATGCCGAGGCCGAGGGCGACGACGGCGACGAGCGTGAACCAGGGGTCTTTCAGCAGCATGCGGAAGGCGTACTTCAGATTCATACGGGTGCCATACGAGGTTGGACGGCACACTGTTCGATTCGCAGGTAATAATGTGAGGAGTGACCACGGCCACCCCAGGTGAAAAGCAGGCACCGCCCCCGCGGCGGAGCCTGATTCCACCGTCCTACGAACGCACGCTCGGCCACGCTGAACGCGTCGAATTGGCCAGCGACCGAACCATCCGGGAGCGCAACAAGGTCAGCTACAGATTTGCACACTGGCCAATCTGGATTTTCGTGTTCTTTATTGCGCCTGGACCGCTGACCTTCGACCTGTTCGCCCATGGCTTCGATTCACGCATGGCGTTGTGGCTTGGCGCAGTGCTGCTGCTGACCGGCATGGCTGGACTGCGAGGAAAGCTACCCGGCGTCGAGCCGCGGCCCTACATCATCCGCTTCACGGAAGATCGTCCAAACCCGCTTTACCGGCGCATCTGCTACACGCTCGCGTGGAGCGAGGTCATCGCGTTCGCGTGTCTGAACATTGCCGGTCTTGCGGGCGCCGTCATCACCGGCAACTGGTGGTTACGTCAGCTCTACGACATTGCGTATTTCCCTATTGTCGTCACGATCTGGTTGCTCGGCGCCTTCGGTCAGCTGCCGCGCGTGAAGGCATCAACCCAGAACGAGGGACACGAGCGGCGATATTTCTATGGATCGGTCTGGGCGGTCTGCATCGCCCAGCCGATTTTGTGGGTTCTCTGGAAGGTGCTTCCGCGATCGACCGCTGCCGATCTTTTCAAGCTGGTCGTGTTCGTTGCCATCCTTGCATATGTCGGCAACCTGGCTCGCCGCGGGCTGCTTCCGAGAACGCGCCCGATTGTGCCGGGGGAGCTTGCGATATCCGATTAGCTCGAATCGAGCAACAGCCACTGTCACGCTCCCACAGTTCGATGGTGAACGACCCAAATTGACGGGGATTGGCTAAAATTGATCGAGGGCTGCCCATGAGCGACATTCAGCTGGACGATCGCGGGTTCATCATCTCGTGCCCGTCGTGCGGGCAACGCAATCGGGTTCCGTATTCGAGCCGTGAGACACGGTGTGGCCGATGCAAAACGACGATGCGGCCTCCCGCCGAACCGATCGAAGTGCCGAGCGTCGAGGCCTTTGACGCGCTGGTGCGGGGCGCCGGGCAGCCTGTCGTCGTCGATTTCTGGGCACCCTGGTGCGGTCCGTGCCGCATGGTCGCCCCGGAGATTGCGAAGGTGGCGGCCTCGAACGCCGGCCGTTTCGTGGTCGTCAAAGTGAACACGGATCAATTGGCTGAGCTCGGCGAGCGCTACCGCATCCGGTCGATCCCGACGATGGCGATCTTCGAGGGCGGACGGGAAACGGCTCGTACCACCGGGGCGATGCCGGCTCCTCAGATTGAAGCCTTCGTGAACGGCGCCGTCAAAGTTTCCTGACTGCGGTAGGATGAGCGGCATGCATGGGCCGCAGACGATCGCCGATTCGCTGCGACGCGAATTCGGCGCGTTCGTCCTCGAACGCTATCCGTTTGCCGCCACATCGGCACGAGAAGCGCTTGCTGCGGCAAGCGGCGTGAATCCGGTGCTCGACAGCGGCATCGATCGGCTTCGCGAACCGTTCGCGCGCGAGTTTCGCGCCCGCCTCCAGCGTCTCGCCCCCATCGATGTGTCCGATCCCACTCCCGGTGTCTCCGCGGCAGAGCGTTTCCACCAGGCGGTCGAAAACATTGTCGATGCGTGTGACGGGTTCCTGCAGCGGGCCGCCATCCGTGCCTCCCTGACCGCAGAGGAACGCCTCGAAATCCTTCGCGGGATGCTGACGACCCGGGCCACAGACAACCGGCTGAAGGCATTCTTCACCAATGGTGAAGTGCGATATGGAGAGGCGGTGTTCCAGGGCAAGGGGTTCCGGTCGCTCGGCCAGGAGGCAATCTACGGTGCGGCGATTCGTCTCCGTCGAGGCGATGCGTATCGCGACGGTGACGAGTGGCGAGGCGACGTCGTCGCGCCGCTGATCCGCGATCTCGCGGTGACGATTGCGATGCGCCCCGAACCGGAAATGATCCGCCGCGTCCTGTCCGCGCAGATGGGCAAGGCCGGTCCGCCGATGAACGGGAAAGACCTGCACGTCGGCGACATGCAGCACGGCGTCTGGCCCGCGGTCGCCCCGCTCGGTACCGGGCCGGCCGCGATGACCGGGCTCGCGTTTGCGTTCGCGCGCGAGGGAGCGGGCCGGGTGGCGCTGTCCTTCATCGGAGAGGGAGGATCATCGCTGGGAGAGTGGCACGAAGCGATCAATCTGTGCGCCGTTCGAAAGCTGCCGGCCGTGTTCGCCCTGGAAAACAACCAAACCGCGTTGTCCACACCTGTTTCTGATCAATCCGCCGTTCGCGTGTTCGCCGATAAGGCGATTGGTTACGGCATTCCCGGTGTCACGATCGACGGAACCGATCCCGACGCGATTGCTGCGGCGTTCCACTGGGCCGTCGAGCGCGCCCGCGCGGGACAGGGGCCGGCCTTGATCGAGTTGATCGCGATGCGCATGTGCGGTCACGCTCATCACGATGACATGCTCTACCTGGGCAAGGATCCGTCGCTCGGCTGGGAATATCCGCCGCTCACCGATGGCGGGTATGTGAATCGGGAGCGCTACGAGTATTGGGCGGCCCGCGATCCCATCCGCACGTATGCCGCGCGGCTCGAAGCCGCAGGCCTGATCGACGCGTCCATCGTCGACGATTGGAAACGTGAAGCGGAGGAGGTCGTCGAGTCCCAGGCGCAGCTCGTCATCCAGGCCGACTGGCCTTCGGCCGCTGATGTTGGCGTTGGCGTACTCGCCGGCGAACCGCCGCGCGGCCGAATCGACGTGCTGGAGCCGGAACGCCGCGCGGCCCGCGCGCCTCATCCGATGCCAGACCTCGAACCGGTTGGACCGTTCAATCGCAAAGGGCATACCTTCCTCGAAGCCGTAATGCTGGGCGTCGGTGATGCGCTTCGAGGAGACCCGCGCGTCTTCGTCTTTGGCGAGGACGTCGGCGGGAAGTACGGAAATGCGTTCCTGTTGCTACGCCCACTGCTCCACGAATTTGGTGATCGCATCATCAACTCGCCGATTTCAGAGAGCGCCATTCTCGGCGTCGCGATCGGATCGTCGATCGCGGGTCAGCGCCCCATCGTCGAGATGCAGTTCAACGACTTCGTTGCCACGGGGTTCAATCAGCTCGTGAACAACGCGTCGATGATTCGATACCGCTGGGGCGGGAGTGTGCCGTTCGTCGTTCGGCTGCCATGGGGTGGTCTTCGCTACGCGGGGCCTTTCCATAGCCAGAATACGGAAGCATGGTTCTATCGCACGCCAGGGCTGAAGATCGTCGTCCCTTCGACGCCCTCGGACGCCCGGGCGTTGATGGCCTCGGCGGTGGCCGACCCGGACCCTGTTCTTTATTACGAGCACATCGCCATGTACCGGGACCCGCGCATCAAGCAGTCGTTGACCGACGAAGCGCCCGATCCGATCCCCATCGGCCGTGCGGCGTTGCGGCGGGAGGGCACCGATCTGGCGATCATCTCGTATGGAGCCTACGTGCACGTGTCGCTCCGCGTTGCGGAACGGTTGGCGGTGGACGGCCACGAGGCGGCCGTTCTCGATCTGCGTTCGCTGATGCCGCTCGACCGCAGCGCGGTTCTGGCGGTCGCGGAACAGTGCAGTCGGGTGCTCATCGTGCACGAGGATTCGAGGACTGGTGGCATTGGCGAAAGCGTCGCCGCGATCATCCAGGAGGAAGCCTTCGAGTTTCTCGACGCGCCGGTCCGGATTGTTGGCGCGTTGGATACGCCGGTTCCGTACTCGCCGCCGCTCGAACACGCGTATCTGCCTTCTGAGGACGAAATCGAGCGCGCCGCCAGGCGCCTGCTCGCCTACTGACGGCCGCGGATGTCCGATCAGGCCGGACGCCATGCGCTGAGTTCCGACGTCGAAGCCGCTCCACAGTTGAGCATCGTGATCCCGTGCTACAACAGCGAGAACACCCTCTCTGCGCAGCTGTCTGCAATCTCTCGGCAGGTCACTCGCTACAGATGGGAAGTGCTGGTCGCCGACAACGGTTCGCGTGACCGCACTGTCGCGATTGCCGCAGGTTTTCGCCAGCGCATCCCGACGCTCCGCGTCGTCGACGCGACCGGGACACGCGGCGCGGCGTACGCGAGAAACGCCGGCGCACGCGCCGCCAGCGGCCACGCGATTCTGTTTTGTGATGCGGACGATGAGATGGGTGACGGCTACGTCGAGGCGATGGGGAACGCGCTCGAGCGCAATCAATTCGTCGCCTGCCGCTACGATTTTACGAAGCTCAATGCGTCCTGGCTGGCCGCGGCGCGCGGTAGCGCGAAGGACGGGCAGAGCAGTGGCCTGGCCGGCGGCTATTGCCACCCCACGCTTCCGTACGCTGGTGCCGGCGGACTCGGGATCAGTAAATCGGTGCACGACGCCGTCAACGGCTTCGACACGACGCTGAAGGCGATGGCCGGGCAGGAGGATACCGATTACTGCATACGGGTTCAGCTGCGAGGAACGCCGCTCGCGTTCGTTCCCGACGCCGTGATGCACGTGCGCTTCCGCGATACCGTGTCCGGTGTGTTTCGACAGGCGTGGGCGTGGGCAGAAAGCGGCGCGCACGTCCAACGTCGATATGTTCCTTCCGGGACTGAATCATTCCCTCGACTGGCGTACGATCTCACACGCCATCTCGCATGGAAACTGCTGCGGCTTCGTACGCGGACCGATCTCGCGCAGTGGATCTGGCTGGCCGGCTGGTGCGGCGGGCTGCTGCGTGCGCGATGGACGCAGGAGCAGAGTGGTGAGTGAGCGGCGTCTCCGATTGGCCACCGTCATTCAGACACCAAAGGACGCGCAGTCGGCGGTTTACATAGGTTATCAATCGCTCGCTGAGGCGCTCGAGCATCAGGGCCACTCGATGCGGATCGTCTCCCCCGCCGACGTTCGTACGATCGGGCGGCTGAGCGGCCGCTGGGTTCCATTCGTCTACCCGATCGCGATTGCGTCGTGGCTGCACGCGCATCGCAATGCGTTCGACCTCGTGATGTTCCATAGCTACTCGGGTTGGCTCGGTACCGCGATCTGTCGCGGACGGCCACGTGCGCTGGTCATGTTTCACGGTGTCGAGCCGATGTATCACGACGAGCTTCGCAAGGAGAGCGTGTTGAATGGCGAACGCCTGTCCTGGCGATACCGGTTCCTGCAGGAAGGGCTGATGCCACTATTCCTGAGGGTTGCCTGTCGGACTGCGTCGGGTGTCGCGTGCCTCAACCAGGCCGAAGCGCAGTTCATCGTCTCGCGCGGTTGGGCGTCGCCGAAGGACATTCACGTCCTGGCTCACGGGGTTCCGCCGGAATTCTTCCTCGCGTCACGACTGCCGCGCCCGATGCGAACGCTTCTGTTCGTCGGCCAATGGCTTCCGATGAAAGGAATCCGGTATCTTCGCGAGGCGGCGGCGACACTCCTCGAAAATGATGGTGGACTGCGACTGATCTGCGCCGGCACGCTCGCATCTGCGGAGACCGTAAAAGCCGATTTCCCGCCGACACTCAGCGCGCGAATCGAAGTCTTTCCGCGGGTTGACCAGCGAGCGCTTGCGCAGTTGTATCGGGATGCCGACGTGTTCATCTTTCCGAGCCTCTACGAGGGTTTCAGCCGTGCGATTGTCGAGGCGATGGCGTCCCGGCTGCCGATTGTGTGTACGCCGGTAGGCGTGGCGTCCGATGCTCTCCGTCACGAAGAGAGTGCCCTTTTCGTTCCGAAGCGCGACGCCGCTGCGCTCGTCGCGGCCGTCCGCCGAATTCAGTCGGACGCCTCCCTCACCCAGCGGCTTTCCGCGGCCGCGGCGGAAGCGGCGGGCCCATACGCTCTCGCTTCAGTGTTGCAGCGCACGATCGCTGTCATCATCGAGGCGGCCGGACGAGCCGATGAGTGATCCGATCCGCGAGTGGTGGCGGCGACTGTCGGTTTCTCCCGCGCTGATTGACCTGACGCGACGGCGGGTTGCGTTTCAATGGCGGCTGCGCGGACGTCCGTTGCCGCCGCCGCACGTCGTCAAGCAGTCGGTGATTCTTGCTCACCAACGGGCGCGACACTTCTCGACGTTCGTCGAGACTGGCACGTTCAGTGGAGAAATGGTGGCGGCGATGCGGCCGTACTTCCGTCGAATCGTGTCAATCGAGCTGTCGCCAGACATCCATCGCGCTGCGGCCGAGCGATTCGCTGGCGACCCCGGGATCGAGCTTCTGCTTGGCGACAGCGCACGGCTGCTGCCGCGCGTGCTGGAGCAGCTGGGCGAACCGGCGTTGTTCTGGCTGGATGGACATTTCATGGGCGGCACCAGCGCGAGAGGCGACCAGGACAGTCCGGTCCGGGCCGAGTTGGATGCGCTCCTCTCTCATCCTGTTCGCCGACACGTGGTGCTGATCGATGATGCGCGGCTGTTCAGTGGTGAGGATGGGTATCCAACCATTCCGGAGTTGGTGGCGTCGATCGAGCGTGAACGTCCGGGTTCGGACGTGCGGGTCCAAGACGATATCGTTCAATGCTCGCTCGACGCGAGAGATGCCGTATCCTAGCGTCGGTTGAGTACCCTCTCACATTTCCGCGAATTCGCGCTCGTCGTCCGAAGGCTTCGTCCGTTTCTCGGCGCCGAACGCGTGCGGCTGGCGGCGGTTCTCGCGAGCTCGCTGTTCGTGATGGTGTTCGAAGGGGCGGGCGTCGGGCTGCTCGTCCCGCTCCTGTCACTGCTGCTTGGCGGCGAGAATGCGACGCCCATGCGCCCGCTCCAGTGGCTCGAGGGGCAACTGCCGGGGCATTCGCCCGCGTTCTACGTGGCGGTGATCTGTGCGGCCATTGTCGTGGCGATCGCGGCCAAGAACACGGCCGCTTACATCGCCCAGGTGATCGCGGCGGACCTGAAGAAGCGCATTTCCGTCACGTTGCGCGACGCGCTGTTCCGGCGGCTACACAGCGCGGATCTGGACCTCTTCGATCGCTCGCCCGGCGGAGAGATCGCGAACGTATTCCTGGTCGAAACCTACCGCGTGGCGTTGGCGATCGACGTGCTGGTTGCGACGCTGCAACGATCGTCGATCGGCCTCTTTTATCTCTCTGCGCTCTGTTACATTTCCTGGCCGCTGACGCTGCTCGTCGTCGCGTTGGCCGCAGCAATCGGAGGCGTGCTCGCGTTCGTCTATCGCCGCATCACGTCGGCCGGCGTCGAGCTGACCGAGCTGAATCACCGGATTGCGTCGTTGCTGACCCAATCCTTTGCCGGGGTGCGAATCGTCCGTGCGACGAACTCGCAAACGCAGGTGATTGCCGATTTCCACGCGCTCAGCATCGCTCAAGCGCGAGCGGAAGAACGGAGTACGCACGCGTCGTCGCTGCTTTTTCCACTGACCGAGACACTTGCGGTGGTCGGCGCCATGCTGATCGTGTGCTGCGCGTACATCTTTTTCGTGCGGCCCGGCCACATGCTGAGCAGCTATCTGCTAGCCTACGGCTTCATGCTGCTTCGGCTCCTGCCGCTGCTCAACCAGTTGTACGGGCTGCAGGGCCATTTGTTGTATCTCGCTGGCGGCGTCAGGGAGGTGCAGGTCTGGCTCGACACACCGCAATATCCAGAACGGGCGTTCGGAACGCGCGTCTACACTCCCATCCGAGACGCGTTGCGGTTCGAGCGCGTCAGCTTTACGTATCCGAACGGCGCGTCGGCGCTGAAAGACGTTGAGTTCTCCGTTCCGGTTGGCCAGACCGTCGCGATCGTCGGGTCGAGCGGTTCCGGTAAGTCAACCCTGGCGGCCATCCTCTTGCGTTTTCGCACGCCGACGCGTGGCTGCATTACCGTCGATGGGATCGACTATTGGGACTTCTCGCCGGAAAGCTGGCATCGCGCAACCGCGCTGGTCGAGCAGGATGCCTTTCTGTTTCACGGCACCCTCCGCGAAAACATTGTCTACGGGTTCGACGGCGCGACCCCGGCCGCGATTCAGCGCGCCATCGACGTGGCCAACCTGTCAGACGTCGTCGCTGCGCTGCCTCAAGGCCTCGACACGCTTGTCGGCGAGCGCGGCGCGATGGTCTCTGGCGGTCAGCGGCAGCGGATTGCCATCGCCCGAGCAGTCATCCGGGATCCATCCATCCTGATTCTCGATGAAGCGACATCCCATCTCGATACGGTGTCAGAACAGCTCGTGCAGCAGGCGCTGACGAATGCATCGCGCGGCCGAACGACAATTGTGATTGCCCATCGATTGTCGACCATCCGCGAGGCCGACAAGTTGATCGTGCTCGAACAGGGACGGCTGGTCGAGGAAGGCACCTGGGAGGCGCTCGAAGCTGGAGGCGGCGCCTTTCACCGTCTGCTCCGGAGCGTATGAGGGCGGAGAGGCCTTCGGCGATCCTGTTCATCTGTGACTTCGCGCCAGGTTTTGTCGGTGCGAAACATCACGACGCGGGCGTCGGCGGTACGGAGGCGCTCGTCGTGGTGCTCGCCGAAGAGCTGGCGTGCCGCGGGGTGGCGGTCACCGTCGCGACACGGATCGAGCATGAGCAGATGGAGGCGGTAAGGTATCTGCCGATCCGTGAGGTTCGTCCACGAGACGCGGATGTCACCGTCCTCGTGAAGCAATGGAGCCCTGCCGCATCGGAGGCGACCGGTGCCAGAGTATTTCTCGCTACCGATGTGCACGTTCCCGACGCCACCATGATCGCGCGCTGCATGGCATGGGCGACCCTGCGTCTGGCGCTGTCGCCATTCATGCGATCGAGAGTCGAAGCCGACGTCGCCGCACCGGACATGGAGGTGTTGCCGCCACCGATCGACCTGGGGAATTATGCCGAGGCACCGAGTCGTCGCGATCCGATTCTCTTGTATTGCTCGGTCCCCGATCGAGGTCTCTATTACCTCAAAGATCTCTTTCCTGCGATTCGAACACGCGTCAACAATGCGACGCTGGTGATCACGTCCGACTTCACGTTGTGGGGGCGAGCGGCGGCAAGGGACGCTTTCATGCGATTCTTTGCCCATCAACCCGGAGTCGAGTATCTCGGACATGTCGATCGACGTCGACTGGTTGCCGAACAGCTGCGTGCGCGTGTTCTGGCCTACCCGTGTACGTTCGAAGAGGGTTTTTGCATTGCCGCCGCCGAGTGCATGGCCGCTGGGGCCGTTCCAGTGACGACGAACGCCTTCGCGCTCACGACCACGGTGGGTGAGGCCGGCGTGCTGATCGATGGACGGCCTCGAAGCTGGTTTTATCGGCGCAAGTTCGTGAACGCGGTCGTGAAACTGCTGACCGACGAGCCGGAATGGCAGGCGCGGTCGGCCGCCTGCCGTGCCCGTGCACAGTCGTACGGCGCACCGGCAATCGCGGACCGGCTGCTCGCGCTGATCGCCGGTGCAGGGGCAGGTGCGTGAGCCTCGACACCCCGGTCCTCTTCGTGATCTACCGACGGCCCGAGGCGACGCGCCGGGTGTTCGAGGCGATCGCCGCCGTCAGACCACGGCATTTGTTCATTGCCGCGGACGGTCCAGCGACACGCGCCGATCGGGCGGCCTGCGACGAAACCCGAACGATCGTGCAGCGCGTCGACTGGAACTGCGACGCCATGCGCGATTTCAGCGACGAGAATCTCGGGCTGAATCGGCGGATGATCTCGGCGATCAATTGGGTATTCCAGGAATTTGATTCGGCGATCGTGCTCGAGGACGATTGTCTGCCGCACCCGCAGTTCTTCGCCTTTTGTTCATCCATGCTTCGTCGATATCAGGACGATGCGCGCGTCGTGCATGTCAGCGGCGAATGCTATCGCGCTCGACGTGAAGGGGATGCGTCGTACTTCTTCTCGAAGTATCCGCTTGCCTGGGGATGGGCCACCTGGCGCCGCGCGTGGTCGTTGTTCGATCCGTCGATCCGCTCGTGGCCGCACTTTCGCGAACAGGCAGAAACGAACGCGTTGTTCGACTCTGCCGACGAGCGTCGCTACTGGCGGTCAACCTTCGCTCGTTTGCATGACGATCATCAGGCGCTCGGAACGCCGATCTCGTGGGACTACGCGTGGTATCACGCGTGCATGGCCCATGGGTTATCGATTCATCCCGCCTCGAACCTGGTGTCGAACATCGGACACGGACCGCTGGCGTCAAATACACGAGACGTGACGGAGTTGTCGAATCGACCGACCGCGCCGCTCGTGGAGCCTTTTGTGCATCCGGCTCGGATCGCGCGCGATCGGCAGGCCGATCTGGATACGTTCGATCGGCGTTTTCCTGGAGCACTCCTCAAACATCAGCGTTCGTTCCGGCACCAGATCGGCCGACCGGGGCGATGGGCGATACGCATGGTGCGACGAGGGTTGGGAGGGGTCGGCCACTGATCGACGACCCCAGACCGGTAGCTGGCGTTCGCACCGACATGCGTGCCTGGTCGGATGTGCTCGTGCTTGTGGGCTTGGCTACATTGCTCGCCAGTGCCGCCAGTTTACGGCAGGAGTTCCTCGGCGACGGCGTCCGGCACCTGCCGGCAATCATGTCGGATCACATCGAACTTGGCGAGCCGCGATGGCTCTTCTTTCCACCGCTCGCACGGTTCTGGGTCCGGATGTTGTCGGCCGTCGGGCTGGTCAGCGGAGCGGAATCGAGCCTGCGCGCCGTTCTCGCGCTGTGTGTCGCCTCCGGGATTGTCTTTCTGGGCGCTCTTCTCATCTGGTTTCGCGCAGAGTGCGATGATCCGGCGCGGCGAACGGCCGGTCTGCTTCTGGCCGGCAGTTGTGCCCCGGTTCTCGTGCTGTTCTCCGACATCGCCGAACCGCAGATTGCGGCAGCCCTTGTCGCCGGCGGCCTTGCCTTCGCGCGCATTCATCGGAACGATGCGCGTCGCGCTCGAGCCGCCGTCATCTGCGCCGCCGTCGCGATCGCGGTTGGCTCATTGATCTATCAGGGGGTCATCCTGGCGCTTGGGATGCTGCCGCTTGTGGCAACGCGCCAGACGCTTCGCAGGCGGTCGATCATCGCTGCCATCGGCGTCGCCGTGTTCGCAATGGTTGCCGTGATGATCGCGGCACAGATCATCGCCAACGATTCTGCGCCAACCGCGGCGATTGCCACGACGTTCGGCGGCGAGACCAACCCGATGACACGAACGTTCATGGCGTCGTCTTCACCGGTGAAGTTCCTGGCGGCCGCGATCATGGGACCGCCGCAAGGGATCGTCGCGCTCGAGAACTTTACTGGAATAAGGGCTCTGTGGCGTGCCCTGCGCAGCTCTGATGTGCAGACAGCATCGGGCGCCGTGTTGAATATCGTTCTTCTGTTTCTCGGATTCACCATTACCGGCATGCTCGTCCTCCGAGCAGTACGGGATCGGCACTGGAGCGTGCTGGTTGCGGCGGCGGTCCTGCTGGCGTTGCCGGTCGTTCGAAATCAGCAGTACGGCTATGTGAAGTTCTACGTGCTGTGGCCGATCCCCGTCGGGCTGCTCGCGATTCACACCCGCGCCCGCACGACTCTCATTCTCGCCGCCATGGTGCTCGTCGTGAATGGCTGGTTGATTGGCGATGCCATCGGTCAGGGGCGCGAACGACGCATCGCGGCGACGACGGCTTATGCGCTCGCGACCCCGTCGACTTGCTGGTTGACCAGCGGGTGGTCGCCGCCGTTTTGGTACGCCTGGCCGGGAACGACGGTGTCGATTCTTGGCACGCTCGCGACCGGCACTCAGCCGCAGCTGCAGGCCGAGGCTCTGACCGCCACCCTGCGTCGATGCCTCTGCGAATCGAGCACGGTGTGGACCGATACGACGATCCGGGATGCAGAGACGGTGCGATCGATTGCCAAGCACTTCGGCTACAACACCATCGACCTCGCACCGGTGCTTTTGGATCCATCGGCTGCCGAGGCAACCCGACCGATGCCGGGCGTGCTCGTCTACTCCAATGACGCGCGCGTGCATGGCTGCCGCGCCACGGGGCAGTAGGGCTCCTCTTACGCGGGGTCAGACCACTGTGTCCCCCGGCGAGACGACCTCACCGCCGGGTGTCACTGATGCCACACTCCGTGTGTCGGTATTGACACACGACGTAAATACTGGCACTATCTGGGCACCTCCCCAACCCGTTTTTCTCTTTCGCCCGATCGTCAGCAGGCAAGGCCGTCGCCTGCCTGTGACTGACGGGGCGGAGCTTGGTCAAAACCCTCTCGGAGATGTACCAACACACCACCACGAACGTCCGGCGGTCCGCGATGCCGCTGCCTGCCGAATTGATTGGCGTGGCGCCGCCGGTTCAGCGCGCTGCTGATGTGGCGCGCCGCGCCGCCGAGTCCGACGATCCCGTGCTGATCGTCGCAGAGTCAGGTTTCTGCCCGGAGCGGATCGCGCGGGCGATTCATCAAGGCAGCGGGCGCTCGTCCGAGCCTTTCATCGTCGTTGACTGCGCCGACGATCGGGTCGAAGTTGTGCGGCACCTGTTTGGCTCGCCGCTTCCGCCCCGGTCCGACTACGAATGTGCGCTGGTGGGCAGCGCATTCGCCGAGGTCGGTCGCGGAACCGTGCTGCTCGTCGATGTCACCGAGATGCCGGCGGCGACGCAACTGCGTATTTCCAGGCTGTTGCGTGACGGTGAACTGCGGGTGCGACGATCCACCTCGCCAATCAAGTTTCGCGTGATGGCGTCGGCGTCGCCGGACGTCGACGCGGCTGTGCACCAGGGCCGATTCAGACGAGAACTGTCTCGGCGACTGCAGCGCGTGCGGCTGGACGTTCCGCCACTTCGCGATCGCGCGGTCGATCTGCCGCAGGTCATTGACGCGACGCTCGCGGAGATCTGCAACGGACGTCGGGGAGCGTGCACGCTCGCACCGGCCGCCAAAACGGCGCTGGCCTCGCTGCGGTGGACGGGCAATCTGGATGAGCTTCGCGAGTCTCTGAGCCGGCTGGTGGAACGATCCGTTGGTGGCGTGATTCGACAGGAAGATGTTCTCGCCGATCTCCAACCGCTCGGGGCGCGACCGCGCGGGACGCTCGGCAGCTACGCCAGCCTGCGCGAGGCTCGTCAGACCTTTGAGCGGGATTACATCGCCAGCGTGCTTGATGCCGTGGGGTGGCGGATGACCGAAGCCGCCCGCATTCTCGGCATCGAACGCGCCAACTTGTACAGAAAGACCAGACAACTTGGCATCGCCAGATTGAAGCCCCGCCCATGATGACCGAGCAATCCGTGCGCGCCTATGTCGTGTCGGCCTTCATGACCGGAGTGCTCGCGATGGGAGCGCCCGCTTTCGCGCAGAGTACCGCGCCGGAACCGATCGAATCGATGCCGATTCACGCCGGGCCGGTCGGCCTGCGTCCATCGTTGTCGATCACGAACGCCGGCAGCGACTCGAACGTGTTCAACGAAGCGGCCAACCCGCAGGAAGACCTGACCGCCACCATCATTCCTCGACTGGTTGCGCGTGTGCGCGCCGGGCGAGTGCTGTTGTCTTACGGGGCCGCCACCGACCTCGTCTACTTTCAGGACTTCAAAGATGAAGAGTCGGTGAATTTCGGCTCCGATCTCAGGCTGGATGCCAATCTGGGCCGATTGCAGCCATATGTTTCGGGCGGCTGGGTGTCGACGAGAGAACGTCTGAATGCCGAGATCGACGCGCGCGCTCCGCGCACGCAGCGAACGATCGCCGGCGGCACGCGGCTGTCGGTCGCGTCCCATACCGATGTCGTGTTCAACGTGCGGCATGCGGATCTCGCCTATGAGGAGGGCAGCGAGTTTCGCGGCACCGATCTGGCGCACAATCTCAACTCGACAACCGACAGCATCGAATCGGGGGTTCAACTCGCGCTGACGCCGTTGACGACGCTGAACCTGACCGCATCGCTGCAGCGCGATCGGTTCGACTCTGCCCACGAGCGCGACGCCGACACGTTTCGCATCACCCCGGCACTCCAGTTCGATCCCACTGCCTTGGTTCGCGGAACAGTGTCGGTGGGCTATCGGCACTTCGCGCCGCTCGACCCGACGGTCCCCGATTACAGCGGCGTCGTCGTCCAGGTGATCGCCGGCTACACGCTGCTGGAACGGATGAAGTTCGATCTGGACCTCACGCGCGACGTGCAGTATTCATACGAGGATCTCGAACCGTATTACCTCGCGACCGGCGGACGCCTGACCGCGACCTATCAGCTGGTTGGGCCGATCGATGTGCAGGCCTTTGGCGGACGCCAGTCGCTCGGGTACCGAAGCATCCAGACCGCCGGAGCGAGCCGAACGGATCGAGTCGAAACGTTCGGCGGCGGTGCCGGGTATCGCTGGCACTCACTATTCCGGCTTGGCGTGACCTGGGAAATGAACCGGCGACTGAGCGATCTCCCCGATCGCGGCTACGAAAAGCGACGAGTGTTTGCGTCGTTCACTTACGGTACCTGACTATGTCGATTCTCTTCTCCCTGCTGTTGCTGTTGCAGGCGCACAATCCGGCGCCGACAGCTGAATACATCGTCGGTCCACAGGATCGGCTCGCGATCACGGTGTTCGACGAGCCGACGCTCACCAAGACGGTGACCGTCGACAGCGAAGGCTCGTTTGATTTTCCGCTGGTCGGACGTGTGGTCGCAGGTGGCCGTTCGGTTCGGCAGATCACGGCGGATTTGAAAAAGCGGCTCGGTCCGCCGGATGGATTCCTCGTCAACCCTCAAGTGAGCATCGAGGTCGACACGTATCGCAGCCAGGTGGTCTATGTGAACGGCCAGGTGCGCGTGCCGGGCGCAGTGCCGCTCAAGGGTGCGATGACGATCATGGACGTGCTCTCGCAGGCAGGATCGCCAACGCCCGAGGCCGGTCCGTACGTGGAAATCTATCGGAAGCCGGCCGGACAATCATCGCCCGGTGCGGTCGATCCGTCGAAGACGCCGCCGCTGCGAGTCGCGATGGAAGATCTCCGGAGCGGCCGGGCGCAGCAGATTCTTCTGAGTGACGGCGACACGGTCAACGTGCCCAAGGCACAGACGTTCATCGTGAACGGTTTTGTTCGCGCCCCTAACACCTACGTGCTCGAAGGCGAGGTGACGGTGCAGAAGGCAATCGCGATGGCTGGAGGTGTCACCGAGCGCGGTGCGCAGAGCCGGACGAAGATTCAGCGCATGGTGGACGGCATCCTTGTCGAGATCAAGGTCAAGATGACCGACCTCGTGCTCCCGAACGACACCGTCATCGTGCCGCAGCGATTCTTTTAGCGCAGGCACCAGCACTCGAGGCACTCTTGGCACCCCTGGCACTCCTGGCACCCAATCGATGACCTCTCTCCACATCGCCAGCGGCCGCTTGTATGGCGGCATCGAGCGCATGCTGAGAACGCTGGCGGAGTGCGGCGGCCAGGACTTTAAATTTGCGGTCGCGGCAGATGGCCGGCTGCTGTCGGAACTTCGCGAGCGCCGCGTCGCGGTGCACTATCTCGGCGACGTCCGACTTCGCCATCCATCTTCCGTTCTACGCGCCCGTCACCGTCTTCGATCGATTCTGCGATCGCGATCCTTCGCGGCCGTTGTCTGTCACGCGCCATGGCCGCACGCCATCTTCGGAGGGGTGGCCCGTGCCTGCGGCGTTCCAACGGCGCTGTGGCAGCACGATCGTGCAACCGGTACTCCCTTGGTCGAACGTGCATGCCGCGCTGCGGGGGCCGACCTCGTCATCTGCAACAGTCACTGGACCGCTGCCACAGCCGCAGCGCTGCAACCGGGCGCACCGCAAGTGGTGATTTACTGCCCGGTCACGATCGCGCGAGGCATGCCGGACGATCGCACGCAGATTCGTGCCCGGTTCGGCGCGTCTCCCGACGACGTGGTGATCCTGGCGGCGAGTCGTATGGAGCCGTGGAAGGGGCATCTCGAGCTGATTCGCGCGCTCAGCCAGGTGCGTTCGCGTCAATGGCAGCTGTGGATTGCCGGCGGGGCTCAACGGCCGCACGAGCGCGATTATGAAGCCGCCATCTCGATCGAGGTGCGCAGGCTCGGGCTTGATTCACGGGTGCGGATGCTTGGTGAACAGCGTGACGTGGCGCGGCTCCTCGCCGGCGCCGATCTTTTGGCCCAGGCAAACACCAGGCCGGAGCCCTTCGGCGTCGTCTTTGCCGAAGCCCTCCTCGCCGGTGTTCCGGTCGTGACCGCAGACATGGGAGGCGCTCCGGAGATCGTCGGATCCACCTGCGGGCGGCTGGTGCCGCCAAACGATCAGGCGGCTCTCGCCCACGCGCTCGATGATCTCGTCTGCAATTCGGCGCTTCGCGCGCAGCTGGCTGCCGCTGCTCCGGCGCATGCGTTCGCACGTTGCGATCCGTCTATCGTTCTTCCGCAAATCTCGCGCGCACTTTCGTCGTTGGGTTTACCGTCCGCGGCATGAGCAGCTCGCCCGACCTGAGCCTTGAATCTCGTGCGCGGCAGAGTCTGGGCACGAGCGAGGAGGCGATCTATACCGCCGCCGTCGATGCGCTTCGCCGTCGGGGCGGGCGCGGCCGAATCGTGGACGTGGGCTGTGGCGCCGGGCGGCTTCGCACGTTTCTCGGCGACCTGGTCGAGTCATACGCGGGCGTCGACGCAGTTCGCTATGACGCCATGCCGAACGGGATCCCGTTCATGCGTGCCGATCTGAATCGTGATCCGGTTCCGGTTCCGAACGACTCGGCC
>JBPYFA010000198.1:0-5643 GCA_051986585.1 Vicinamibacterales bacterium | reverse complement strand
CGCCCGTCGACGATCCGAAGCTGATCCCCTTCTTCGGCAATCACGCGCTTCACAAACGACTTGCTCGGATCGTTCGGGTAATACAGCATGACGATGTCACCGAGATGCGGTTCGCCAATCCGGTAGGCCAGTTTGTTGACGATCAGGCGGTCCTGATCTTCGAGCGTCGGCGCCATGCTGTGCCCTTCAACCCGGGCGACCTGGAACCCAAACGTCACGATCAGCGTGGCGTAGACGGCGGCCGACGCCAGCGTCTTGAGCCACGCGACCAGTTCCTCGACGACGCGTTCCATTCGCAGCGCCCCGCCGTCCATCGCCAGGCGCGTATCGCGTTGCGCACCAATGCCGTCGGCAAGTGCCGGCACCGGTTCGGTCGCCACGAGCGGCTCGGGCGCCGTCAAGGCATCCGCTGCGGGTTCCGGGGCGGCGTACGACTCCGGGATCGGAAGCGGTGGTGGCGGTGCGTACGGATCGTACTGATTACTCATAACCTCAGATACTCGCGGAGCCGTTTGGTCTGCGATCGGCTCACCGGGATTTCGGTGCCCTTCCCGTCCTTCATTTTCAGGATGTAGTTCCTGCTGAACCAGGGCACGATCTCCTTGATTTTATTAATGTTAACAAGATGCGAGCGATGCACGCGCCAGAAAATTGCCGGATCGAGCCTCGCTTGTAATTCATCCAGTGTCCGATAGTTGGACGTTCCAGACAAGCTGTTCGTTACCACGGTGATCACGTCGTCCTGTACCGAGGCATGGACGACCTCATCTGATTGTACCAGCAGGAACCGGTCGGCGACCTTCAGCGCCAGTTGTTCCCTCCGGCCCTGACGTTCAGACATCAGCTGCAGGAGCCGTTCCACGTCGTCTGTGGAAGGCGGTTTCGCTGCCTGGCGGTGGGCGTGAATCCGGCGGCGGGCACGCTCGATCGCGGTCGCAAGGCGCTCCCCTTCCACCGGTTTCAGCAGGTAATCAACCGCGTTGACCTCGAACGCCTCAATGGCGTGTTGATCGAATGCGGTGACGAATACGAAATGTGTGTCGATCCCAGCGCGAAGAAGGCGCCGCGCCACCTCGAACCCGGTCAGACCGGGCATCTGCACATCGAGCATCAGAATGTCGGGCGACTGCTCATCCACGATGCGCAAGGCCTCGATGCCGTTATCGGCCTGGCCAACCACTTCGATATCGTCGAGCTGCCCGAGCAGAAAGCAGAGCTCGTCTCGCGCCAACTGCTCATCGTCGACGACGATCGCGCGGAGCGGAATGTCGGTCACGCGGTGATCCTCGCCGGAACGACGAGCTCGGGAATCACGATTCGGGCGCAGGTGCCCTGGCCAGGAACGCTGTCGAGCTGCAGCTGATAGTTCGCGCCGTAGATCACGCGTAAGCGCTCGTTGACATTGCGCAGACCGATGCCGCCAGCGTTCACCCGTTTCATGTGGTCGGCAGAGACGCCGACGCCGTTATCGATCACGTCAATCAGCGCGTGGCCGTTCTGACGCGAACTGCGAATCGTGATCCGTCCTTCGCCGATCTTGGGCGACAGACCGTGCTTGATTGAGTTTTCGATCAGCGGCTGAAGCAGCATGCTCGGCATCACGACATCGAGGCTGTCGGGATCGATCTCTTTTTCGACGTGCAGGTTCGGGCCGAACCGGATGCTCTCGATGTCGAGGTATTCGTCAATCGCTTCGAGTTCTTCACGGAGCGTCACGAAATGCTCCTGGCTGCGAAGAAGCCGACGCAAGAGACCCGAGAGTTTCACAATCAACGTGCGTGCGGTCTCGGGCTGCGACCGGATGAGCGAGGAAATGGAGGTCAGCGTGTTGAACAGGAAATGCGGATTGATCTGGCTGGCCAGCGCCTCGACACGGGCCGCCATCAGCAGCTTTTCCTGTTCCTGAAGCCGGTGCTCGATTCGTGCGCTGTTCCAGATCTTGATCGGAATTGCGACGCAGAGCACGGTGGTGAACACGAACAGGACCCGAAACCACAGGTTTGGAGCGGTCAGGAAAAAGATCCGGCGCTCGCCGAAGGTCTTGCCCAGCGTCTGATGGATGATTTCGAGTCCAACTGGCGCCGCCAGCAGAATCACCACCCAGTCGATTTGAAACCGCCGAACCAATCGCCAGACATTGCGATGCAGGTCCGTAAAAAAGAGAGGAGAGAAGTGCCAGATCGCTTCCTTCGGACAAATTTCGCGCAGGCCCCCGCCGGCGAATCCGCAACCGACGGCAAAAGGAAAAGCGATGAATTCGCCGGCAATCCACGGCGGAATTCCAACGGTGGCCCCGACGATCGCGCCGGCATAAGGGCCAGCGAGGAGCCCGGCCAGGAACGATCCGGCCAGCGTCAGATCCGCCGCATCATAGTTAATCAGCAGCCGAGCCACGACACCGGCAGTCAACGGAACGCCGAGGCTGGCGGCAAAGATTAGCCGCTCCGGCCAATCACGTTTCTCGGTGAGCAGGATTCGTCTGAACCACGGAAAGCGCACGAGCATCGTCGACAGCACCGCGACAATTGCGACCTTGACGATCAGCGTCGTCAGGAGGAACTGCCCGGCCGTCAGTGCTTTCGGGGCCTGTGGCATTGAATCTCTTGATTATAGCCCGACCGGTTCCGACGATTGGCGATCTGGCCGTCTGGCGGCCGGCCTCTGGATCGCCAGCGCGTCCCAACATGCTGCCAGCTGGCTTCCCTTGATATGATGAAACGATGATTCGCACCGTCAGCGCCTTCATTGTCGGCTTTGCCACCACCTTCAAGCACATCTTCAAGCGGCCGATTACGGTCAATTACCCCGACCAGAAGGTACCGGTGTTCCCGAAATATCGCGGGAAACAGGTGCTGATGCGGGATGAGAACGGACTGGAGAAGTGCGTCGCCTGCGGACTTTGCGCGGTGGCATGCCCGGCCGATGCGATCTATCTCGAGCCGGCTGAAAACGACGGCACCGTGCAAGCCGGACCGCGTTACGCCAAGGTCTACCAGATTCACAAGACGCGCTGCATCTTCTGCGGATACTGCGAAGAAGCGTGCCCGGTGTCGGCGATCTTCATGGGCAAGGACTACGAGCTCGCGGTCTATAGCAACAAGGACTTCATCTGGGACAAGACTGACCTGCTGGTACCGGCCACGACGAGCAAGTGACGCAGATCGGCGCGGTTGGCGACATTCATGGCGACTTCGCCAGCATGCGCCGCATCATGCGGCAGCATCCAGAAATCCCGGCCTGGCTGTGCGTCGGTGATGTCGCCGACGCCGAAGGCCGCTATGAAGCGTTCGACGCGCCTCTTTACTGGATCAAGGGCAACAATGAGAACTTCGATCGGATAGCCGCGGCGGATCTTCCGGCGAACCTTCACTACATTCCGAACGGCACCTCCACGATCGTCGACGGCGTCCGCGTTGCAGGTCTCGGCGGGACGTACGCGCCGACGATGTACGAGGTGGAGCCTGACCAGCTGCCGCATCCGAAGAAAGGAACGGCGAAAGCGACGGAACTCGCGGATCGCAGACGCCACTTCGTTCGCGCGGAGGTCGACGAGTGTAAGCGGATGACCAATGTCGACATCCTGTTGACGCACGAAGCACCGCGTCCGTTTCGAGTGAAAGGGAACGACGCGGGGAAGACGGCGATCAACGAAATCCTTGCCGCAATGAAGCCTCGGCTTCATCTCTTCGGTCATCACCATCAGCTCGTTGAGGCTGAGGTTCAAGGGGTGAAATCATTGTGTCTGGATCTCGTGGGACGCGCGTACGTCTTAATAGATGTGCCGACGTTGAAGTACCATATAGTCGCGTAACGTCATGGTGAAGCCACCCTTCCTTGAAGCGATTGATCAGCGCGTGCTCGTCTGCGACGGCGCGATGGGGACGATGCTGTACGCGAAGGGCATATTTCTGAACCGTTCGTTCGACGAGTTGAACGTGAAGGAACCGGACCTCGTCAGTGAGGTCCACCACGCGTACGTCCGCGCCGGCGCCGATGTGATCGAGACGAATACGTTCGGCGCTAACCGGATCAAACTCGGCGCGTTCGGCCTGTCGAATGACGTGCACGCGATCAATCTGCAGGGTGCGAAGCTCGCGCGTCACGCGGCCCGCGACCATGCGTATGTTGCCGGCGCGATCGGCCCGCTCGGCATCCGCATAGAGCCCTGGGGCAAGACCGGCGTTGACGAAGCCGAAGAATTCTTCCGCGAGCAGGCGCGCGCGCTCCTCGAGGGGGGCGTCGAGCTGTTCGTGCTGGAGACCTTTCGCGACGTGAACGAGATAGGGGCGGCGATCCGGGCTGTCCGGAGCGTCTGCGATCTGCCAATCGTGGCTCAGGTCACGACCGAGGAGGACGGCAACAGTCTCGATGGCGCGCCGCCGGAGTCGTTCGTGCCGGCGCTCGAGTATCTCGGCGCGCAAGTCGTCGGGCTGAACTGCAGCGTCGGTCCGGCGGCGATGCTCGAAACGATCGAGCGGATGGCCCACGTGGCAACCGTGAAGCTGTCAGCGCAGCCCAACGCCGGTCGTCCCCGGGAAATCGAAGGTCGCAACATCTATCTCTGCTCACCCGAATACATGGCGTCGTACGCCAAGCGGTTCATCCACAATGGCGTACGGCTCGTCGGCGGTTGCTGCGGCACGACGCCGGAACACATTCGCCATATCAAAGGTGCCGTGCGCGCGCTGGGCGCAGAGACCCGCGCGAGCACGGGCGCGAGGCGGGGCGGGCGAGTGGCGGTCGCGCCAACGTTTGCCGAGCCGGTGGCGCGCGCAGAGAAGTCGCGCATGGCGAACGGCCTCTCGCGCGGTACCTTCACCGTCTCAGTCGAATTGGTGCCACCTCGCGGTTTCAGGGTCGATGCCCTGATCGAGCAGGCCCGCCAGCTGCGCATTCATGGCGTCGACCTGGTAAACGTTCCCGACGGTCCACGCGCCGGCGCTCGCATGAGCGCGCTGTCGGCGGCAGTGCTGGTTCAGCAGCAGGCCGGAATTGAAACGATTCTGCACTGCGCATGCCGGGATCGTAATTTGCTCGGGCTGCAGTCGGACTTGCTGGGTGCGCACTCGATGGGTGTGCGGAATCTGCTGCTCATCACGGGTGATCCGCCGCG
Organism: Vicinamibacterales bacterium; assembly: GCA_051986585.1. GTDB lineage: Bacteria > Acidobacteriota > Vicinamibacteria > Vicinamibacterales > 2-12-FULL-66-21 > JALZOC01. Next base: position 530 of record JBPYFA010000198.1, on the reverse strand, counting down.
GATTGGCGACTATCCGGATGCGACGGCGGTCATGGACGTCGACTCGATCGGGTTGACCAACATGGTGAAGCGATTGAACGACGGCGCAGATATCGGCGATCAGAGCATCGGCGCGCCGACCGCCTTTCACATCGGGGTTGCTGCCAACCCGGGTGCACTGGACCCGGAAGAGGAACTGCGCCGCTTCGAACACAAGGTCAAAGCGGGCGCGGAATTCGCAATCACACAGCTCGTGTTCGATCCCGAACAGCTTGCGCAGTTCTTACGCTCGGTCGAACCATTTCGTATTCCTGTGCTGGCGGCGATCGCGCCACTCGAGAGTCTTCGTCACGCGGAGTTCCTGGCCAATGAGCTACCTGGTGTGCGCGTGCCCGACGCTATCGTTGAACGGATGCGTCGTGCCGAGGCGAACGGGCGAGCTCAGGCTGAAGGGCTCACGATCGCGCGAGAGATTGCAGCAGAGATCCGCCCACTGGTTCAGGGGATTCAGATTTCAACCACCGGCGATTCGATCGAGAGTGCACTCGGCA
>JBPYFA010000197.1:0-5361 GCA_051986585.1 Vicinamibacterales bacterium | reverse complement strand
CTGCACCAGTTACATTCCCCATGATGTTTGCCGTCGTGTACTTGTCCGCGAAACTCGGACAGGTGACGGGGAAGGGACTGTTTGCTGTCATTCGGGACCGTTACTCCAGCCGGGTGTTGTGGATCACGCTGGTCGGCGTCCTCGTCGGCAACACCTTCGAAGCGGCAGCGGACCTGGGCGGCATGGCTGCGGCGATGCAGCTCGTGCTGCCCTGGCGCTTCCGCCTTCTGGTCACGCTCATCGGCGTGCTCATCTTCGCCCTGCAATGCTGGGGCTCGTACGAAACGATTCGGAACATCTTCCGGCTGCTGGCGCTGACGCTGTTGTCGTACATCGGCGCGGCATTCCTCGCGCATCCCGATTGGGGGCGTGTCATGCGCGGCACGGTCATCCCGACGCTCCGCTTCGATCGAGAGTTCCTGTCGCTGCTGGTCGCGATTATCGGCACCAGCCTCTCGGCCTACCTGTACACGTGGCAGTCGAATCAGGAAGTCGAAGAGGAAATCGCGATGGGACGCAGACGGCTGCGCGATCGCGTTGGCGCGACCGGTCGAGAGCTTCGCGAGACTCGCCGCGACATTCTGTTGGGAATGATCTTTTCGAACATCGTCATGTACTTCATCATCCTGTCGACGGCAGCTACGTTGTTCACCGCGGGCCAGAACGTGCAGGCTGCCGCCGATGCGGCAAAGGCACTGGAGCCCTTGGCCGGACGGGCGGCCGGCCTGTTGTTCACGCTCGGAGTGATCGGCGTTGGCTTTCTCGCGCTTCCCGTCATGACTACCGGCGCGGCTTATGACCTCTCTCAAGCCATGGGCTGGCGAAACAGTCTCGGCGCGAAACCGAAGGAAGCCGGCAAGTTTTACGGCGTCATCGTCATCGTGACGGTGGTCGCGATCGGCTTGAACTTTCTCGGGTTCAATCCGATGAAAGCGCTGGTCTGGTCGGGCATCGTCCAGGGATTTTCGACGCCACCGTTGATGTTCCTGATCCTGCGGATGACCAACAATCGCCGGATTATGGGCGACCGGACCAACGGCCGCGCGATCAACGTGCTCGGCTGGATCACAACGACAGCAATTTTTGCAGCGAGCTTCGGGTTGGTCGCCAGCTGGTTCTTGTAGGGACTGTCATGCAGCGTTCCAGTCGGTCGCAGTGCCGGCACATCGGGAAGGATCAGTCGGGGTCGGGCACGATGTCCTCAGTCGGCCTTGAGAGCCTTCACCGGATCGATGCGACTGGCCTGGCGGGCGGGCACGTATCCGGCCATCAGCGTAACCGCCACCAACACCGAAAGCGCGACGAGGATCGCCGTCGGATCGTACGACGTCACGCCGAATAACTGCGTGGCGAGGAGCGGGTTGACGGCGAGCGAGACTCCGGTGCCGATCGCTGCACCGACAATCACCAGGAGCAGCGTCTCACGAACCACCAGCCAGACGACGCTCTGGTGTGTCGCGCCGACGGCAATGCGAATGCCAATCTCGCGCGTGCGGCGGACGACACGGTAAGCCATGACGCCGTAGATGCCGATGCACGCCAGCACCAGCGCAAGGGCCGCAAAGAACGTCGCAAGCAGAGCGAGCATTCGCTCGCGCACGAGCGACATTTCCAGCTGCTGCTCGATCGTCGTGATGCCGGCGATGAACCCGCCGGGGACGGTCTCAGCGACCGCGGCGCGCATTGAAGGGACCAGCCGCTTCACGTCTCCCTGACCTCGGACGAAAACGACCGCGCCCGTGATCGGATCGATGGCCTGGTCGAGCGGCACGTAGACCATTGGCTCGTCCGGCGTTCGCAGATCTTGATATCGCGCGTCGGCGACGATACCGACGACCTCGTACGGACCCTCGACGCGCTGCCCCGGGAAAGTGACCTTCCGGCCGAGCGGACTCTCCGTGCCGAAGAACGCCCGTGCCGCGGTCTCATTGAAGATGGCGACGCCGAGCGAGCCCGACTGATCGCTCGGGCTGAACGAGCGGCCGGCAATCAGATGGATTCCGGTCGTCTCGAAGTAGCGGTCGGTCACCTGGTTGATGCGGATGCCGCGATCCTTCCGTGGACCGGGCGCAGGGCCGTCGATGGCGATCTTCACGCCGCGGATGCGGCCGGTCAGCGGACTCATACCCGCAGCGGCCGCGGCTGAAGATACATCCGGCAACTCGTACACGCGCTCCATCAATCCACGCCAGATCGCGCCGAGCCGGGCATGCTCCGCGCGAAACTCCGTTGGCGTCTTCGGCACGGCCGTCGGCGGCGGCACCGTCGCTTCCACTTGCATCGTCAGAATGCCATGACGGTCGAATCCGGACGCAACCTCGTTCAGATTGAGGAGGGTTCGCACGAACAGCGCTCCGCCGCAGAGGAGGAGAACCGACAACGTCACTTGAACAATGACGAGCGTCTGACCGACACGGTTCTGAGACGTCGTCCTCGGTGCGCTTCCCGGGTTTGCGGCTCCGACGCGAGTCGTCCGTAGCGCCGGCATCAGGCTGAAGAGCAGCGCCGTCGCAATGGACACGCCGGCAGTAAAGCCGAGGATACGGAGATCGAAGTGGGGCTCGAGCACCACGGCCTGCCCGGGACCGGCCAGCACGGCCACCAGGAACGAGGCGCCCCAGTGCGCGAACAGGAGTCCGGCCGCTGCGCCGAGCGACACCAGCACGAACCCTTCGGTGAGCAGCTGGCGGATCAGTCTGCCGCGGCCGGCGCCGATCGCCAGACGAATTGCCATCTCGTTCTGTCTTGCCGCGGCGCGCGCGAGCAGCAGGTTGGCGACGTTGGCGCACCCGATGAGGAGCACGACGCCGACGATAGCCATCACGATCAGGAGTGGCTCTGAGTAGTCGCGTCGAAGCTGGTTCGCGCCTCTCGCCGCCGGCACGAGCACCACACCGCTGAAGTATCCGCGTCTCTCCCGAGGCATGCCCACTTCCGTCAGGTAGGCGTCCCACAACGCTTCGAGATCCGCGCGCGCCTGTTCGACGCTGGCGCCGGGGCCGAGGCGCGCAATCACGCTGAGCCACCAGCTCTGCTTCGATTGCAGACCATCAGCCATCATCATCGGAACCGTGATGTCGACAGGCATCCCGACCTGAAGCCCGAAGAACCCGGGCGGTGTGACGCCGACGATCGTCACCCATTGCGTACCCACCTGCACGCTCTTGCCGAGCACCGATGGATCCCGGCCAAACCGGCGCGTCCAGAACGCGTCGCTGATCACTGCGACGGGACCGTCCGGCCCGCCGCGCCCTGGCTCGGCATCATCGGCTGCTGTGAGCAGCCGGCCCTGGGCCGCACGAACACCGAGCACGTCGAAGTAGGAGCCCGACGCATACTGGCCACGCACTCGTTCCGGGACGCCGTCGATCGACACCTTGAAACGGCGTTCGCTGAAGGCGGCGATTCCCGAAAGGAACCGATTGTGATCGCGAAGCCGCTCGAAGCAGGGATAGGGCGGACCGCTGCTGCCGCCCGATTTTCCTCCCGAGTTATCGACGAAAAACAGCTGCTGAGGATCCGCGACCGGCAGCGTTTTGATCAGCACGGTGTCGACCAGGCTGAAGATCGCGGTATTGGCCCCAATCCCAAGTGCGAGCGACAGGAGCGCAACGATGGTGAATGCGGGCGATCGTCGCAACAGTCGCACCGCATAGATGACGTCGCCACGTAATTCGTCGATCAGACGCAGGCCGACCGCCTGGCGACACTCGTCCTTGCGCGCTTCCATGCTGCCGAACTCGGCGAGCGCACGGCGACGAGCTTCCTCTTTCGTCAGACCACGCTGCTGAAGATCTGACTCGTAGAGTTCGACGTGAATCCGCATCTCGTCCTGCATCTCGCGCTCGAAATCCGCGCGCCGGCTGCTGATTCGAAGCCACGACCGCGCGCGTGCGAAAAGACTCATATGTCCTCCGGCGCCGTGTCGAGTGCAAAGCCGATTGCCTGGGAGAAACGCCGCCAGTAGGCGGTTTCCTCCTTGAGCCTTCGCCGGCCAGCCGCGGTGAGGCGGTAGTACTTCGCCTTTCGTTTGTTCTCCGACTCACCCCACTCCGAGCTGATGAGCGCCTGGTGCTCGAGACGATAGAGGGCGGGATAGAGTGACCCCTGCTGGATCAACAGGCGATTCTGCGAAATCTGCTGGATGCGGAGCAGGATGCCATAGCCGTGCAGCGGTCCGAGCGAAACCGCCTTGAGAATGAGAAGGTCGAGCGTGCCTTGCAGCAGTTCGGTGGTATCGCTCACGCAGCTCTCCTAGACATACCAGGAGAACATGCCACAGGTTCTCCTAGAGCGTCAAGGAGAGCGATCTTTCGCTGGAGTCCCCGGCGATGACGGTCGACAATGGCGGCATGATCCGTACAGTTCGTCTCCACCTCTCGACTTCCGACCAGGGCGACGCCCACGACCTCACCGCACAACTCGCTCGAGCATTGAAGGAATCGGGCTTGACGTCAGGCGTGATGACGGTGTTCGTGACCGGCTCCACCGCGGCGGTCACGACGATCGAGTTCGAGCCCGGCGCGGTTGCCGATTTCAACCGTCTCTTCGAACAGCTGGCGCCCCGGCACGGTGACTATCGGCATCACCTGCGGTGGGGCGACGACAACGGGTCCAGCCACGTGCGTGCCGCACTGCTCGGGCCGTCGCTGACCATCCCCTTCGTCGATGGTGCACTGACGCTCGGAACCTGGCAGCAGGTCATGCTCATCGAGTTCGACACCAGCGGACGGCATCGAGAGGTTGTGGTGCAGATGATGGGTGACTGAACCGGCTGTCGAGCTGGCGATGCGGCACGAAACTCGCTATCCCGGGAACACCAGAGAGAGAATCGCCAATGTCGCAGGATGCGACAGCGATTGGTCCTCCGTCATGCTGGAGTGTGCTCCGGCTCACCGGAGTTCTCGACACAATCCCACGTCTGCTTCAGGAGCTGTCCATGCCTGAAATGAAGCCAATCCGCGGAGTATCCGGAGGAGGAACAATTCTCAACCAGGGGGGCCGGTGGCTCACCGCGATGGGCGTCGTGTTCGTCGTGCTCGGCGCCCTGGCGATCATCGAGCCGGCGATCGCAGGACTCGCCGTGGCCATTTTCGTGGGTTGGGTGCTGGTGTTCGGCGGCATCACCCATGCGATCGCGGCGTTCGGCGGCGGTGGCGCCGGTCGAGTGATCTGGCAGGTGATTCTCGCGGCGATTTACATCATCGGCGGGTTCTATTTCCTCACGCATCCGCTCCTCGGTCTTGGAACGTTGACGTTGTTTCTTGCGGTCATCCTCGTGATGGAAGCGGTGTTCGAGCTGATCGCCTACTTCGTCCTTCGCAGTGACGGCGGGTCGGCCTGGCGGCTCGTGAACGCGGT
>JBPYFA010000196.1:0-12173 GCA_051986585.1 Vicinamibacterales bacterium | reverse complement strand
TTTTTGAATGGGGGGCCGCAGGGCCTGGCCGCGTACCGGACTGGCGGACAGCCATTTGTCAGCAGCGTGCTGTCTCCGGGTTGGAACGTTCCGCTCCTGCACCGCGCCGTGTTCCGCGATTATCCGGTCGTCCCGGTCGCGGTCGATCGCGCTCGGATCCACGACCTCACATATCGCAACGAACGTGCGGAAGCCGCCGTGTTCACGCTCAACTGGGCCTCGGCCACCGGCACGGCAATCCTGCTCGCGGCGGTTGCGACCGCCCTGTTCCTTCGCATCTCGCTCACGCAGTTTGTCTCGGTCGCATTCATGACGTTCAGGCGGATGCGCGCGTCGCTTCTGACGATCATGTTGATGCTGGCGCTCGGCTTCGTGACGCGGTACGGCGGCACCGATGCGACGCTTGGCCTCGCCTTTACGAGAACCGGCGTACTGTATCCGTTCTTCGCTGCGCTGCTCGGCTGGCTGGGCGTGGCGCTCACCGGGTCCGATACCAGCTCGAACGTCCTGTTCGGCAGCCTTCAGAAGATCACCGCGCAACAGCTCGGCTTCAACCCCGTCCTGATCGTCACCGCCAACAGCACGGGCGGTGTGATGGGCAAGATGATCGACGCCCAGAGCATCGTCGTCGCCACGGCGTCGACCGGGCAGTCAGGGCAGGAGGGCAGGATCTTGCGGTTCGTGTTCTGGCACAGCCTCGCGCTCGCGGTGATCATGGGCGCGATCGTCGTGCTGCAGGCCTACGTGTTCACGTGGATGGTGCCGTAATCAGCTTCCAGCTCCCAGCTTCCAGCTTCCAGCTTCCAGCTTCCAGCTTCCAGTTTCCAGTTTCCAGTTCCCAGTTCCCAGTTCCCAGTTCCCAGTTTCCAGTTCCCAGTTTCCAGTTTCGAGCTGCCAGTTGCCAGTTGCCAGTTGCCAGTTACCGGTTCTGTATAGCCGGCCACGTCCTTTCCTAGTTGCCAGTCTCCAGTCTCCAGTTGCCAGATGCCCTGAGCGCGCGTTCAAGGCGACTCGACAGGCTCCCAGCTTCCAGCTGAAATTACTTGGGCGCTTTCACTCCATACGGCGCACCACTCTTCGACACATCGAAGTCCTTCGATTTGCCTCGCGGGATGCTCAGTGTCTGCCACTTCGAACCAGCGTAATGCTTGGCCAGCAGGACGATCTGTCCGATGTGAGCCGAGTAGTGCGACATCTGGCGATTGATCGCTTCGAGCACCGAGTGAGCTTCGCCGCGGATGTAAACCGTTTTCGACAGATCGCCAGGGGCGAGGGGCCCAATCGCACGAAACAGGCGCGCCCAACCATCTTCCCATTGCGCCGTGATCGAGGCTCGACTATCCGCCGCCTGCGCTTCGAACTCGCGATCGCGGTCGCGGTCTGGCTTTTCGCCGTCACTCGTCAGGAAATCAGTCCAACGCGATCTCATGTTGCCGGCGACATGCTTCATGATGAGCGCGATGCTGTTGGACTCGGGATCCAGCACCGCGAAGAAATGCTCATCGGTGGTTTGCACGACGGCCTTATCCGCTTGCTCCTTGAGCTTGCGAAGCTGTCTGAGCGTGTCGTCCAGGAAGTTCTGCTCGATCATGGTCGATCCGTTTTAGCTAACAGGAAATTGCCGCCGGAACACCGAACTATCCGAGCTTAAGGCTGGGAACTGGCAACTGGCAACTGGCAACTGGCAACTCGAAACTGGAAACTGGAAACTGGGAACTGGGAACTGGGAGCTGGAAGCTGGAAGCTGGAAGCTGGGACCTGGGAGCTGGAAGCTGGGAGCTGGCAACTGGGGGCTCGAAACTGGGAACTGGGAACTGGGAACTGGGAACTGGGAACTAGAAGCTGAACCCCGTGCCCAGGTTGAGCCGAGTGCCGCCGCCGTCGAGGCCGTGTGCGATGTCGAAGTTGATCTTGACGAGCGGGGCAATGATGAACAATCCCCCGCCCGCGCCGCGTTGCCACGCCGCGTCCTTCAGGCTGACGTTGTAATCGGCGATCTTCGACACGTCCATAAAGGCTGACACGCCAAGTTTGGCGCCGTGCAGGACCGACGTGAGCGGCACGCGCAGCTCGCCGGACGTGACAATCATCCGATCGCCATCAAAGGTGCCGGTGGCGAACCCACGGAGGTTCGACGAGCCGCCGAGCAGCAGCCGTTCGTACGGCGGCAGCGTCGCGTCGCTGGTGAAGTACTGTGCCCGCCCGGCAAGCACCGCCTGACCGATCACTCGCAGGTACCCGCGCGCGTCGGTCTCGTAGCGGTTGATTCGATCCTGCCCGCGAACGTTCAGCGCCGACCAGCCGGCACCCAGGTAGACGGCGTTGCTTGGGAAAGCGGGGTCGCGGCGAGTATCGAGTGCGGCGTTGGTGCCAAAGGTCCAAATATCGTCGTTCAGCGTGCCGAAGTCGACGGAGCTGCGTGACCCGTCGACGCCGACTCGGAGCAGGTGCGCGAACTGTCGCTCGACTCGTGCTTTCAGCTCGACCCGCTGATCGTCGATCTCGTAGTGCGGATTCTCCCGGTTCCAGATCCCGAAGCTGGCAAAGACACGACTGATTGGGCCGGTCTTGAAGCCGCGCTCCGCTTCGAGCGCCGCTCGCTTCGTTCCGCCCCACGTCAACGGTACCGACAGCCGCTCGCCCATGCCGAGCAGATCAATCGTGCTGACGCGTCCGCCGTAGGTGAACCCATACCCGTCGGCATAGCTGAGGATCGGAAAAAACATCAGGCGAGACGACACTCGATGAAACGGACCGCCGCTCGATGTAATGCCGCCAGACGGTGCCGACGTCACGCCCGGCCGTTCGTGCACCACGAGGACGATCGCGACATCGGTTGGATCATCGAGCGATCGATACCGTTTTCTCACCTCCACCGTCTCGAACTTGTCGCTGTCTTTCAGGCGCTTCTCGATCGCACTCACCGCGTCGGGACCCAACGCATCGCCCACCGATATTCCCGCCAGCTTGATCACGTCCTCGTCGTTGACCGCCGCGTTTCCGTGCACCCGGATCTCGCGAATCGTTTCGGCTGGTTGTTGATCGTCGTCTTCGACGAAGGGGCCGTGGGTGGCATCACTGAGTGCCACGGGTGCCGCGGGTGCCGTGGGTCTCACTCCTGGCACTCCTTGCACCCCTGGCACTCCTGGTGGCACCCCCGGCACCCAGACTTGATCCTTAGGCACCGTAATCTTGGTCTTCACGTCCGCTTCGCGGTAGTTGGTGAACGTACGTTCGTAGCCTGCTTGGTACGATCCCTGCGCGAGCGTCAAGCCGGCGTGGATGTTCATGCCGCGCGGCAGCCACACACCAGGGAAGGGTTGCCCCATCGTCATCGACGCGCGAATGTCGTCGACGCGCACCAGCCAGGCCGCGGGCAGGAAATCCATCCAGACGTTGTCGAACGTGTACTTGACGATTTGGTGCTCGGCCGGATCGACCCAGAGCGTGACCATCGCCGTCTTGTTCATCTTGCGATTGATCTCCTGCTCGGCCTGCTGCTCCTTGGCGTTGCTGTTCGACTTCTTCTTCTTCATCTCGTGCGGCGTCTTCTCGTCGTCTTCGTCGTTGAACAGATTCGTCGGGTAGTACTCGATGCGAAGGACGTCCTGACCTTCGAGCTTTTCGCGGCCGGCGAGATAGTAGTTGCCCGGCTCGAATTTGAAGTCCATGAAGTAGGCTTCGGACACGAACCGCGGCTCGCCCGACACCGCGCTGCCGCTGACCTGCACCCCTTCAGAGCCGATGCTGACTTCCCCCTTCTCGCGTGCGTTCTTGGCCTTGCGTTCTTGCCTTCCCTTTTCGCGGCGAATCCATTCCGTTTCGTACTGCTGTCGATCGCTGTCTTTTACCGGAACGCCATTGAACCGAACGGGACTTCGGACGTGCATGCCATCGCGCTCGTACCAGGTGAAATCCCGTTTCGTTCGATACAGCGGCCACTGGCCCGGGCCGAACACGTCGAAGGATTCGGTTTCGTCGAGCACGTACTGATTCAGCATCTTCCGGTTGACCTCGCGTCGCGCCAGTACCTTCTCCATGAATGCATCGAGATCGCTCTTCGGGGCAGGTTTGGCGGCCTGCTTGTCGTCGGTCGGCGCCGGCTGCGCTCGACCTGGACTCGGGACTGCCGCCAAGGAAAACAGGAGCGCCAGAACCGCGCTCGAGAATGGGAAAGACACACGCCCTCCGGTCGGGCAGGCAGGCACATCGGTTAGACGACTGTCAGCCACCCATGGTTCTAACTGGTACTGTAACGCTATCGGATACCGGATTCGGCCGATTACACGGGCTCCCAGCTTCCCGATGAGCCCGAGCGGAACCATGCATCGATCACTCGCATGTTCTTGACCGAGTCTTCCAACGGGTAAGGTGCGGGTGCGCGATCGAGGATGGCTTTCGAGAAGGTATCTCCTTGAATCGTGTACTGATCGCACGTTTCGAACTCAACGATACTGCGATCGGGAGTTGCACCCGGAGGGGAGTCTTCGACGAAGATCCGGCATGGCCGATCGGGCGGCGCGTTGAAGGGAATCTCGACTTCGACCCGGCCTCGCGTTCCGGCGATGGTGATGCGCTGCGCGTGCGCGAGTTGCGTGCTGCAGGTGCCGACGGCGTGTCGCCCGCCGAAGTCGAGGATCATCGACGCCATGTAATCGACTCCCCGCTGCGGGTCGTCTTCCACGAGGCCGTAGACTCGCCGTGGTTCGGCGCCAAAGATCATGCGCGCCGTGTTCACCAGGTAACAGCCGATATCGAGGATGCCGCCTCCGCCCCATTCCTTGACGTGCCGGATGTTCGCCGGATCGTCCATGAAGAAGCTGAAGTAGCCCACGATCGATCGCGCTTCACCGATCCGTCCCGACCGCGCGATGTCGCGTGCACCGAGCCACTGGGGATGCGTCCGTATCATGAACGCTTCTTGAATGAGCACGCCCGTTCGATCGCGGACCTCGAGCAGCCGCAGCGCGTCGGACGCGACCAGCCCGATCGGCTTCTCACAGAGCACGTGCTTGCCCGCCTCGGCCGCGCGCGTCGTCCACTCGACATGCAAGTGGTTCGGCAACGGAATATAGATCGCATCGATATCGGGATCCGCCACGAGCGCCTCGTACGATCCGTACGCCTTGGGAATGCCGAGTTCATCGGCGGCCGCGCGGGCTTTCGCCTCATCGCGTGAGGCGATCGCGTCGATTGTGGTCCAATTGCCGCGCTGCATTCCGGGGATCACCTTTCGCGTCGCAATCCGTGCGACGCCCAGCACACCCCATCGAACCTTTTTGTGCCGACTCGTGTTTTCCATCACTGAAATCCTGTCGAACCGAGAAGGTTCCGTAAACCGTTACGTCGCGCGTAAACGGATTCAATCACATCGTCGCGATTTCCACGGTTTCCCGCCGTCCGACAGTGGTACTCCCGTTGCTCTTGCCTCGCTCGATTCCCGACGTCCCCGGTCAGGGTTCCGGTCCGGAGTGCCGAGTCGCGTCCTACCCCACGCGGCGAGACGATGGCCGGCCGGGGCCCTCTGCCGCGGACGTTGGGATCTTAGCCGCGGATGAACACGGATTCAGATAGTGGCGGAAGAACGCGGATCGACACGGAATTACGCTAGCCGCAGAAGAACGGATTACCACGGATTTACGCGCGCCGCCATACGTTTAGCGGCGGAAAGCGGTGTTCATCTGCGGCATGGGAGGGCTCATGCGGGCTCGGGTTTTTCGGACCTCACTGGCAGCATTGGTATTGTGTGTCGGTTGTGGCGGCTCCGGCGGTTACGGCGGAAGCAGCTCGTCGACGCCAGCTCCGACGTCGCCGTCACCAACCGGATCGGCCAACGTGATCACGGTCACGATCACTGGCCAAAAGGGAGATCAATCGTTCAATCCCAATCCAGCGATGTGCGCGACCGGGCAAACCGTGGTCTGGAAGAACGCCGACACCACGACCCATCGGATCGTCATCCCAGATCTGGGAGTTGATACCGGAAACATCGCGCCGGGCGCATCGTCCGCGCCTGTGTCGTTAGCCAATGTCTCGAAGCCGTATCACTGCTCACTGCACCCGTCGATGGTCGGTGCGCTCAACAACGCAACCGCCGACGGCGGCAGCTGCGGACCTTACGGCTGCTGATCGCGATCGCCGCCACCCGGCTGGCTGCCGCGGGTTCCCCTCGGCTTGAATGACTTGTCCGGATACTTCGGTGCGACTGGTGCCGGTACCGGATGCAGTCGAATCTGATCCTGCAGGTATTTGACCGCGGCCTCGAGCTGGGCGTCGCCACCGGCGAACGTCGCGTGGGGCATGTTGTCGACGACAATGTCGGGGTCGACGCCGTGCCCCTCGATCAGCCAGTCTCCCTCGGGGCCGAACACGCCCGTCTCTGCCGCAGTCGCGATGCCGCGATCGACGAGAAAGTTGCTCGACGACAGCCAGATCTCTCCGCCCCAGGTTCGCGTGCCGATCACTTTGCCGAGTCCGAGCCGACGGAATCCTTCGGCGAATGCTTCCCCGTCCGACGATGTGTCCTCGTCGCAGATCACCACGACGTGTCCCCGAAACGCGTACTGCATGTTCCAGGTTGGGTTCCCCACTCGCGGCTGCCAATAGAACCAGGCCTTGCGCAAGAGTTTCTCCAGGATCCAGCTGTCGATGTTGCCGCCGTTGTTGTGCCGGACGTCGACGATCAAGCCGTCGCGATCGAACACCGGGTAGAACTCGCGCTGCCACTGCGACATGTCGCTGTTCTGCATCGCGCGCAGGTGCACGTAGCCGATCTTGTTCTGGCCCGTTTTCTCGACCTGGAGGCGCCTGGTGTATTCCCATTCGTCGTAGCGCATCGCAGTTTCGCGGGCGAGCGCGATCGGCGTCACGATGACGTCGCGCGCGGCACCACCACCTTTCGGTGCGACCCGCAGGAGCATCTGTTTGTCGGCCTGGTTGCGAAGGAGGGCCTCGAGATCGCGCGACGATAAGGCGGCGATGCCGTTCACCATCTGAATCACGTCCCCTTCCTCGACGTCGACGCCCACCCTGGCGAGCGGCGAGAGTTCTCCGGGGATGTCGGGATCGGTCTTATAGACATGCGTGACGCGGAAGCCGCCCGCTTTCTCGTCGCGACTGAACGTGGCGCCGAGCGACGCCGGCTGGACCTGTTCGGCCCCGCGGCGCGCGTCGCCGCCGCGCACGAAGATGTGCAGAGCCGAGAGTTCGCCGACCATTTGTGCGAGGATGTCGGACAGCTCGGCTCGATCGGTCACACGGTCGACGAGCGGCAGATATTTCGCCTGCATCGCCGTCCAGTCGACACCGTTCATGTTGCGGTCGTAGAAGTAGTCTCGCTCGAGGCGCCACGCTTCGGTGAACATCTGTCGCCATTCGTCGCGCGGGTCGAGTCGAAACGTCCAGTCGCCAAGCGCGACCTTGTTTTTGGACGTGTCTGCCGGTGCCTTTGCGGCAACCTCGAACACGAAGATCTCCTGCGCCTTGCGGAGCATCAGCTTCTTGCGATCCAACGTCAGCTCGTAGCTCGACACCTCTTCTGCGAACGTCTCCGGCTTTGGATTCTTGTTTTCGATCGCCAGCGTCTTGAGCGGTGGACGTGTCGTCGACGATACGTCGCGCGAGAGGAAATACAGCCGCTTGCCATCGGTCGACAAATCCGAGTAGTTCCCCGCTGCCAGCGGTACTTCGAGCAGGCGCGTTTGAATGCCGGTCAAGTCGGCGACCGCCGGCACTGGTGGCTGAACGCCTTGTGCCGCCGGTGTCGTCGATGGCGTCGCACCCTTCTTGTCCGTGTCGTCCTTCTTCTCGTCCGTTTTCTGGTCTGCCGGCTTCGGCGCGAGCTCGTCGTCTGGCTGGAACGGCGATCGCTCGCCGGGCTTCATCGAGACGAGATAAATCTTCGTCTGCTTGTCGAAGAACGGTTCCGGTTGTCTCGATCCCCACGGGCTCGGAATGGTTGACACGAAATTGCGGTCGGACAAGAAATAAAGCCACTTGCCGTCGGGTGACCAGGCCGGGCTGTAGCTGTCGTACCGATCCGTCGTGACCGGAGTGATGCGTTCGGTGTCCGGACTGTACAAGTACAGCCGTGTCATCTGATTTCGATCCGGTGCCGTGTACGCCAGCCACTTGCCGTCCGGCGACCACGTCACGTCGGAGAAGTCTCCCTCGCCGCACTCGGCAATCCGTTTGTTTGTCTTCGCCGCGATGTCGTAGACCCAGAGTTGCTGGTTCTTGTCGAAGTGGGCGATCCGTTTGCCGTCCGAGGACGGGATCCCGTCCCAGCGCAAGACGTGTCCATCGGTCGTAAGCTGCATGCTGTCGCCCACGCCGTTGGCCGGCACTTTCCAGAACTCGAGCTCGCCGGTCTGATCGGAGAGCGCGAGCAGCGACTTTCCATCGGGAAAGAATCGTCCTTCTCGATACCGGATCTTCTTGTCGCGGGTGGCTTCGACAATGCGTCCCTGCTCGGCGGGGATGACGAACACCTGTCCGCGCGCCGTGAGCACGATGCGATCACCGGTCGGCGATACGTGCGCGCTCGTGACCCACTCCATCGGCGTTCGAATCCACTTTTCCCGGAGTTGATCGAAGTCGGAAACCAGCTTGATTGGCACGGCACGGTCCTGGCCCGTGCCGATGTCGAACAGGCGAATGTCGGCGCCGAGCTGATAGGCGATCTTGCCATCCGAGAGCGAGGCGGCGGCTGCGTCGAACCCGCTGTGCCGCGTATGTTGCTGCGGGTCGCCCCCGCCTTCGGCGACCGACCAGATGTTCATCGTGCCGTCGCGATCGCTGAGGAAATAGAGTCGGCCGCGCCACGGCATCGGATTCTTGCTCGTGCCTTTGTAGTCGGCGGTCAGTTGCGTCGCTTCCGGTGCGCCATCGGTGTAGCGCCAGACGCTCTGCGCCGTGCCGCCTTGATACCGCTTCGTGTAACTCCCCTGGAACGGCAGCCGCGTGAAGTACAGCGTCTTGCCGTTCTGATCGTACGAGCCGTCGCTCGCTTGCGCGAGCTGAACCGCGGTGCGGGTTCCGTTCGACGGGTTGACCCGCACCAGCTGCGTATTCGGCAGCGTCGAGAATCGCCGCGTCGAATACAACACGTCGCCCCCCGGCGTCCATCCGACGACCAGTGCGTTTCCACCTTCGAAGGTTTGCCGTACAGGAACGCCACCTTCGATCGCCATGGTGTAAACCTCAGTGGGTCCTTCGTAGGCAGCGGAGAAGGCGATGGTCTTTCCGTCGGGTGAGATCGCCGCTCGCGACTCTTCTGCCGGATGCGTAGTCAAGCGTTGCGCGATACCGCCATTGATGCCGACGCGCCACAAATCGCCCTCTGCAGTAAAGACGATCGTGTCGCCGTGAACCGCCGGGAAGCGGTAGTAACCGAGCGACGTCGCGTCGGCCGCCGCGCGCGGATGCGCGAGCGCGATAGCGCCAAGGATCGCGGTCGCGAGGGCGAATGAGAAGTGGGTCTTCATGGGAGCCAGATTCTACTTGGTTCTGGGTTCTACCGAACCCACTAGAACCCTGCAGAACCCAAGAACCGAACCCAGTAGAACCCAAGAACCGAACCCAGTAGAACCCTGCAGAACCAAGCAGAACCCTGTAGAACCCCGATTTGACGCCCGCCCGTGCCACCCGGTATACTGCGTCCAATCGTGACGATGTCCACCACGCCCCTGACGGTTTGCCGAAAGCGGACGAAGCGAATCCGCAAGGCCGGGGGTGTGTGAGATTGTCACGTAGTTGACCGCGCTCACAGCAAGCAACATCACACCCGCCGGCCTGCAAGCCGGCGGGTTTTTTTTTGCCAGGACATCATGCAAACCAAACGAATCGACGTAGGCGTTCTCGGCGCAACCGGGATGGTCGGGCAGCAGTTCATCAAACAGCTCGCTGCGCATCCCTGGTTTCGCCCGGTGTGGCTCGGCGCAAGTGAGCGGTCGGAAGGCAAGACGTATGCGGAGGCCGCGTCGTGGCGCCTGTCCTGGCCGATGCCGGCCGAACTCCGTGGTGTTCGGGTCGATCCATGTACGCCCGGGCGAGGGCCGCACCTGATGTTCTCGGCGCTCGATGCCAACGCCGCCAAGGACGTCGAACCCGCCTTCGCCCGCGCCGGCCATCTCGTCATCAGCAACGCACGCAGCTATCGCATGGATCCACTCGTGCCGCTCCTCATTCCCGAAGTGAATGCCGATCACCTGGCACTCCTTCCTGCGCAACAGCGTGAGCGAGGGTGGAACGGCGCCATCGTCACCAATCCCAACTGTTCGACCGTCGTGCTCTCGATGGCGCTCGCACCGCTGCGGCAGTTCGGCATTCGCTCGGTGATGGTCACGACGCTGCAGGCGGTTTCGGGCGCCGGCTATCCGGGGGTGGCATCGCTCGACATCATCGGCAACGTGGTCCCGGCGATTTCCGGCGAAGAAGAGAAAATCGAAAGCGAGACGCAGAAAATTCTCGGACAGCTCGAGGGCCTGCGTGTCACACCTCACCCGATGGTCGTAAGCGCGCAGACCACGCGCGTGCCGGTGATCGATGGTCACACCGAGAGCGTGTCGATTGCGTTCGAGCAGCGTCCGTCGATCGACGACGTCATCGGCGCGCTGCAAGCGTTCCGCGGCAAGCCGCAGGAACTGGATCTGCCGACCGCACCACCCAACCCGGTGGTGTGGACAGAGGCGGCCGATCGGCCGCAACCGCGGCTCGACGTCGAGCGCGACGGCGGCATGACCGTCACCGTGGGTCGAGTGCGGAAGTGTCCGGTCCTCGACGTGAAGTTCATCGCACTCGGCCACAACACCGTCCGCGGCGCCGCCGGTGCCGCGGTGTTGAACGCAGAACTGATGCGCGCACAGGGGATGCTGGTCGGAGACTAGGGTGAGACATGCAATTGCTGATTGACGAATGCTGATTGCTGATTGTGCTGATTGCGGGGTTGGCGATTGTGATTGCTGATTGTTGATTGGAATTGCTGATTGCAATTGCTGATTGCTGAATGTTGAGTGCTGAATGTTGAGTGCTGATTGAGTTTTCAGTTTTCAGTTTTCAGTTTGTGTTCTCACTTGTGTGGCTAGCGCAAACCAAAAACTACAAACCACAAACCGAAACTGAGAACCTATAACCAAAAACCAAGAACAAATTCGTTACACGAGCCCACTCTTGAATCTATGGAGACGCTACAAGGATCGAACGTGACAGAACCTGAAACTCGGAGCCGGCCGCAGCGATCGACGGACGCGCTGCTGACCGGCCCCATCGTGATGAAGTTCGGCGGCACATCAGTCGCGGATGCGGACGCCATCTCGCGTGTCGTCAGCATCGTCAAGGCCGCTCGGGAGGCCTCGGGGCTGCCGCCGGTCGTCATCGTTTCGGCGATGAGCGGGGTGACGGATCGACTGCTCGAGCTCGCTGCGTCGGCCGAGCGCAGACGCGACGCGCACGTGCTCAACGGCGTCGCGGAGTTGTCGCGCCGTCATTTCGACGCGATCGAGCGGCTGCTTCCGGCCGACGTCGCCAATGAGGTTTTGATAGAAATTGGCGCACAGCTCGACGACCTTCGCGCGCTACTCAAGGCGACCGCCATCCTTCGCGCCGCTTCGCCCAGCGCGCACGACGCGATTGTCTGCACTGGTGAGTTGATCAATAGCCGCATCGTCGCCGCCGCGCTCGAACAGCAAGGCGTCGCGGCCGCCTGGGTCGACGCACGTCGCGCTATCGTGACCGATGCGGCGCACATGGCGGCGTCGCCAAAAGCTGATGAAACGCGCGCGGCGGTGAGTCACGAAATTCTGCCGCGGATCAAGGAAGGTCGGGTCCCGGTGGTGGGTGGATTCGTTGGCGCCACCAGCCAGGGTGTGACGACGACGCTTGGCCGCGGCGGATCGGATTATTCAGCCGCCATCATCGGTGCCGCGCTCGACTCACGCGAGATTCAGATCTGGACGGACGTCGACGGCATGCTGACCGCCGATCCCCGGGTGGTCGCTGCGCCGCACGTCGTTCCCTTCCTGTCGTTTGGCGAGGCCTCAGAGCTGGCCTACTTCGGTGCCAAGGTGCTCCATCCAAGCACGATTCTTCCCGCAGTCGATAAAGACATCCCGGTTCGAATTCTGAACAGCCGCCGTGCAGGTGGGACGGGCACGACCATTACCGCGCAGCCGCCG
>JBPYFA010000195.1:0-22880 GCA_051986585.1 Vicinamibacterales bacterium | reverse complement strand
TTGGCGTGAGCCGATCGCTTCCGCAGGTCTGACAGGGCACAGTTAGGGAGAGGTCAGCGAAAGCTCATTATCCCCCGAATTGCGCGTGAGTTGACGAGGCAGTTACCCGGTTACTAGGCTCCTGCCTCGTCCTTATCAACAGCTATTTCAACTGGATCTTGAATGGTCCATTCGTCTGGAGCGTCACGTTCTGCGCGTTCACGAGGTCGATGTAAAAGTCGTAGCACCCCGGGGTGAACGGCGGATTCGGAGTCTTCCAGTTGAATTGCCAGGTCATCGAGCTGGGCTTGTAGTTGAAATCCGTGTTTCCGGGTTTGTCTTGGTTCACGAACGGCGAACCGGTCTCCGCCCCGTTAGGACAGCTCGCCAGCCTGAATATCCTGATTACGGGCATGAACGATCCTGTATCGATTACCTTCCCGGCAGACGTGTACTGCCACGCCATTGTGACGACGCTTCCCTGGTTCGCGTTGTTAGGCGTGCCCGGACCGATGAATCCGTAAGCGGTGAACGCGACGGTCACCGTGAAGGTCTTCGATGATGTATTCCCCGCGGCGTCTTTCGCCGTGCAGGTGACGGTGGTCGTGCCCAACGGGAACGTCGATCCGCTGGCCGGGCTGCAGCCGAATGACGCAACCCCTACGGTATCGGTCACGGTGGGTGCTGTGTAGTTCACGACGGCCGTGCCGGCCGAATTGGTGGTGTTCACCGTGATGTTCGTCGTGGCGCCAATCAACGGCGCCGTCGTGTCGCGGACAAGTACGGAGAAGCTCGTCGAACCGCTGTTGCCCGCCGCGTCTCGTGCCGTGCAACCGACGACGGTTGTCCCGAGCGGGAATACCGATCCGCTCGAAGGCGCGCAGCTCTCGGACGCGATACCCACGGCGTCAGTTGCCGTCGGCAGCGGGAAGCTCACTGCCGCACCAAGGGCGCTCGTAGCTTCGGCGACGACGTCAGCCGGCTTGGTCACAATCGGCGCGGTGACGTCGTTCACGATCACCTTGAACGTCATCGTCGCGGTGTTACCCGCCGCATCTTTGGCCGTGCACGTCACCGTCGTCGATCCGACCTGGAACGCGGATCCGCTCGCCGGCAGGCACGTCAGTGACGTGACCCCAACCGCGTCTGTCGCAGTCGGCGTGAACGTCACGGTTGCGCTGTTCGCGTTCGCCGCCGCGTTCACGGTGATGTCCGACATGGGATTGAAAGCCGGGGGCGTCACGTCCTTGACGATGACATTGAAGGTCGTCGTCGACGTGTTGCCGTTCGCGTCCGAGGCCGTGCAGGTGACCTGCGTCGATCCGAGTGGGAACGTGGAGCCGCTGGCCGGTGAACAGACCAGAGACGTCACACCGACATTGTCCGAGACCGCCGGCGAGAAGTTCACCGTCGCGCTGACGCCGTCCGCGGGCGCATCGATGGTCACATCCGGTGTCGATCCGAACACTGGCGGCGTGACGTCTTTCGGCACGTCACTCGTGCAGAACTGCGTCGGATCGGAGGTATTGCAGACCGAGGGAGAAACGTCCGGATCGTTCTCGTGTCCGGTGTTCTTCGCCTGCGCCTTGATCAACACCCCAACGCCATCCGGGTTCAGCGTCGTTGTGCCGGACACGCGCAACGTCACCAACAGTGTCTCGCCGGGTTCCGCCGGCACCGTGACGGTGGGAACCACATTGGGCGGAGAAATGGTGTTCGCGATCACCTCGTTGACGGCGACCTGAACCGGCTTACAGTTCTGCGTCGTCGTGACCTTGTATACACGCCGCACGCTCAATTGGAAGGGCTTGCTCAACGGGGCGCTGAAGAGTGGGTTGATCGTCAGCCCGGACGTGGTGTTGCCATTCTCGGTGACCGACCACGTCACTTCCGAAATTGCGCTGTTCTCGAAGTCCGGATTCTCAAAATCTGGATTCTCGAAGTCTGGATTCTCGATATCCGGGTACTGCAATCCGATGTTCTCGAAATCCGGGTTCTCGAAATCCGGGTTCTCGATATCGGGATAGGCCAGCGTGAAATTCTCGAAGTCGGGGTTTTCGATATCCGGATTCCCGACAAACGGCGTGAACGTTTTGTTTTCGATATCCGGGTTGTGCAATTCGACGGACTTCAAATTGAAGTTCTCGAAATCCGGGTTCTCGAAGTCCGGATTCTCGATATCGGGCGACATCGGGTTGGCATTCAAAGTGACCGTTGCGGCATCGCCGCCTGCGATCGGGGTGCAGGTGGCGGGATCCGACTCGGTCACCTGCACGGTGATGGCGGGAGGCTGGACGGCGGACGAGGTCACGAAAATGGTTTTTACTGCCCCCGAACGGCGCGGCACCGTGACACATGCGTCGAGATCAGCGCCCGATGCTCCCGACGTATAGGGAGGCAGCGGCAGCTGCGAGAACGACGCACGGCCTGTCGTGCCAGCCGGCGGCGCATCGGAGGGCTGATTGGCGATGTGGACCTTGTAGGTCCTCGTTTGCGAGGTCGTATTGCGCACCCAGACGACATACGCGCGTTGAATCGTGCCCGTCGGTTTCGGAGCGGATGGCACGGTGACGATCAGCCCTGGCTTGATCGAAGTCCCGAACACTTCCTGATTGCGGGTGTTCGACAGTGGACTGGTCGGTGAGCATGCGGGATACGTCATTGTCGGGTCGTTCACGCCGTCGTCGGGAGCAGCCAACGTCGGCGGCGTGTACCCGGTGGGTTGAACGAGGTCGGCAATCGTATTGCCGCGGAGCATGCGGTTATCGCCCCAGGCGACAAAAAACGTCGGCTTGGTTCCCGTCGACGAGGTGTTGGGCACCCACGTTTTCGTCGCGGGATCGAGCTTGAGTTGCTTGGACGCGACGGCAATGTAATCGCCGAGAAATGGCGTGCGACCCTGCTGGAAAATTCGTGAGTTCGCGAAGTTGTTCTCCAGCTGCGTGAGGACGGGAGCCGTGTTCGTGCCGAGGAAACCGGGAGGTGCAAGCCCGACCTGATAGCTCGAGACCTTGACCGAGGGCGTGAAGTCCAGCTTTGAACCGTTCCAGGTTCCTTGTGCCGCGCGCACATCGATCGTGTGGCGACGCACCTTTCCCTGCGCGTCGACGTAGTCGTTGAGGAACGGAAGTCCGCCGATCAGTGGTCCCTGAAAGGGCGTGAGATCGTCGCGGCTATCGTACCAAGCCACCTGCACAACGCCTTCCGACGCGTTGGCGCTCGGCACGACCTGATATCCGGCCGACACGTTGTCGATAAATGCCGGCACATTCCAGGCGTTGCCATTCTTGGAGCTCGAGACCTTGATTCGCGGGAGATTTGTCGTCGGCTCGCGTTCAGCCCAGAACACGTGGAACGCCGTGCCATCGTTGGTGAGCCACGGGAGCGAGTTGTTACGGAACGTCACATTGCTGCTGCCCTGATCGAACTTGACGATGTTCGAGACGGCATTCAGCGACCACTTGACGCCGCGGTTGGTCGACACCGATGACATCACGGCGTCGGTTGAGTTCGAATCGCCGAACCGTCGCCAGGTCGCGACGAACGTATTCCCGATCGCGCTCAGCGACACGCCCTGATTGACGTTGACGGTCTGCGTGATCTTCGTCCCCGGCGTGTCCCATGTCATGCCGCAGTCGCTCGACTTGATCAGCCAGATCGCCGTGTTCGCACTCTGATCGCTGCCGAGGAAGATCGCGAACGCGACCGAGACCTCGAACTTCGGCACGGTTCGGACGCCAGCGCTGCCGTCAGCACGCTTGAACGGGATGTCGCAGGTGCCGGACAGCAAGTTGATCATCAACGCCGGTTTGTCGATGAATCGTCCAGACGTGCCACCCGTAATTTGATGCGTCGCTTCGTTCGCGGGCTCGAACGGATAGCCGTCCTCCTTGTTCATTTCGACCCAGCGTTGAAAGAAGATCCCGCCGAGCGCGTTGTCGCCGCGGTTTCCGGCAATAAAGAGGAAACCCATTCCGCCGGGGAACGCCGCCACCGACGGGTCGGCACCAAACGCGAGGTTGAGTGAGGGGGAGTCTCCTTTGAAGCCTGGAGCGAGACGACTGATCCAGGTGTCGCGATTGCGCGACATCATGGCGCCGAGCCACGCGTCTCCGAGCACACCGTCAGTGCGGTCAGTCCCGCGATAGTCGTTGGCGCCGCAGAACACCGCGCCGGTCTCAGGAGAGACCGCGCACGATGGCTCGTTCTGCTGTTTCAGGCCAACGTCTGGCAGCTTGCCGCCGCAGAAGGGCGCTGTCGCACACGCCGCTGGTTGCGGTGTAGGGCCGACGAGCGTCAGGTTGCGGCCGGGCACGCCTTGCGCGTGCAGCTGCGGCGCGAGCAATAGGCCCGCCGCACCGATGATGACGAGACTGCACGCAAGTCGAATTCGATCGAATCGGGGGAGCACGGATCGCCTCCTGGACCACATCGTCGCCACACCGACGATGGCGGCGAGCGATGGACGCTGGACCCAGGAGCGGCTCAGACTCACGAGCGAACTCTGTAACTGGGTTGTTTACGGAAGGGGCAGCCTAACAAATCTGTAGGGTAAGCGCTACCCCCAAGTTTTCTGGCTATAGCAAGAATTCCGCCGGAATGGGACGAATAGTCAACTTAGTAAACTACTACAAGACAACAACTTAGCGGCTGATCGACTGGCGGGGCGGGAAATATTCACCCGAGGAGGCGACAAAGGACGTCCGACACGCAGTTCGTCACACTTCAACTGTCGAGACGTCGCAACTCAGATTCCGGGTTGAGCGCGGAGTAGAATGCATCGTTCGATGCTCGCCTTGCTCTGCTCGCGCACCGCCGGCCTCTGAGTGTGCGTGCCATTCGGCACGCTGTCCCCTCTCTTCGTTCGCTCGTCGATTTGATCGGTCCGTACTCGCATGAACTACGACGTCATCATCATTGGCGGTGGTCACAACGGCCTGGTGAACGCCGCGTATCTCGGGCGTGCCGGGCGCAAGGTGCTCGTGCTCGAGCGCCGGCACGTTCTTGGCGGCGCCGCCGTCACCGAAGAGATTTATCCGGGATTTAAGTACTCGGTGTGCTCGTACGTCGTCTCGCTGCTTCGACCCGAAATCATCCGCGAGCTCGATCTGCCGCGCCATGGTCTCGAGATTCTGCCGCTCGACGGCACGTTCACCCCGATGCCTGACGGCAACTATCTCTGGCGCGTGAACGATCACGCCAGAACGCGGCGCGAGATCGCACGTCACTCGAAGCTTGATGCCGAGGCGTACGACGAGTACGGAAAAGCGATGGTGGAGATGGGACGATTCGTCAAGCCCATTCTCACCATGACTCCGCCGGATCCAACATCGCTCGATCCTCGTGGCGTCATGGACCTTTTGTCGCTGCTCCGGCGGTTTCAGTCACTGAGCAACGCCGACAAGTACAACCAGATTCAGCTGATGACGATGAGCGCGTCCGATTTTCTCGATCAGTGGTTCGAGACCGACGTGCTGAAGGCGACGATGGCGGCGTCAGGAATCATCGGCACGTTTCTCGGAGTCAAGTCACCGGGCACGGCCTACGTCCTTCTTCATCACTACATGGGTGAAATCGACGGCGCGTTCCGTTCGTGGGGCCTGTCACGCGGCGGCACGGGAGCGATTTCGGAGGCGATCGCTGGGGCCGCGCGCGAAGCGGGTGTCGAGATCCGCACCGAAGCGCCGGTGTCGAAAATCATCGTCAAGGATGGGACGGCGGTCGGTGTTGTGCTCGGCAGCGGCGATTACCTGACCGCCAATGTGATCTCGTCGAGCGTCGATCCCCGACTCACGTTCCTGAAGATGGTTGGCACCGAGCATTTGCCCGATGATTTCGCAGACGCCGTCGGACGGTACAAATTCCGCGGGTCGTCGGGAAAGGTCAACCTGGCGCTCGATGCGCTTCCCGATTTCAAGTCGATTCGCGGGCCGGGACCGCACCTGCGCGGCGCCATCTCCATTTCGTCCAGCGTCGATTACATGGAGCACGCGTTCGACGATGCGAAGTACGGACGATACTCGCGACGTCCCTATATCGACATGGTAATTCCCAGCCTTACTGATCCGTCGGTCGCGCCACCGGGAAAACACGTGATGTCGTGCTTCGTCCAATACGCGCCCTATCACCTCGGTGGGGCAACGACCTGGGATGAACAACGCGACGCCTTCGGCGACGCGGTGGTCGACACGATTGCGGAACACGCGCCGAATATCAGGAACATCATCCTTCATCGTCAGGTGCTGACGCCGCTTGATATCGAGCGCGAATTTGGACTGTCGGAAGGGAATATCTTTCAAGGTGAGCTCACGCTGGAGCAGTTGTTCTTCCTTCGTCCCGTGCCCGGCTGGTCGCAATACCGGACGCCGATCAGGAATCTCTACATGTGCGGCGCGTCGACGCATCCAGGGGGTGGAATCATGGGCGCGTCGGGCCGCAACGCCGCGCTGCGCATTCTTCGCGAAACAGGAGCGCGGCATTGAGCCGCGTCGTCGTCATCGGTGCCGGACACAACGGCCTGACCGCCGCGTTCTATCTCGCCAAAGCTGGCCTCAACCCGCTCGTGCTCGAGCGCCGATCGATCGTTGGCGGGGCCGCAATCACCGAAGAGATTGCGCCTGGCTATCGCTGTCCCGCGTTGACGCATGCGTTCGGTCCGATCCGTCCGTCGATCGTGCGCGACATGCGGCTCGATCGTCGCGTCGAATTTGTCCGGCCCGATCCGCGGCTGGTGGCGCTCGCACCGGAAGGGCGGCCGTTGACGTTTTTCATCGATGAACGAAAGACGGCCGATGCGATTCGGACACTCTCGGGAGGCGATGCCGAACAATACGCTGACTTCTGCAGCACGTTGGATCGTCTCGGGCGATTTCTCGGCGCGCTCCTGACAACGACCCCACCCTCGCTCGACGAACCCGGTCGCGGGGACATGTGGGAATTGTTGAAGTCGGGTCGACGGTTTCGCGCGCTTGGAAAGAAAGACGCCTTCAGGCTCCTTCGATGGGGCCCGATGGCCGTCGCGGATCTGGTCAACGAATGGTTCGAGACGGATCTGTTGAAAGCGGCCATCGCCGCGCGCGGGATCTTCGGCGCGGCGCAAGGACCTCGATCGGCGGGAACCGCCGCCCTATTGCTGCTCCATGCCGCAATCGATTCCGCGCCGGGCGGCAGCAGCGTCACTGCGAAAGGCGGGCCGGGCGCCTTGACCGAGGCGATGGCGGCGGCAGCGCGAGAGGCGGGAGCGGAAATTCGCACCGGCGAGGCGGTCAGCCGCGTGCTCGTCGGCGACGGGCGGGTCAGAGGTGTCGCGCTCGAAGACGGGCGCGAGATTGCTGCGACGACGGTGATCTCGAACGCCGATCCCCGACGCACGATGCTGAACCTCGTCGACCCCGTCGATCTCGATCCGATCTTTCTGACGAGGATGAGAAATTATCGCAGTCGCGGCACCGTCGCGAAGGTCAATCTCGCGTTGTCGCGACTGCCCGCTTTCGCCGGCGTCGCAAGCCCCGCCGATCTGACAGGCCGAGTTCACATCGGCCCCGATCTCGATTATCTCGAGCGGGCCTTCGACGCATCGAAGTACGGCGAGATCTCATCGCAGCCGTATCTCGACGTGACCGTGCCGACTCTGATGGATCCGTCGCTCGCGCCGCCCGGAAAACATGTGCTCTCGGTAGCCGTCCAGTTTGCGCCGTATAAGCTGGCCACCGCTCGCAGTTGGGATCCGGCGAAGGAATCCGAACTGCTGTCGAACGTCATGCAGACGCTCGATCGCTATGCGCCCGGTCTCGCGTCGCTCGTCGAGCATGCACAGGTGTTGAGCCCGACGGCCCTGGAAAAGACTTACGGGTTGAGCGGCGGCCACATCTACCACGGCGAACCATCACTCGATCAGCTCTTCACCATGCGGCCGATTCTCGGGTGGGCGCAGTATCAAATGCCGATCGGAGGACTGTTTCTGTGCGGAGCCGGAACTCATCCTGGCGGCGGCGTCACCGGCGGTCCCGGCCAGAACGCCGCCCGAGAGGTCATCAAGGCTGTTAAGTAACCGCATCTGAACGACTTCAGCGTCACCAACCCAAGAATAGGTGCGGCGGTTTTTACGGGCGCTGCGCGGATCCTGTCTAAATCAGCAGACTCGCGGTTTGGTCACCGGGAACGAGGATTCATGCAGATGCGAAGACTGGACGGGAAGACTCGGTCGCTGCTGCTGCTCTCGTGCTTGAGCACGTTGGTGCTCTTTCCGGCGGCGCCGGTCCCGCGGCTGGCGGCGTCCTCGGATCACTCATCCGCTGTTCCAGAGCATCCCGACGACAAGACGATCGTTCACGTCCTGAACCGGATTGGATTCGGGCCGGCTCCCGGCGATCTGGAACGCGTTCGCACGGTCGGGCTCGCAAGGTACATCGATCAGCAGCTTCGCCCCGACAGCCTGCCTGATGCCGGCATGAGCTCGCGCCTTTCTGGCCTGGACACGCTGAACCGGAGCAGCCGTCAACTCGCGGAGGAATATTTCCTACCGGCAGAGATGGAACGGCGGCGCACGAAACAGGATGCGGCGGCGCAGCCGCCGGAATCGGCCGCCGACAAGCGCGACCTGAGGACGCCGGAACAGACACAGCTGATGCAAGCGCAGCGTCAGGTCTTCACCGATCTCGCGCAACAGAAAGTTCTCCGCGCGGTCTACAGCGAACGTCAGTTGAACGAAGTGCTCGTCGATTTCTGGTTCAACCACTTCAACGTGTTTGCCGGCAAGGGGCTCACGCGCAACTACCTGACGGAGTACGAACGCGACGCGATCCGGCCGCACGTGCTCGGCAAGTTCCGGGACCTGCTCGGCGCAACAGCACAGAGTCCCGCCATGCTCTTCTACCTCGATAACTGGCAGAGCGCGGCGCCTGAGGGGGCGACGACCGAAGCGCAGAAGAATCGCGGCAAGAACAATTCGCGGCGGCCGTTCGGGCGTCCCGGACAGATCGGCGTGTTTCCACCGCGTCAGCGAACGGTCGCCGATCTGCCCCAGAACGCACAGAATCGCAAACCGCGCGGACTGAATGAAAACTACGCCCGCGAGCTGATGGAACTGCACACGCTCGGCGTCGACGGCGGCTACACCCAGAAAGATGTGCAGGAGGTGGCGCGCGCCTTCACCGGGTGGACGATTGCCAACCCGCGTCAGGGCGGCGGCTTTCAGTACGAACCGCGCATGCACGACAACGGCGAGAAGATCGTGCTCGGACACAAGATTAAGGCAGGCGGCGGCCGTCACGACGGCGAGGAAGTCCTCGACATCCTGGCGTCACATCCCGCAACCGCGCATTTCATCGCGACGAAGCTCGTGCGCCGCTTCGTCTCCGATGATCCGCCCAAGGCCCTCGTCGATCGAGCGACGGAACGTTTTCGTGAGACGAAGGGAGACATTCGCGAAGTCGTTCGCACGATCGTGACGGCTCCAGAATTCTTCGCCCCCGAGGCCTACCGCGCGAAGGTCAAAACCCCGTTCGAGTTCGTGGCATCGGCCGTCCGCGCCGCGTCGGTCGAATCCGTCAACGCGATGCCGCTCGTCCAGGCAATGCGCGAGCTTGGCATGCCACCCTATCAATGCCAGCCGCCGACCGGCTACGCCGATCGGGCGGATGCCTGGGTCAATACCGGCGCGCTTCTGAACCGGATGAACTTTGCCGTGGCATTGACGGAGGGACGCGTCCGCAACGGGCGCGGCGCGCCGCCACTGCGCAACATCTCGATCGACGCCGCCCGCGACGAAATCGTCGATCAAGTACTCGGCGGCGATCTCTCGTCGTCGACGCGGGAAACGGTCGCCAAAGCGTCGCGGCCGACGCAGGCGGTCGCGTTGCTGCTCGGATCGCCGGAGTTCCAGAGAAGGTAACAGCCATGATCTCTCGACGCATTTTTCTGAAAAACGGCGGCCTCGCCCTCGTCAGCCTTGGATTTGCGCCAGCGTTTCTGGCAAGAACGGTGGCCGCAGCCGATGCGCGGCGGCGCGTGCTGATCACGATTTTTCAGCGAGGGGCCGTTGACGGGCTCAACATGATCGTGCCGTTCGGCGATCGCGCCTACTACTCAGCACGGCCGACACTGGCGATCGCGCACCCCGGAACTTCGCCGGACGCCGCGGCCGATCTGGACGGGTTCTTCGGGCTTCATCCACGGCTCGCGCCGCTCAAGGCCCTGTTCGATGCGCGACAGATGGCGATCGTCCACGCCTGCGGGTCGCCCGATGGGACGCGGTCGCATTTCGACGCGCAGGACTACATGGAGACGGCGACCCCGGGCGTGAAGAGTACTCAGGACGGCTGGCTGAATCGATACCTGCACGCACGCGAGCATCAGGCCGCAACACCGTTCAGGGCCGTGGCGCTCGCACCGCAGTTACCGCGGGCCCTGCAAGGGATCGAGCCAGCACTCGCGATCGGACAGATTAGCCAGTTCGGGATTCGAGGCGGCAGCGCCGCAGACATGGTACAGGCGTCGTTCGAATCCGAATACGCCGCCGCAGCCGATAGCGTGCTCCATTCAACCGGGCGAGAGGCGTTCGATGCCGTAAGGATGCTCAAGTCGGCAAACCTCGGCCAGTACACGCCCGCAAATGGGGCAGAGTATCCGCGCTCCCCCTTTGGCGATGCCCTTCGTCAGATCGCGCAACTCGTCAAAGCCGACGTTGGACTCGAAGTCGCGTTCGCCGAATCCGGCAACTGGGATCACCACGTCAACGAGGGGGCAGCCGTGGGACTGCTGGCGACCCGGCTCGACGATCTGGCACGAGGAGTGACGGCGCTCGTCCGCGACCTCGGCGACCGCATGCAAGACGTCGTCATTCTCACGATGTCAGAATTCGGCCGCGCGGTGGTCGAGAACGGCAATCGCGGCACCGATCACGGCCATGGCAACGCCATGATGATCATCGGCGGTCCCGTTCGCGGCGGGAAGGTGTACGGTCGATGGCCGGGACTCGCGCCCGAACAGCGGTACGAAGGACGCGATCTGGCCGTCACCACCGACTTCCGATCGGTGTTTGCCGAAGTCGTACACGGACACCTCGGCCTTACCGATACGCGTCCGGTCTTTCCCGGCTTCACCGCACAGTCGACGCTCGGATTTCTGTAACCAGAAACTGTGAACCGGGAACTGGGAACTGGCAACTGGGAACTGGCAACTGGGAACTGGCAACTGGGAACTGGGAACTGGGAACTGGCAACCGGAAACTGGCAACTGGAAACTGGCAACTGGAAACTGGATGCGTAGTAGACTGGCAGCGTCGCAGCAGGATATGGCAAAAGAACTTCCCGGTGAAGCGCTGGGCCTCGTCGAAACCCGGGGGCTCGTAGGCATGATCGAAGCGGCCGACGCGATGGTCAAGGCGGCGAATGTCGTCTTCGTCGGCTGGCAGAAAGTTGACGCCGGCCTGGTCACCGCGATCGTGCGCGGCGATGTTGCGTCGGTGAAGGCCGCAACCGATGCCGGCGCATCCGCGGCCCGGCGCGTCGGTGAACTCGTCGGCGTGCACGTGATCCCGCGCCCGGCCGACGGTCTCGATAAGGTGTTCCCGATCGGCTAGGTCGCCGCGTTCTTCCCGCCGCGCGCGATCGGTTTCCGTCCCGCCTTTCTTTTCCTCCTGGCCGGTTTGGTTCGAGCGGTCAACTCTTTCAGCGCCGGCACATCGCCAACCACGAGCATCGGTTGATCCGGCGCGCGCAGGATGTTGATGAATTCCCCGGCCGCCGTTCGGGCGAACAGCTCGCGGCCGTCGGTGAGCAGCGTCAGCGAACCAGCACCGCCGATTGCTTCAAAGAGTCGAATCCCGAAGCGCTCGCGCAACGTATCGAGCAGGAGACGGATCCGCGCCACCGACAATCCTTGCTGCCGCAAATCGGCCAACACCATCAACTCCAGCAAGTCGACCGGTGTATAACGCCGCTCGGTGAATCCACCGGCCGCCGTGCGTTTCGGCGCCACCGCTGGCGTAAACAGCCGGCGCGCGTCCCACCATTGAAGCTGTCGGGCCGACAACCCCGTTAGCGATGCCACTTCACGTGCGCTGTAGGTGTTTTTCAGTTGCATTCGGTGTGCGGACGCCCAATCAAGATGGTGGCATCACGTCTTGCCTTACGTACTGCACGCGGCACCCCACCGCCGCTCGCTCTTGCTCTTCCCTTTCCTATTTTCCGCCGAGCGTTGCCGCGATCGTCGACGCGGTGCGTGCCCCGTCGAAATCCTTGTCTGTCAGACCGCCCTCGCTGTGAGTGCTATAGGAAACCGTCACTCGCTTGTAGTTGATCAGCAGGTCGGGGTGGTGATCGACGGATTCAGCCGCAAACCCAAGACGGACGATGAAGGCCACCGCGTCGGGGAAGCCCCCAAAGGTGAATTGCTTTCTGATGACGTCGCCATCGAGCGCCCAGCCTGGTAACTGCGGCATTCGCTGTCTTGCCTCGTCGGCGCCAAGTTTCGCCATGCGGCAGAGCATATGTCAGGTCGGGAACCTTTTGTTGGCGAGGTCGTCTAACGATGTTAGAATACTGAACGGTGTTCAGCGCTGCTGTTTTGCTGAGGAAATGAGGCCGGTTGGGAGTCAAGGAAAGACACGAGCGGGAGCGGGAAGCGGTAACGCGGGCGATTCTTGATGCCGCCCGGCAACTGTTCGTCGCCGAGGGCTATCAGAACGTTTCAATCCGCAAGATTGCCGAGAAAATCGAATATAGCCCAGCCGCGATTTACGGCTATTTCCCCAGTAAAGACGACATCTTCCTCGCTCTTACCGAGGAAGGCTTCCGGATGCTGTTTGCACCCGGCGGCGAGATGGCGATTGCCGATCCGATTGAGAAGATTCGGGCCGGCTTCTGGCGCTTGTACACGTTCAGCAAGGAGCATCCCGAATATTTCGCGTTGATGTTCCTCGACCGATCGGTGCCGCCTATCAGCAAGGACTGGCAGCGGTTCGGTTTCGTGCGGGAAATGAAGGGGCAGATGTCGGCGCACATCCAGAGCGTGATCGACCAGGGATTGCTGCCACCCGACACCAAGGCGGACGCCGTCTTCCGCATTCTCGTGGCAGCCATTCATGGCGTCGCGACCATGCGGCTGTGCGGCCGGTTGAACCCGAACGACGACGCTGATGCGCTGGCGCGCGACACGTTCGAAGCGGCGCTTACCGGCCTTCGCGCCGGGATCACCCACACCTTTCATTCGGAACCTTGCGAATAGCGATGCCCGCGCATCGCGGACTTCAATATCGGAGCGGAGAGTCATGAGAGTTCAGTCGCGTCTTCTTTCTCTAACCTTCTTGAGCGTTGCCGTTGCGCTCTCGGCTGTCGCGTGCGGCGGCGAGAGCACGACGGTGAAGGCGGAGGCCAAGCCCGAGCCGCTCGCGGTGGATACCGCCCGCGTCGAGAGTCGTCCGATCGATCGGTATCTACGTGTGACCGGTTCGCTCATGGCCGACGAACAGGCAGAGGTCAGTGCCGAGGCGCCAGGGCGGGTCGTCGCCGCTCCTGTCGAACGCGGTTCGCAGGTGGCCCAGGGCGCCGCACTGGTGCGGATCTCGGCGACAGAAACCGCGGCGCAACTGGCTGAAGCCGAAGCCAATGCCGCCCAGATCGAGGCGCGCCTCGGACTGTCGGCCGGCCAGCCGTTCGATCCACAGCGCGTTCCCGACGTCATGAATGCGAAGGCCTCGCTGGATCTGGCCGTTGCCGAGTTCGGGCGCATCAAGTCGCTGCTCGATCAGAAGGTGGTGTCGCAGAGCGAATACGACCAGCGGCGCGCGCAGGTGGACGCGGCCCAACAGCAGTTTCAGATGGCGCAGAACGTCGCCGCGCAATCGTACCGATCGCTGCAGGCGGCGCGCGCCCGAGTCGAGCTCGCCCGCAAGGCGGTCGCCGACACGACGGTTCGGGCGCCGTTTGCCGGTCTGGTCGCAGAACGGCTCGTCAGCGTCGGCGACTACGTGACCCGTGGCGCCCACGTCGCGACGGTGGTCCGCGTCGATCCGATGCGCGTTGAGTTGACCGTTCCCGAGCAGGCCGTGTCGCTGATTAAAGACGGACAGCCGGTGCAGATTTCCGTCGACGCCTATCCGGGCGAAACATTCGCGGCCAAGATTCGCTACGTGTCGCCGTCCTTGCGAACCGATCAGCGCGCGTTGACGGTGGAAGCGATCGCCGCGAATGCCGACAGGCGTCTGAAGCCCGGGCTCTTCGCGACCGCATCGATTCAGCAGCCGCCCGGCGCACCCGCTCTTCTCGTTCCTGCCACCGCGGTCGAAACCATCGCCGGTACGAGCCGGGTGTACGTGATCAAGGGTAACAAGGTCGAGGAGCGAATCGTGACCCTCGGCGAAACCGTCGGCCGGCAGATCGAGATCACGAGCGGCGTAACGAAAGACGAAACGATCGCCGCGGCACCAAAGGGGCATCTTTCGGACGGCATGGACGTGCGCCCGCGCGCCCTCGCCAACTGAGATAAATGCGATTCGTGATTCGCGATCCGCGATCAGGGATTGCGATTAGTGATTCGCGATTAGTGATTAGCGACTAGGGATTCTTTATGCAATGGCTCGCAGCGATATCCGTTAAACGTCCAGTCTTCGCCAGCGTCTTGATCCTTTCGCTGACCGTCGTCGGCGCGGTTGCCTTCTCGCAGCTTGGCGTTGACCGGTTTCCGAAGGTCGATTTTCCGACGGTCGTCGTCACCACGCGTCTGCCAGGCGCCGCGCCGGAAGAGGTGGAGACCGAGATCACCGACAAGATCGAGGAAGCCGTCAACACCATCAGCGCGATCGACGAGCTGCGCTCGAATTCCTCCGAAGGCATGTCGCAGGTGGTGATCTCGTTCCTGCTGGAGAAAGACGCCGACATCGCGGCGCAGGAAGTCCGGGATCGCGTCAACCGCGTGCTCCCGCTCCTGCCGAAGACGATTCAACAGCCGACTGTCGAGAAGTTTGATCCAGACTCGGCACCGGTGTTGACGCTGGCAGTATCGGCGAACAAACCAGTTCGCGACATTACCGAGTACGCCGACAAGACGCTGCGCCGCCAGCTCGAGAGCGTCAATGGCGTTGGCCAGGTGGTCGTGTCCGGCGGACGCGCCCGTCAGATCAACATCACCCTCGATGCCGCACGACTGCGTGCGTATAACTTGACGGTGACCGACGTCTCGCACGCGTTGCAATCGCAAAACGCCGAGATTCCCGGTGGACGCGTCGAGCAGGGAGCGACCGCGCTTACCCTGCGCACCCGCGGCCGCGTCGAGTCGCCGCAGCAGTTCGGTGACATTGTCATCCGGCAAAAGGATACGCATCCAATCCTTCTGCGCGACGTCGCGACCGTCGACGATGGAATGGCGGAGGCGACCACCAAGGCGAGCCTCAATGGTGAGCCGACCGTCCTGCTCACCGTCAGGCGTCAGTCCGGAACAAACACGGTCCAGGTGGTCGACGCGGTCAAGGAGCGGCTCGGCGAGATCGAGCCTCTCGTACCCGCCGGATACAACATCCGCGTGGTCCGCGATCTGTCTGAATTCATCAAAGCTTCGATCCGCAGCGTCGAGGAGCACCTGATCGTCGGTTCGATCCTGGCCGCCGCGGTCGTGCTGATCTTCCTCTGGAACTGGAGGTCCACGATCATCGCCGCAGTCGCGATCCCGACCTCGATCATCGCCACCTTCGGCCTGATTTGGCATCAGGGCTTTACGCTGAACTCGATGACGCTGCTGGCACTCACGCTGTCGGTCGGGATCGTCATCGACGACGCGATTGTCGTGCTGGAAAACATCTACCGCTTCGTCGAGGAGAAAGGACGGCCGCCGCTGCAGGCGGCGGTCGAGGCGACGCGCGAAATCGGCTTGGCAGTCCTTGCGACGACGCTTTCGCTGGTTGCGATCTTCGTTCCAGTTGGATTCATGGGTGGCATCGTCGGCCGGTTCATGACCAGCTTCGGCTTCACCATGTCGTTTGCGATTCTGGTGTCGCTGCTGGTCAGCTTCACGTTGACACCAATGCTCGCGGCCCGGTGGATCAAGATGCGGCCGCGCCACGAAACCGCAGACGGCCAGGAAGTCGCCGAGACGACCTCCAAGGATGCGCGGTTCTTCAGGCCGCTCGATCGCGGATACACCGCGATCCTCCAGTGGTCGCTGGGGCATCGCGCCGCGATTGCCGGCATTGCGGTTGCCGTCCTGCTGAGCAGCGTTCCGCTGTTCATGGTGGCGAACAAGAATTTCCTTCCCAACGACGATCAGTCGGAATTCGAAGTGGGACTGCGCGCGCCCGAGGGCACGAGCCTGGATGCGACTGAGATCATCGCCAACCGCATCGCCGCGCGGATTCGCCGGTTGCCGGAAGTGGCCTATACACTCGTTTCGGTTGCCGACGACCCGGCACAGACGCAGAACTCCGGAACGGTATACGTGCGCCTCAAGGCTGTCGAGGAGCGGAAGCGCGACCAGTTTGCGGTGATGAACGACGTGCGCGGGAACATCCTGCCGGAGCTCGCCGCTGCGAATCTCCGCACAGGCGTTCGGCCTGTTGCTACGATCGGAGGTGGCGGAAATCAGAACGCTGAGATCCAGTTCACCATCAACGGTCCAGATCTGAAAGCGCTGGAGCGGTACGCCAATGCCGTCGCCGATGCGGCGAAGAAAGAGCCGGGCGTGGTCGACGTCGACACGTCCCTGAACGTCGGCAAGCCGGAGCTGTCGGTGAACCTGGATCGCATGAAGGCGGCCGATCTCGGCGTGCAGATTTCCGATGCGGCGGAGGCGCTTCGCCTTCTCGTCGGAGGCGATCAGGTGACGACCTACAACGAAGGCGGCGAGCAATACGAGGTGCACGTGCGGGCCGAGCAGGGCAGCCGCGAGACGGCGTCTGGAATCGGGCAACTGACGGTCCCATCGGCGCGCGTCGGCAGCGTCCCGCTCGAGAACCTTGCGCGCCTGACGCCCGGCACGGCTCCCTCCGAGATCAATCGCCTGAATCGTCAACGGCAGGTCACCGTCTTTGCCGGTCTGCTTCCTGGCGTGTCGCAAACGCCCGCGATGGCCGCCATGACGAAGGCCGCCGAGGGACTCGAGATGGGCCCTGGTTACAGCACCAGGTTCGCCGGACGATCCCGTGAGCTCGGGCGGGCGGCTCAGAACTTCCTGATCGCCTTTGGGCTCTCGCTGGTGTTCATGTACCTGATCCTCGCCGCGCAGTTCGAATCGTGGCTGCACCCGATCACGATTCTGCTGTCGCTGCCCCTCACTCTGCCATTCGCGCTGCTGTCGATCATCATCACGCGGCAGTCGCTGAACATTTTCTCTGCGCTCGGACTGCTGGTGCTGTTCGGCGTCGTCAAGAAGAACTCGATTCTGCAGATCGATCACGCCAATCAACTGCGCGAGCGCGGCATGGAACGCGATCTCGCGATCGTGCAGGCGAGCCGCGATCGGTTGCGCCCAATTCTTATGACTACCTTTGCATTCGTCGCGGGCATGATCCCGCTGGTTCTCTCGAGCGGTGTGGGATCGGCCACCAACCGCGCCATTGGTTTCGTCATCATCGGCGGGCAGTCGCTCGTGCTCCTGCTCACGCTGGTCGCGACGCCGGTCGCCTATTCGCTGTTCGACGATGTGTCGAAGCTGCGGCTGTGGGGAAGAAAGCGCTCGACACGATCGACGCAGGCGGCCGCGGCTGCTGCCACACTCGGCATGCTGGCGGCGATGGTGTTGCTGCCGTCGAACGCCTCCGCCCAAGCCGTGGCGGCGCCACCGGCTTCGCAACAAGCCCCGCCGGTACAGTCGGCGCCAACGCAAGCGACACCTGCCGCGCAGCCATCGCCAGCAGAGACCATGCGGCTGACTCGCGATGACGCAGTCCGGCTGGCGATTGAGAACAACGCCAACCTCGCCGCCAGCCGATACGATCCGGTGATCAGCGCCGAGCGCGTCGCGGCGGCCAGGAGCGCATTCGTGCCGAGCCTGTCGTCGGCCTTGCTGCGGAACAGCCAGTCGACGCCGTCGACGAACCTGTTCTCCGGAGACAACGCGTTGCAGACCGACTACTGGTCAGGACAGGCCGGCGTCGGTCAGCTGCTGCCATGGGGAGGCGGCAACTACAGCGTGTCGTTCAATTCGGCACGCACAACGACCACCAATCCGCTGACGACGTTTACGCCATCGCTGACGTCGTCGTTCCAGGCACTCTTCACGCAGCCGCTGCTGCGCGACTTCAAGACCGATCCGGCGCGAGCGCAGCTCGACGTCTCGGCACGCAACCAGGAGATCGCCGATCTGCGACTGCAGGAAGACATCGCGCGAACGACAGCACAGGCAGAGACCGCGTACTGGTCGCTCGTCGCCGCGCGTGCGTCCGTCGATGTGCAGCAGCGCGCGCTCGATCTGGCGCTCGAGCTCGAACGGACGAATCGGGCGCGAGTTGACGTCGGCCAGTCGCCGCCGCTCGATCTCGTGACCGCGCGCGCTGAGGTCGCACAGCGTCGCGAGAACCTGATCGTTGCAAGAACGACCGCATTGCAGACGGAAGACCTCCTGCGCGTCGTCATCTTCAACCAGAAGCGGCCGGATTTCTGGACCGTGCACCTCGAACCGGCCGACGCGGTGCCGCCGGCCGGCCCGCAGCCCGATGTCGACGCGGCCGTGCGGCGCGCGCTCGGGGCAAGACCGGACATCGCCGAAGCGCGAAAGCAGATTCAGATTAGCGACACGAACGTGACGCTGTCGAAGAATCAGACGCTGCCCGATCTGCGGCTCCAGGCGAGCTACATCACCAACGGGCTTGGCGGATCGAAACTCCTGAGGACCGGCGGATTCCCCGGCACGATCATCGGCACCGACAACACGGGGTTTGGTTCCGTTCTGGGGCAAGCGTTCTCTGCTGACTTCCCGACCT
Source organism: Vicinamibacterales bacterium (assembly GCA_051986585.1). Taxonomy (GTDB): domain Bacteria; phylum Acidobacteriota; class Vicinamibacteria; order Vicinamibacterales; family 2-12-FULL-66-21; genus JALZOC01. The sequence goes on along the minus strand of JBPYFA010000195.1, from coordinate 3,991 downwards.
GGCAGCTCGGCTTCACGTTGAACTATCCGATTGGGAAGAGCGTCGAGGAAGCGAATCTCGCGCGAGCGAAACTCGAGCGCGAGCAGGCCAACGCACGTCTCGAGAGCACCGAGCTTGTCGCCGTACGGGAGGTGCGCGACGCGGCGCTTCGCCTGGAGCAGAATCGTCAGCGGATCGAGACCGCGCAGCTCGGTCGCGAGCTCGCCGAACAGCGGCTCGACGCGGAACAGAAGCGGTTCGAGGTGGGGATGTCGACGAGTTTCCTTGTGATCCAGGCGCAGCGCGACCTCGCGATCGCAAGAAACAACGAGCTGCAGGCAAATCTCGCCTATCAGCTGTCAGTGATCGCCTTCGAGGCCGTCCAGACGACCGGCGGCGGAATCCCGGCCGTCGAAAGCGCGACGATCGTCCGCTAAAAGCCGCCAAAGGTGGCCGGCACCTTTACGCGAAAGGTGCCAGCCACCTTACATGACCAGGTTGGCCACCAGACTTGCCGTCAGGGGGGCGAGCAGAATGCCGTTGCGGAAATGGCCGGTGGCGTAGACGAGCGCGGGGTTGATGGTTGATCGGCGAATGATCGGGAGGCCGCTGGCCGTGCCGGGACGCAAACCGACTCGCGCATCAAGGAAAGTCGCGTTCGCCAGATCCGGCAACACGGCAATCGCCGCATTGAGGAGCTCCTGCATCCCTCCCGGAGTGACGCGCTCATCGAAGCCCGCGTCCTCCACCGTCGCACCAACGAGGAGCGTGCCGTCGAGCCACGGAACGAGATAGCAGCGTTCGCTCCACAGGATGCGCTGCAGGGGCGACCCCGTCCATCTGACCTGCAGCAGTTGACCGCGCACCGGCGTGACGTCTGCTTCGGGCGCCAGCTGCGCCGACCAGCTGCCGCCGGCCAACACCACCGTCTTTCCGCGGTAAGCCTCACTTCCCAGAATGACGGTCGGGCAATCGCTGCTGAACGAAATGTCGTCGACGCGCGCGCCAACCCTGATTTGCGCCCCGTGACGGCGGGTGGCGCTGGCAAGCGCATGAGTGAGCTGACTGGCACGCACGTAGCCGTGTGACGGGACGAACAGGCCGCCATGTGTCGGCGCCAGTGCAGGCTCCATTCGACGCACATCGTCGGCCTCAATCCACTCCGCCGCGACACCTTTCGAGGTGATCCACTGCGCCAGCGACCTCAATCGATCGACCGACGCGGGATCGTGGGCCACTTCGAGCGTGCCGCACCGCCGATACTCCACCGAGCTCTCCGATTCGCGCGCTGCGCTCGACACGAACTCGTCGTAGAGCGCAAGGCTCTCGACCGTCAGCGACAGCAGCGGCCCTTCGCCCGGCGCCTCGATAAATGGCGCAAGCACGCCGGCTGATGCTTGGGTCGCGCCCGCCCCCACATCTCTCGCCTCGAGGACGATCGTTTTCCCGCCGCGACGCGCAACCTCGCGCGCGACAGCACATCCGATTACTCCTGCACCAATGACGATCACGTCCCAGTCGGTTTCTCGCATGCTGAGCCCGGCCACCTGTCGAATGATATCTCCCCGCAGCCTCTGCCGGCGTCGCGTGGCAGCGCGCTTGCTAACGATGGAGACATGCTGGCGCGCTTCAAAGTTCCGTTGAGCTGGAAGGAACTCGGCATCCGAACGTTGAAGGAGATCACCGCGGATGACCTGTTGGATCTCGCCGCCCAGCAGGCGTACTACTTCTTCTTTGCGTTGTTCCCTGCGCTTCTCACATTTATTTCGATCGCCAGTTTCTTTCCGATTCACGATCTGACGGGGCAGATCGTCGCGATGCTCGGCCGCTTCGCGCCGCCTGAGGCGCTATCGATCATCACCGACCAAATCAGCAAAATCTCCGAGAGCGGCCACGGCGGGATTCTCACGTTTGCGTTCCTCTTGACGATATGGAGCAGCTCCGGCGCCATGGTGTCGATCATCACCACACTCAATGCCGCCTACGACATCACAGAGGAACGACCGATATGGAAGGTCCGGCTGATCGCAATCGGGCTGACCATCGGAGTGGCATTCTTCACACTGATATCGATGGCGCTGGTGCTGGTCGGACCGACAGTCGCGGAACACCTCGCCAACACGATGCACCTCGGACCCGCGTTCAAGTGGACCTGGTGGGTACTGCAGTGGCCAGTAGTGTTTGCGCTCGTCTCGATCGCTATCGGGCTCATTTACTACTTCGCGCCTGATGCCGAACAAGACTGGATCTGGATCACTCCTGGTTCTGTTCTCGCCACCGCCCTGTGGGTGATCGTCTCTCTCGCTTTCAAGCTCTACATCGCATACTTCGGCAGCTATAACGAGACGTACGGCACGTTAGGCGGATTCATCGTCTTGTTGACATGGTTTTATTTATCGGGGCTGGCAATTCTCATCGGCGCAGAGTTGAACGCCGAAATCGAGCACGCCTCCCCGTACGGCAAAGACATCGGTGAAAAAGTTCCTGGCGAGAAGAGGAAGCTTGGCCCTGCAGCTCAACGCGCCTACGAGGAGCGCAAGGCGAACGCTGACGTCGTCGTCCCGGCGTTCGACGACGACGTCAATTGCGACGTCGAACCGAAGCCTGGACGTGCCAAGACCCGGGACGGACTACGTCCAAGCGATTTGCTCCTCGGTGCTGTGCTGCTCGCGCCGGCGGCGCTGAAGATTGCGAAGGAAGTCCGAGGCACCGTCAATGGTGACGCGTCGCGCCACCGCGAGGCCGCGTAGCCAAAATCCGGCTCAGTTCTGTTTCTTGTTGGCGGATGGCTCAGGCGCCGGCTTCCACGCGTCAGGCCGAAGCTTGCCACCAAAGCCCCAGTAGACAGGTTCTGCCTTGCGCGCCGTCGTCGGCTGCCCGGGCGTGCGCTCTGCGACCCAGAGATCCGAAGAAATCGGAATGCCCTTCGGCGTGCTCGACACGGCGTGCACGTGAGTGCGAACTCCGGTGGTCACCACCGGAACGTACACGGGCACAGCCACGGGTACTTCTCGGATTTCGGGATCGTGGTGATCGATGACGATGACCTGCGGGTCGGGCGCGGTCGCTGGAGCCGCCTCATCGCTGGCCACCGGTGGCGGCGGTGCGATTTCCCGGCCGCTTCGAACCATCGCCAGGATGACCCGCTCGCTCACCCCCTGAGCCTTGAGGTCCTTGATCGTCGCTGCGTCGATTGGAAAAATCGACCGATCGACATCGATGAGCGCGAGGAGAACGTCCTCGCCGAGTCCCGCATGCGTCAGCTCGACGATGTCGCGGACCGTGACAGCGTCCGCACGTGCCGGCAGGAGCAGCAGGAGGGGAACGATGAGGAGCGGCACGAACCGGCGCATGGGATCCTCCGGGTTACAAACTGAGCATCTCAGAAAGCGAAAAAGGGTGCAACGGTAGTACCGAAGACGCACTGCGCATCGACGGCCGCTCGTTCACCTGGCGGGTTGCGGCGGTCCTGCCCTGAGGACAGGCACTGTCCCCGCGCGGTTGCGTGCGATCTTGGGAACTCGCCTGTTTTCGCAGATTTCTGATAAATTTCCGCGTTCTTCAAGCCGATAGGCAGGGCACAGCAATTGCTCTTTGCGCCCCTGTTCAGGAGTCAGTCCAATGAGTTCCAGAGTTCTCGCGGGTGTCTTGGCGGCCGGATGCCTGACCGCAGCCGCCGGCGGCGCGTACATGGCGGTGCGGCAGAATGTGGTGCAGCCGGTGCCGGTTGCGGCCTCGCCGTCTTCCTCGGCGCCCGCCAGCTCCGCGCCAGCCACCCCAGCCGTGGCGCCCGTCTCCGAGACGGAGGCCATCGTGACGCCCGCGTCCAAGCCTCAGGCTGAAGCCGTGCCGGCACCCACACCTTCGCAACCGGCCCCGACCCGGGTGACGTCTAAAGCGGCTCCGCCGCTCCACCGAGAGGCACCGGTTACGCCAGTCACGCCCGCCCCGAAGTCCCGTCCGGCGAGTGCGCCGCCGGTCGCGGCTCACGCGCCGGCATCTGTCACCGCGG
>JBPYFA010000194.1:0-25104 GCA_051986585.1 Vicinamibacterales bacterium | reverse complement strand
GCGTGGGCCGGCGCCCTCGTGCTGGTCACGATGGTCCTGCTGTGTTCCGTGCTCGCCCGACTGGCGACCGCTCGGCTCGAGCGAATACATCGGGGCGCGTAATAGTTTCCAGTTGCCAGTTGCCAGTCTCCAGCTGCCAGTTTCCAGTTGCCAGTCTCCGGTAGCCGGTTGCCCGTTGCCAGTTGCCAGTTGCCGGTTGTCGGTTGCCAGTCGGCAGTCTTTAACCTGTGGCAGTTCGGCAGGGTCGATTGGCCCGAGCACCAAAACGGGAAACCGGGAACCGGAACTGGAAACCGAAAACTGAAAACTGGGGAACTGGAAACTGAAACTGGAAACTGGGAACTGGGAACTGGCAGCCGACGTTAACCCCAAGTTAACCCGTGCGTCATACCGCGGAAATCCGGCGCTGCTACGCTGAACGCCACTAGCGAGAGTGGCGGCATTGATTCCGAATGAGTCACATCCAGAACGCACGGGCCAGGCACAACCGCGCCGAGCCGGTATGACCCGCGCGCCGAAGGTACTGGTCGTCGAGGACGAGCACGATATCGCGGCGCTCGTCAAACACACGCTCGAGCGAGGCGGCGAAGCTCAAGTGCAGACGGTCGCGAGTGGCGACGTCGCCATCCGTGTCGCGCTCGAGGATCCGCCCGATCTGTTGATCCTCGATCTCAATCTCCCGGTGCTGAACGGCGGCGAGGTCTGCCGCATTCTCCGTGGCCGCGCCGAGACCGCTGCGATCCCGATCATCATGTTGACCGCGCGAACCTCCGAGTCCGATCGGGTGGCGGGACTCGATATGGGGGCTGATGATTACGTCACCAAGCCCTTCAGTTTGCGCGAGCTCTCGGCACGCGTCCGGGCGGTGCTACGCCGTCATGCACCGGCACCGCCGCCGCCGGTGTATCAGGGCAAACATCTCCGTGCCGACTTCGATGCGGTTTCCATCGCCGTCGATGGACTGCCGGTTCGTCTGACGCGGAGAGAATTCGAGCTGCTCCGGTTCCTGGTCGACAACCGGAATCGTGTGCTGTCGCGCGATCGCTTGTTGGAGCGCGTCTGGGGGTACGAGCGCTTCATCGAAACTCGATCGGTCGATGTCCACGTCGGGCGGCTTCGCGCAAAACTTGGCCCGGCCGGGCAACAGATCGAGACCGTTGTGGGATTGGGTTACCGCTTTGTGGAGTGATTCAATCCGGCTGCACTAGTCCACTCGCGTCGCCGACTCACCAACCGGCAGCGCGCGCCAGCCACTGGCCTCCAATTCAGACACGCGACGAGTAATCGCATCAAGGGCACGTTCGACCCGATGCCAGTCGGTATACCGGACGCGGCTCACGACCGCATGATCTTCTTCAATCAGCAATTCCCAGCCACCGAGCGGCAGGTGTCCAAGGACGAATCGGCGGCTATGTCCAGCGTAGCTGAGCTCAGTATTAAACATGATGAGTTGGTTGAGGCGCAGGATGAAGTTTCCTCTTCGGATCTTGTACCTCACGCAATAGCGTGGTCGATGTAAACACCGTGTAAATAGATCGTTAGGTGCCACAACTTCCACAGAATCTGTTAGATGGCGCCATACGCCGGAACGATTAAGATGGTGGCATGAACGATGTGCTTACCCTGATCCTGGGTGGCGGCCGCGGCACCCGCCTCTTCCCGCTGACCCACATGCGATCCAAGCCTGCGGTTCCGCTTGGAGGGAAGTATCGACTGATCGACATTCCGATCAGCAACTGCCTCCACGCGGGACTGAAGCGGATCTTCGTGCTCACGCAGTTCAACTCGGCATCGCTGAACCGCCACATCGCGCAGACCTACCGCCTCGACATGTTCTCGGACGGATTCGTCGAGGTGCTGGCGGCGGAACAAACGCCGGAAAGTTCGAACTGGTTTCAGGGAACCGCTGACGCCGTGCGGCGGGCGGCACGACACTTCATCGGTCACGACGCGGAGCATTACCTGATCCTGGCTGGCGATCATCTCTACCGCATGGATTTCTGCGAACTCCTCGACTCGCACATCGAAAGCCGCGCCGACATCACGATTGCCACCCAGCCGGTGACACCAGGCGATGCAACCGAGATGGGCATCTTTCGATTCGACGACCGCGGCCAGATTGGAGGATTCGAGGAAAAGCCCAATGCGGCGCGACTGACGGAAATGGGCGGCAGCGTTCCCCCCGGCACACCGATGACCGGAGGCGTAACGCCCGACAAACCATTCGTCGCATCGATGGGCATCTACGTCTTTTCCCGTGAGGTGCTGCTCGAACTGCTCGATCAGCCCGGCATCGACTTCGGGAAGGAGATCATCCCCAAGGCGCTCGGGAACCATGTGGTGAACCCGTACATCTTTCGCGGCTACTGGGCCGATGTCGGAACCATCACGTCGTTTTACGACGCCAACATTCAGTTGACCCAACGCGGCGCGCCGTTCAATTTCTTTCATCCGCGCCGGCCGATCTACACGCATCCGCGGTTCCTGCCTGGCACGCGTGCCCACGAGTGCCGGATCGATTCCTCAATCGTCGCGGAAGGGTGCTACCTCGACCGCTGCGAGATTCGCGAATCCGTCGTCGGCATTCGCACGCATGTAGACACGGGAAGCCGCATCACACGCTCAGTCCTGTTGGGTGCCGATTTCTACGAGGAGGAAGTGGCCGCCACTGCAGTGCCGCTTGGCATCGGTCACGACGTGGTGCTCGATCGCGTGATCGTCGACAAGAACGCTCGAATCGGCGACGGTGTGCGGCTCGTCAACGACTCCGGCGTCGAACACGCCGACGGTGACGGCTTCTACATCCGCAACGGAATCATCATCGTCCCCAAGGGAGCACAGGTAAGGGCTGGGGTGACGGTGTAATCTGAAAATGCTGAATGATGAATGCTGAATGTTGAATGTTCAATTGCCGATTGCCGATTGCCGATTGCTGATTCCGATTGCTGATTGCTGATTGCGAACCCCGTTTTTCATTCAGCATTCATCATTCATCATTCAGCATTTTCGATTACCCCTTTAGTTCGGCCTTCACCTGCCGCCCAGTGTTCTGGGCGGCGAGCGTGTCGTACTGGTGAATGCCGGTGCTGGGATGGCCAATGCGTTCGTACAGAGCGATCAAACTCGTCTGATCGTGAACGTCTGGCGACTCGGCGACTTCGAGCGCGTGACGAAGCTCGTGACCGACGAGCGCAATCATGTCGTTCGACCCCGGATGTCCGCTCACCTGGATGCGGAGATAGCGCGTTCCCTCGGGCCCGGCCGCGAGCAGAAGCCGGCCCACCACCGTGGAAGGCAGAATGCGTCCGTTCTCGATATAGACGATGACGTCGCTCTTGTTGAGCGCGAGTACGAGGTGGGCGAACGTTCCGGATCGCCGCATCCCGGCAGACAGCACGTCGGCCATCGACCGATCCGCTGCGCGGACGTGTCGATCGGGCGACGCCATGATGGCGCGAACCTCCGCCGCCGTCATCGGCGCGAACTCACTCGCGGGCGCTGCCTCGCGAGCCATGCCGACGACCAGCGCGCACGCGAGAACAGCTGTGAGAACTCGCATCGGGACCTCCGTGAGAACGGTGGCCCCTCATCCATCGATGGAACGCGAGGTGTCGGCCTCCACACCGACATCTCGGCGAGCTTAGACGGCGGATTTGCTCCAGAGGTTTAGAGTTGTGCGGTCGCGGGACGCGTGGACGGAATCAGGGACAGGGAGCGTGGCGAACTGCAACAATCAGGCGATTTCGCGAAGCATCCGCGGCGTCACGAACCAGCGAAGCTGTCCGACACCCTTGGGCGGAAACACCTCGAAATCGATCCGGCAGATCCCGCCTTTCTTGAACTCGAAGGGCATCCGGGCGCCAATCAGGCGGGCGGCCAGCTCGCCGATGTTCGGCTCGTGACCGACCAGGGCGATTCGTGCTTTGCGCATGTGTTTCGATAATTCCTGAACCACCGCGGCGGAAGTTCCTGCCGGCGCGAGCGCATCGCTTTGGGACACCGACGGCTTTGATTTCAGCGTCTCGGCGAAGACGTCGGCGGTCTGCCTGGTGCGCACGAGTGGGCTGGTAATGATGTGATCGAACGCGACACCAAGCGCGTCGAGCGCCTTCGCCTCCTTGCGCAGGCGCGAGATGCCTGCGCTGGTGAGCGGCCGCTTCGAGTCGTCCGGATACTCATCGCTGCGCTCAGCCGCGACTCCGTGGCGAATCAGATACAACTCCAGCGTCGCCACGGATCAGCGATCTCCTGCGACCGCGCGCGAAGCCGGCGCACTCGACAGCGACATCTTGATCGAGCGGGTCCGGCGCGGCGGCTGTGCGAGTTGCGGCACGATCACTTTGCGCACGGCGATCGCCGCTTCGCGTAGCGCCGACGACGAGGCGACGTAGCGCGCGTGAAGGTGGCGGCACTGATCTTCGATCTGCCGGGCCAATTCCTCGAGCGCGATGCGCGATTGCGGCCGCCCGGTGCGCGGCTCGGCCTGGACCGCAGCGACGTGGGTCTGCAGGACCTGCAAATCGTGAAGCTTCCCCAACGTGTCCTGCGCGCGTTTGATCGTGCGGACCTGCGGATGCGCCTGTGGCATTCCGCTGCCGGCCGCCAGTTCCAGACCGTAGCGCAGCTTCTTGGCGGCAATCCGGACCGCGTGCAGGCGCTCGGGCGCATACATGTTGCCGGCCTCGTTCATCGCCAGGGTCAGCCGACGGGAACGGACGATCAGACGAGCCGCCAGCGCCTTCCGCCAGGGCTCCGAGGTCGCCTCTTCGAGTGCAGCCCCGACGCTCGCCAGTCGCCGTTCGAGCTTGTCGGCGTTGACCCCCTCGAGCCGCTCGATCATCACTTTCCGTTTTGCATCCCGTTCTTTCATGACGCGGGCGCGGACATCCTCGACGGCGTCCCGGGACACTTGAGGCGAGCGGGCCAGCTCATCCAGAAGTTGCACGGTGACATCCAGCTCGCGGACGCTGCCGAGCGCGCGCGTCAGTCGGCGAATCTTGCGGCGGGCCTTCCCCGCCTTGCTGCCGCTAAGCCCCGTCGACAGCACTGGAACCGCCTCGCGCAGCCTCCGCGTCGTCACTCGGGCCTGATGGACGGCCAGATCGTTGCCGGAAATGGCCGCCGGAAGGTGCCGTTTCAGCGCTCGCGAGAGCCGCTGGAGCAACACCGTCGTTACGCGGGGAGCACGAGTGTTCATGGTAGGATGACGACCGTTCGGACCTTTCATGAGCTGCCGAGTTTGCAAGTATATATCCGCTTTGTAACAAGCAAGAGCCAGACCGGCTGAGCTCACCAGCCCTTCATGCGTATCGCCGCCATCGATATCGGAACCAACTCGATCCACATGATCGTGGTCAAAGTCCGTCCCGATCTGTCGTTCGAAGTGATTGACCGCGAAAAGGATATGGTCCGTCTCGGGGCCGGAGGGCTGGACGGGAAGAACCTGACGCCAACCGCCATGTCGGCCGCCCTGCAGACATTGGCGAAATTCAGACGCCTTGCCGAAGTGAACAAGGTCGATGAAATTGTCGCCGCTGCCACGAGCGCGACGCGCGAAGCCGAAAACGGTGGCGACTTCATTGCCGAAGTGGGGAGACAAACGGGAATACGCATTCGCGTGATTTCCGGCACCGAAGAAGCGCGGCTCATTCATCTCGCGGCAGGGTACGGGGTGGACGTGGGCGGCAGTACCGCGGTCGTGATCGACATTGGCGGCGGCAGCGTCGAAGTGACGCTCGGAACGGCCACGCACCTCAGTCTTGGAAAGAGCTTCAAGACCGGGGTGATCCGGCTGACCGAGCGATTCGTCAAAACCGACCCGCTGTCGTCGCACGATGAACGCCGCCTGGTGAAATATCTGAACAAGGAAATGGGATCGCACCTGGAACAGATCGCCGCGACCGGGTTCGATCGAGTGATCGGGACATCGGGCACGATCCTCAGCATGGGGGCAATCGCGATCGCCGAGGACGAAGGGGAACCGCCACAGGAGATCCGCAACCAGCGTGTCAGCGCCAAGGCGATTCACCGGATGCGAAAGCGTATGGTCGAAGCCGACATCGAAGAGCGGCTGCAGATGGCCGGGATGGACCCACGGCGCGCCGATCTCAATGTCGCGGGGTCCGTGCTGCTCGACACCATACTGCGCGGCCTTGGCGCCGACGATCTCACCCTGTGCGATCTTGCGCTGCGCGAGGGCCTCGTCCTCGACTACATCCACCGCAACAGCGCACGGATTCGCAAAGTGCAGCGCTACCCCGACGTTCGCCGCCGCAGCATCGTCGAGCTGGGCGAACGGTGCGGCTACTGGTCGGAGCACGCGCAACAGGTCGCGCGGCTCGCGTTGAGCATCTTCGACCAGACCCGCAGCGTCCACGGGCTGGGCGACCGGGAACGGGAGTGGCTCGAATATGCGGCGCTGCTGCACGATATCGGCGTCCACATCAGCTACGACCGCCATCACCGGCATTCGTACTATTTGATCAAGAATGGAGATCTCCGAGGGTTCGAGCCCCAGGAAATCGAGGTGATTGCTCTGGTCGCGCGTTATCACCGCCAGGCAACGCCGAAGAAATCACACGAAGGCTACGGAGATCTGAGCGGCACCCTTCGGACGACCGTTCGGGTGTTGTCGGCCATCGTGCGACTCGCCGAAGGGCTCGACCGGAGCCACGCGCAAGCGCTCGCAGGCATCGACCTGTTCCCGCGCGGGGACGATTACCTCGCGCGCCTCAGGGCCAACGGCGATGCGGAGCTCGAGCTGTGGGCCGCCCATCGACATGTCGCGCCACTCGAGCGAGAGCTGGCGTTGCCGATTCGCTTCGAAGTCTCGGGCGCCGCGTATAAGGAACAACCATCTCATGCTGAACAACCTGACCACGCCGCACGAGCACCCCGGAAAGCTGTTCGTCGTGGAGGGAATCGACGGGTCAGGAAAAACGACGCAGCTCGCGCTGCTGGCAAAATGGCTTAGCGCCGCCGGGCACTCCGTCGTTCTCACCGAATGGAACTCGTCCGCGCTGGTCAAAGCGGCGACCAAGACGGGCAAGAAGAAGAACTCGCTGACGCCGATGACGTTCAGCCTCCTCCATGCGACGGATTTCGCCGACCGTCTGCTGTACAACATCGTCCCGCCGCTCAAGGCGGGAATGATCGTTCTCGCCGATCGTTACGCGTATACCGCCTTCGCGCGCGATGCGGCGCGCGGCGTCGACCGGCGCTGGGTCCGCGAGCTGTACAGCTTCGCCGTCAAACCCGATCTCGCCGTCTACTTCCGAGTCCCGATCGAAGTCTCGACCGACCGTCTGATGGCACGACGGGTCAAATTGAAGTTCTACGAGGCCGGACTCGACATGGGGTGGAGTACGAACGCGATTGAGAGCTTCCGGATCTTTCAGGGGAAAGTGCTCGACGAATACGATCGCCTGGTCGACGAGTTTGGCCTGAGCGTGGTCAACGCCGTGGGCAGCATCACCGAGCAGCAGCGGACCTTCCGTAAGCTGGTGTCGCAGCATCTGGCGATCGAGGACACCGATGAACAGCTTGACGAGCAGCTCGTCTGATACTCCCGGTTTGATCCGACCGGGCAGTTACTACGGTAATGGAATTCCGTATCTGCCGATCGATGGCTATCCGGGGAAGATCATCGCGGTTGAAGGCACCGACGGCGTCGGTCGATCGACGCAGATTCGTCTGTTGCGTGAGTGGCTCGAAGTTCAAGGCTACGGCGTGATCGAGACGGGATGGACGCGATCGGAGCTGATGCAACCGACCATCGAGCTGGCGAAAGCCAGCAACACGCTCAACAAATTGACGTTCGTCCTGTTGTACGCGACCGACTTCGCGGACCGGCTCGAGAAGGAAATCATTCCCGCGTTGAAAGCCGGTTTCATCGTGCTGTCGGATCGATACATCTATACGGCGATGGCGCGCGCCGGCGTTCGCGGAGTCGATCGCACCTGGATGCGCAATCTTTACGGATTTGCGATCGCACCGCACCTGGTCTTTTATCTCAAGATCGATGAGAAGGCGTTGATTCGCCGAGTGCTGCAAGCACGTGGCATGGACTTCTGGGAGTCGGGAATGGATATGAAGCTCGGCGACGACATCTACGAGAGCTTCCGCGCGTATCAGCGTTCGCTGTTGCGAGAGTACGCCTCGATGGCGGATGAGTTCGGGTTCCGGGTGCTCGACGCCAAACGGAAAGTGGACGTCATCCAGGATGAACTACGCCGACAGATCGGGGCGTTCCTTGCCGAGTCCGATACTGCGGGAGCGAGTTAACGAAGGTTACGGAGGGAACGGAGTTCACAACGAAGGAACGAAGAAAACGGAGACGAACGAAGGAAAGCTGCGTCGGGTCATCCGATCACGAGATGGGAATGTGTTTGTCGGACGGCCCGACGCAGCTTTTGCCTCCGTTCGTCTTCGTTCACTCCGTTCCTTCGTTGTGAACTCCGTTCCCTCCGTGATCTCCGGGCCTCAACTCGGCTTTACACGGAATTTACAACCAGGAAATTCCCGCGAAACGGCCCGCAGGTACGCTTGCTCTTGCCGGCATGTCTCCTGTTCAGACTCCCGCCCCGCAATTCTCCGTCAATCCCAGACCCGCTGAGGTGCAAGGCACTCGGCCGCCCCAGATCGACGTCCGTTCTCTGGACTTCTATTACGGCACGAAACGGGCCCTCGAAAACATCACGATTGGGATTCAGCCGAACCTCGTCACCGCGTTTATCGGGCCATCGGGCTGCGGCAAGAGCACGTTCCTGCGGACCCTCAACCGGATGAACGACATCATCGCAGGAGCGCGGGTCGAGGGTGAGGTCCTGATCGACGGCACGAACATCTACGACGGCTCGACTGACGTCGTCGCGCTTCGACGCCGGGTCGGGATGGTATTTCAGAAGTCCAACCCGTTCCCGAAGACGATTTTCGAGAACGTCGCCTATGGACTTCGGATCAATGGACTGGCGCGCGGAAAAAGGGATCTGCAGGACCGCGTCGAGGAGAGCCTGAAGGCCGCTGCGATCTGGGACGAGGTCAAGGACCGCCTGAACGACTCGGCAATTGCCTTGTCCGGCGGGCAGCAGCAGCGCTTGTGTATCGCTCGCGCGCTGGCGATTCAGCCCGAGATCCTGTTGATGGACGAACCGGCGTCGGCACTCGATCCGATCGCGACTCAACGAATCGAAGAACTCGTCTATCAGCTGAAGTCCAGATATACGATCGTCATCGTGACCCACAACATGCAGCAGGCCGCGCGGGTATCAGATTACACGGCGTTTTTCTGGCTCGGAAAGCTGGTCGAGTACGCGCCGACCGAACGGATCTTCACCAACCCGGCAGAAAAGCTGACGGAAGATTACGTGACGGGACGATTTGGATAATGGAGTCGTAAATGCTGAAGGTTGAATGCTGAATTCTGAATTCGTGGGTCGAGTTGACGTTCGTCATTCAGCATTCAGCATTCGAGATTCAGGCATTGTCAGGTTCCGCAATAAGATAGTCATCGACTTATGTCAGAGACCACGACGCGGCATTTTCAGACCGATCTCGAACAGCTGAAGGCACGATTGCTCGAGATGGGTGGACTTGCAGAGGACCGCGTGCGCACGGCCGTGGACGGCCTCGTGCGCCGCGACCCCGACCCCGTCGCGCGCGTGATCGACGGTGACCGGCCGATCAACCAGCTGCACATCGAAATCGATAATCGCTGCTTCACCCTGTTGGCCTTACATCAGCCAATGGCGGTGGATCTCCGATCGATCGTGTCGGCGGTCAAGATCAATACCGATCTCGAGCGAGTCGGCGATCTCGCGATCAACATCGCGGAAGCGGTGGTCCGGTACATGCGCCACCCGCCTGTCAAGGAGCTGATCGACATTCCCCGGATGGCATCCATCGCGCAGACGATGCTGCGGGATGCGCTCGATGCCTACGTGCGTCGCGACACGGCGCTCGCGCAGCGAGTGCTGGATGCCGACGACAGCCTGGACGCCCTGAAAACGCAGGTATTCCGGGAACTGCTGGACATCATGCTGAAAGATCCGAACACGATCGAGCCAGGCCTCGACTTAATCCTGGTCTCGCGCCACCTCGAGCGGATCGGCGACCACGCCACGAACATTGCCGAAGACGTGATCTTCATGGTCCTCGCCAAGGACGTTCGCCACCACATCAGCGATCGGGACCTCTAACGCCGCCATCGGCGGCCGTGCATATTCATCAGATACAATAGGCGGGTTGCACATGGTGCAGCCCCAATCGGTGTGCGCGTATTGCCGCCGGCGGCCTGTCGACCCCGAGTGGCGGCCGTTCTGTAGCGAACGCTGCAAGCTCGCCGATCTCGGACGGTGGCTCTCTGGCGACTACCGCGTTCCGGGGCCGGCGCTGCCTGATGACGAAGACGCTGAGTAGACATGGCCGACACGCTGACCATCACTGACAACCGCACCGGCAAAACTTACGAGATCCCGATCCAGGACAACACGATTCGTGCAATGGATCTCCGCCAGATCAAGGTTGGTCCCGACGACTTCGGGATGATGACCTACGATCCAGCGTTTACCAACACTGCCGCCTGCCGCAGCAAGATTACGTTCATCGACGGCGATCGCGGGATTTTGATGTACCGCGGGTATCCAATCGAACAGCTGGCGGAGCACAGCGATTACCTGGAGACCGCCTATCTGCTGCTGTTCGGCGAGCTTCCGACCACCGCGCAATTCGAGCAGTGGACGCAGCAGATCACGCGCCACACGATGCTCCACGAGAACATCAAGAAGTTTCTCGAAGGGTTTCGCTACGACGCGCACCCGATGGGAATGTTCCTGAGCGCGGTGGGGGCGCTGTCGACGTTCTACCCGGACGCCAAGAACATTTTCGATCCCGCTTCCAGGCGTTTGCAGACGATCCGGCTGATCGCCAAGGTCCCGAGCATCGCTGCCTATGTGTTTCGCCACACCATCGGCCGGCCCTACGTGCTACCGGATAACGAGCTCAGCTTCTCGGGCAACTTCCTCAACATGTTGTTCAAGATGACGGAGCCACGGTACAGGTCGCATCCGGTGCTGGAGCGCGCGCTGGACGTGCTTTTCATCCTGCATGCCGATCACGAACAGAACTGCAGCACACACGCGATGCGCGGGATCGGCAGCTCTCACGCCGATCCATATTCATCGCTCGCCGGTGCGGCGGCGGCGCTGTATGGACCGCTGCACGGCGGCGCCAACGAAGCCGTGCTCAGGATGCTGACCGAGGTCGGATCGATCGACAAGGTCCCGGCGTTCATCAAGCGGGTGAAAGCGGGCGAAGGACGGCTGATGGGATTCGGCCACCGGGTTTACAAGTCGTACGATCCGCGCGCGACCATCATCAAGCGGATCGCCGATCTCGTGTTCGAGGTCACCGGGCGGAACCCGTTGCTGAACATCGCACTCGAACTGGAACGGATCGCCCTCTCGGACGACTATTTCGTGTCGCGCAAGCTGTATCCGAACGTCGATTTCTACTCCGGTCTGATCTATCAGGCGATGGGCTTCCCGGTCTCGATCTTTCCGGTGCTGTTCGCGATTCCGCGGACGGCGGGCTGGATCGCCCAGTGGGAGGAAATGCTGACCGATCCGGAACAGAAGATCGCGCGGCCGCGGCAGATCTATTCGGGTCCGGCCAAGCGCGACTATGTCAGTCGCGAAAAGCGACGCTAGGCCTTGGGTCCCATGCGTAAGTATTTGCCGGTTCTGGTTCCTGTTCTGGTGTGGGTCGCCGGGCTCGGCGCGGCACAACCGGCGGCGCCGAAATTCGACGGCAACCGAGCCTACGAGGACCTCCGCCAGCTCGTGGCGATCGGACCGCGCGTGGCCGGTACACCCGGCGCGCAGGCCGCCCGTGATTACATTCGCAAGCAGCTGCAATCGGTCGGCCTCACGGTCGAGGAGCAACCGTTCGAAGCGACCACGCCGATCGGACGGGTAAAGATGGTAAACCTCCGGGCCACGCTTCCCGGCGGCACCGGCGCGTCGAAGGGCCGCCTCGTAATCGGAGGCCACTACGATACGAAGCTGTTCAGGGAGTTTCGTTTCGTTGGCGCTAACGACGGCGGGTCGAGTGCGGCATTCCTGATCGAGCTGGGCCGGGCGCTCAAGGGCCGCACCAATCGCATGCCGATCGAGTTGCTGTTTCTCGATGGCGAAGAAGCCGTCGGCGAGTGGCAGGGCACCGACCACACCTACGGCAGCAGGTATTACGTCGAAGCGGCGAAAAAGAATGGAACACTCGGAGACATCCGCGCCTTCATCCTGGTCGACATGATTGGCGATCGCAATCTCGTGATCAAACGAGAGGCGAACTCGACTCCAACGCTGACCGATGCCATCTGGGCTGCGGCGAAACGTCTCAACCGCCGCGAATTCGTCGCCGAAACCACGCCGATTGAAGACGACCACCTCGAGTTTCTGACCGCGGGCGTACCATCCGTCGATATCATCGACCTCGAATATCCGGATCAGACCTCGCGCTACTGGCACACGCAGTACGACACGCTCGACCACGTCGGCGCCGCAAGCCTTCAGGCGGTCGGCGACGTGCTGATTGCGGCGCTGCCGGCGATTGAATCCCTCATCGCTAATCGCTAATCCCGAATCGCTAATCCCGAATCGCTAATCCCGAATCGCCTAATCCCGAATCCCCGAATCCCGAATCGCGAATCCCGAATCGCGAATGGCGAATGGCGAATCGCGAATGGCGAATCCCGGATACGCATTCACTTCATGACCCCAATCACGAACAGGACGAGTTCCAGGATCAGAATCAGCACGACCGTCAATTCGAGAAACTGCCCGCGCGAGATCGCGACCTGTTCGACCGCGAATCGATAGATGTCGTCGAGCGTCTCCAGCTTGTCCTCGACGCTGGCCTTCCACCGCGCGGTGGCGAGGCGCGCGCCGACGAGCGCCAGCAGCCGGGCGGCGTAGATATCGCCGACGATCTTCAGTGCGTTCTCCGTGCGATCGGTGATCTCGTTGACATCGATAAAGAGAGAGTGGAGCTGATTGGCGGCGCGGGCGGTGCCTCGGCCCAGCAGGTTGTTCCACCAGCTCGTACGCTGAAGCTGGGGGTAGATTTGCGCCAGCTCGGCGTCGAGCAAGGCATCGTGATAGCGGAACTCGAGCAGCTGGGAATTCGCGAACTCGAAGAGCTCCAGCGTCGCTGCAGCGCCCGGTTCGCTGTCGTAGACGAAGGCGGCATTCCAGGTCGGAATCACGAGATCGGTCGCGAGATAGGACAGGCGATTCCGAAGCACCTCGTCCTGTTCCTGCACGCTCAGTGGCTGCGCTTCGCCCCGGAGCAGCTGCGCCAGGTCCTGGCCGTGGGCAGCGAGGAGCTCGTCGGCGGTCGCGGGCGACGCCAGCTGGTGGACGGCGACGACCAGGTAGTCTTCCGATAGAAAGGTCGGGCGCGCGCGCGTGACGGCAGATCCGCACCGCTCGAGAAGACCGCGCACTGCTGCTTCGGTCTGTGCTTCGAGCGAGGCGTTCTCGATGTATTGGTGGCTGCTCTGAACCAGCTCGCCCCAGGTCCCAGTGAACGGCCGGGTCAGCGCCAGCGAGACGACGCCGTAATCGAAGAATTTCAGCCGCGGACGGAATCCGTCGATCGCCGGGACGCCCAAGATGTCGCCGTCAGCGACGAGCGGCGGCGTCTGATAATGCAGGTAGGCGGGCGACGCCGCTTTCGACGTCAGCCTCGCTTCCGATCCCGTTCCGATCGAGACGCGCAGCCGCGCCAGATCGAAGTGCTCGGCGACATCGAACAGGTAGAGAGCCGTCAAGGTGCCGGACATTATGGCGGTCACGGGGACTTTCGGCTTTCAGTTTTCAGTTTTTGGCTTTTGGTTTTCAGTTTCCAGTTTTCAGTTCTCAGTTTCGGTTCTCGGTTTTCGGTTCTCGGTTTTAGTTTTTGGTTTTGGTTTGCCGCGCCTGCTTAGGGATTGCGATTTGAAATACGAAGTCGAACTAAAAGCGAAAAACTAAAAACAAACCAAAAACCAAGAACCGAAAACTGAAAACCTAAAACCGAAAACCGATGTTTATCTCTTCCCCTCCAATAATCCCCTGATTCGCTCTTCGTCGAGAACCGCATCCGACCGCTTCGCCTCGGCCAGGATTCGATCCACCATCTCGTCGCTTGCCGGCAACCGCCGCCGTTCGAGCCAGAAAATCACGTTCGATCGCCCCGACATCGGCCCGACATCGATTTCCTGCTCGCGGCCGACCAGGCCGGCCGGCACGCCGGAATACACGGCATCCACCAGCTCGTGATCGTGCTTGCGCGCGGCTTTCACGATCGCCGCCGCGTGCACGCCGGTTGCCGTCCGGAACGCGTCCTTCCCCACAACCGGATAATTCGGAGGGATCGGCACACCGGTCGCGTTGGACACTGCCTCGCAGTAGTGAACGAGTGCCGACAGATCTCGCTCGAGATATCCCATCAGCACGAGATTGACCAGCAGCGTGTCCATCGGCGTATTGCCGACGCGCTCGCCAATGCCGATCGCCGAGCCATGCAGCCGGGTTGCACCGGCCTCGAGCGCGGCGATCGAATTGACGACTGCGAAATCCCGATCGCGATGCCCGTGCCAGTCGATGCCTACTCCTCCGCCACATTCTTCGACAACGCCCGCGATGAAACGCACCACCGCGGCCGCACCCTCCGGCGTCGCGTGACCGACCGTGTCCGAGACACAGACCCGCACCGCGCCGGCGCGAATGGCGGTCGAATACAACCTGCGCAATGTCTCGGGATCGGCGCGCGTCGTGTCCTCGGTCACGTACATGACGGCGAGCCCCTCACTGACGGCGAAGGTGATGGCCTCTTCGGTGAGGCGAAGCAGCTGATCGATCGTCCATCCTTCGGCGTACTGCCGTAACGGGCTGGAACCGATGAACGCGCAGCATTCGATCGGAAGTCCCGTCCGCTGCGAGATGTCGGCCACCGGCTGGATGTCGGCGACGACGGTCCGCGCCGCGCAGTTTGCTTTCACCGCCAGCTTGTGCGTCACGATTTCGCGCGCCAACCGCTCGACATCGCGGACGACATGCGGCCCGGCTCCTGGCAGGCCGATATCCGCGGTGTCGATGCCAAGGCGATCAATCAGGTGGAGGATCTCGACTTTCTGCTCGATCGTCGGGCAGCGGACAGACGGCGACTGCAACCCGTCGCGCAGGGTTTCGTCATTCAGCATCACCGTGCGCGGCCGGCGATCGGCAGTACGGTTCCAGTCGTGAATAAGCGGATGCATCCTGGGCGCGCTCTCGAGACTTCGCCCCATTGTACGCTTGGGTAATTGCTGATGGTTGAATGTTGAATGCTGAATGACTGGATATTACTGGCGCGGTCGGTGGACCGCGCCCTTCGGCAATCAGTATTCAGCGGTCAATCGCGTTAAGCCGCGGCAGAATCCGACGACCGGCTGAAGGCGCGAATAGTGAGGAGCGCGGCGAGCAGGATCACCGAGGTCCAGAGCGTGGCGACCCAGGTCGCGTTGTAGATCGCAGGGTCCATGACGTCGCCGATCGGAGTGAACGGCCTACGGCCGGCGGCGTGCAGCGCTGCGCGAAAGAGGTATTCCTTCACGCCGCGAACGACCATCATTTCGAAGATTGCATTCCACAGCGCGACCGCCAGCACCAGCCACACCGCTACGGCGAAGCGTTCACGGCGGATCAGCCGGCGCACCGGTCAGACTCCGTACCTCAACACCATCGCGGTGATGTCGTCGCTTTGCGGCGCTCCGCGGGTGAAGTCGCGGACGTCGGCGAACAATGTCTCCAGCAGCTGCTGCGGTTCGAGGAACGTGTTGCGCTCGACAACGGTCACGATTCGACCTTCGCCATATTCGTCGCCGCTGGCCGACATCGCCTCGGAGACGCCGTCGCTGAACACGATCAGCCAGTCGCCCGGGTTCAGCTTCACCGTTTCTTCATCGAACGTCGCGGCGTCGAACAGGCCGACAATCGGACCGCCGCACTCGAGCCTCCGCACCTTCTCGGTCGTATCGTTCGGCGAAATAATCAGCGGCGGATTGTGCCCGGCATTGCAGTAGGTCAGGTTGCCATCCGGCTTCATCGCCCCGTACATCAACGTGACGAACCGTGACTCGATCCCGCGTCGGTACAGCGCCAGGTTGACCCGGCTGATGGTCTGCGATGGCGAATCGTTCGACGCCGCCTGCGCGGCGAAGATCCCCTGCATCATCGCGCTCAGCAGCGCCGCCGGTGGTCCTTTGCCAGCGACATCGCCTAGCGCGAATCCCATCGCACCATTCGGCAAATCCACGTAGTCGTAGAAGTCGCCGCCGATCGATCGGCACGGCAGCGATGCCGCCGCGGCCCGGAAGAACGCCCCCGCGCGCGCCATCCTTGGCAGCAGGGCCTGCTGGATCTCGGCCGCGATCCGCATCTCCTGCTCCATCTTGGCCTTCTCCATCGTCTCGCGATAGAGCCGCGCGTTTTCAATCGCCACAGCGGCTTCGGTGGCGAGCGTTTCGAGCGCGGCTTTGGTCGACGTGGAGAGCAGCGTTCCCTTTTCCCGGCTGTCGAGGTAGAGCACGCCAATCCGTTTCTCGCGTTCGTCGGAAACGTCAGCCTTATCAAGATAGCGGACCAGCCTGAGCGGCACGCAGAGCACGTTGCGGATACCGAGCGCCACCGTGCCCATGTGAAGGTTGGCGAGCTCCGAATCGAGCAGGTCGGCCACGTCTCGAGGTTCGCCGGTCCGAAACACTTCCTCGGGGATCTTGCGGCTGGTGGCGAAGCTGCCGCCCGACAGCGTAATCCGGCCGCGGCCACGCGCCATCTTGAACTCGAGCTCCCCTTCCGGGCTCGCCAGCATGATGAACCCGCGTTCGGCGCCGCCGACATCGATGGCGGAGTCGAGAACCAACGAGAGCACATCGTCGAGCACGCGACCGGAGCCGAGCGCCCGCAGCCCCTCCAGCAGTGCGCCGATCTGCCGCAAGTCGCCGATCGCGGTCGTGGTCGGAGACTTCTCCGCCGCGGGTTCGCTGTCTCTGACCAGGAAGACCATTTCGGCGCCGCCGCTACGGCCGAGCCGTATGCGATCGCCGTGGACGAGCGCGTGCTGGGTGACCTGATCGCCGTTGACGTAGGTGCCGTAGCGAGAGGCGCGATCCTTCAGCACGTAGGTGCCGTTCGATTCGAGGGTAATCTCGGCGTGATCGCGCGACACCTCACTGCCGGCAAGACGCAGATCGTTCGTCTCGCGGCGGCCGATTTCGAACGGCGCTTTCGCCACTGGAACGACGCGCCTGCCAAGCGCGTCGGTAACTTCGAGGCGGGCCTCAGGCATGCGGGGAGAGTGTACCTCAGCGGCCCCGGATGACGCGAGCGATCAGCACCAGAATGCCGACGACCGCGAGTACGACGGCGGCAATGTCGGCTTCACGCGGATATCCTGATGCCTGAGCTCCGGCCAGCGCGGCCAACGACAATATCAATGGGAGAATGCCGGCCCAGAGCGGTGGTCCGCCGTCAGGTGCCGGCAGCGGGGCCGGCTTGCGCAGCGGCTCGGTGGTGCCGACACCGCACCGGTAGCACACGATCGCCTTGTCGGCGATTTCAGTCCCGCAGTTCCGACATTTCATCCGCGATGAAATTATAGGTCACGCGGGAGGTCTCAGATGCTCAATGTCAATGTTCCATGATCAAATTCCGTCGAACTCCGGAACATTGACCATTGAGCATCGAGCCTTGAACATTGATTATGTGCCGCCGCTCACGCCGTTCGGCGTGCGTGAACCGGAATCAGCGAGCGGCGTCGCAGCACCACGCGAATCAGCGACATCGCAACAAGAACCAGTCCAAATGTGCAAACAATCGTGGCCCCTGTTGGCAAGTCGAGTACGAGCGACAGATACACACCTAGCGCCGAAACGATCGTGCCCATGGTCCAGCCGATCGCCAGGCGCTTCCCGATCGTGTCGGCAAACAGCATTGCGGCGACCGACGGCACGATCAGATAGCAGAACACCAGAAGTACGCCTGCGATTGCAACGGAGGACGTCACCACAAATCCAAACGAGGCGTAGAACAAGAAGTCCCACCAACGCACGTTCAGCCCGCTGACTTCCTCGGCATCATGATTCAACGAGATGGCGAGGAATGGCTTGCGAAAGATGTAGTGGAACAGCCCTATCGCCCCGTACAGCAATGCCGTTTTCGTGACGTCGTGCCATGACACCGCGATGATGTTGCCGACCAGCATGTCCTTGAGGTGCTCGGATTCCGAGGTCGACTTACTCATCGCCAGGATCGCGGCGGCCGACGCGACGGCGTAACTGATGCCGATAATGGCTTCCTGTGGGATCCGCGCTCGTTTGCCGCGAATCATCGAGAAGATTGCCGCTCCGATGAACGTGAACAGCAGACTGACCCAGTAGACCGACGGCGCGTGCGGATCGCCGCCGGAGAACGGCAAGAGAATCGCGATGGTTGCACCCAGCGCGGCAATCTGCGCGAGGGAGAGGTCAACGAAGATGACGCCTCGCTCTACGACATGCACACCGAGGTATGAGTGAATCCCAGTCAAGATGAGACTGGCAACAAACGGAGCCGCGAGAAAATCGACGACCTGAACGAGCGACATTTCACCCATATTCACCGAGCTCCAGTCTCTTTGATGGCGTTCACGAGCAGGTTGATGTCGTAGTCGAACAGCTGGAAGTAGTTCGTTACTTCCTTGACACCGCCGACCGACGGCGGCATGACCAGCACCTTTGCACCTGTATCGCGACCGATGGCATTCGGCGTCTTCAGGTCGAAGTAAGGCTCGACCAACACGATCTTCACGTTCTGCGCTTTCATTTCCTGTTCGAGGTCCAGCGTGTGAGCGGGTGATGGCGGGATGCCGGGCTTCGGCTCGACGTATCCGATGACGTTGATGCCAAACGCGTCAGCGAAATTCGGCCAGGAACGATGATAGGTGACCACCTTGACGCCTTGATAGGGCGCCATGGTTGCCTTCCACTTCTTCGTGGCCTCGGTAAGTCGCCGATCGAAATCAGCGTAGCGCTGTGCGAAGTACGCGGCGTCTCCGCGGCTCAATTCGCTCAACTTGTTTTGCACCGCTTGAGCGACACGGCGACCGTTCTCAGGATCGAGCCAGAAATGCGGGTTTCCCTGCGGATGCACATCGCCCATCGCGCGCGTGATCTGCCCGGTTGGGATGTCGAGAATCTTCGCCGTGAGCGAGGCGTCGAGATAACCGGCAGCCCCCGGCTGAATCTTCGCATTGCGACTTTGCGTAATCAGCGGCGGGAGCCATCCGATTTCGAGCTCGCGCCCTACCGCGACGAGGAGATCTGCCTTGTTCAATTTCAGGATGAAACTCGGCTTTGCTTCCACAAAGTGAGGATCCTGGTATCCCTTGGCGAGGGATTCGACGCTCACCTTGTCGCCGCCGACCTCCTTGACGATGGCGGCGAGATCCTCCGTCGAGGTCACGACGTTGATGGCCGCGAACGCGCCCGAACTCGAGAGCGATGCGATCGCGAACGCGGCCGCCATTATGTATTTCTTCATCATCACGACTCCAGGAAACAGTTCAGGACACGCTAGAACGTATGCGCGCCATGGGCACCGATTGAAAACAGAAACTGGAAGAGCGCCTCATTCGCGGTCACCCCTTCCGCATACTTGGTTCGGCGATACTGGCCGCGAATCTGACTGAATTCGCTCGGCCAATAAGTCAACAGCACCGACGGGCCCTGATCGATGAGCGAAGCATCGTTTGCACGGGCCGACCGATCCCATCGCACACCGCTGAACCAGCGCTGTGCGAACTGGTAATCGCCGCTCACATACATCCCGAACGCGTTCGCATCGGCGTTGAGCAGGTCCTTGCGGCTCCAGATCAACTCGGTGCGTCCCATGAAGCGCCGATAGATCGCGCGGCGGAGAGGACGATAGCGGATGGTCGCATCGACACCGAAGAGACGGGTCTTGGTGTCGGCAGCCGCTTCATTGTGCCCTTCGGTAAATGAAAAGCCGACGTCGAGATTCGTCCCTTCCGTGATGTCGCGGTAACCGCGGACTCGACCGAGCCAGCTCACGTCGCTTCTCTCGTGGGAATGAAACACGCCTTCTGAGTTTCCCTGGTAGACCTCGCCGGTCGCCTCCAGGAAGAACAAGGGATTCAGCAGGAGCTTCGAAACGGAGATGCCGGAATCGTTCAATCCATCTTCCCCGCCGAGCAGGTTCTTCATGACGAGAGGTTGATCAACCCACGGCAGCGTATGCGCGTGCATCGTGTTGACCTTGCCGAATTGCTGCTTCATCTTGCCGACTTTCGCCAGCAGCCCCCCGGGGAGTGTGGTGAATGTCAGGAAACCTTCCTCAATCTCCAACCCGTGCGGCGACGCTGAGAGAAAGAAGTCAGCACGTGCGTACGGATCGACAATGGCCTGCAACGACAATTCCGCTTCGTGGAGCTCGAGGGCGGGTGCGCTCTCAATCTCGTTTTCACCGACAGCACCGAGGAAATTCCCAATCACCGCCATGTCGGGATTGAAGATCTTCGACAATGCGCTCGCATTGCCGTAAACCGGTAAGGCCCCCTGCGGGCCTCCAGCCCCAGCCGCGCCCGACGGCACCTCGACGCCGCCACCCTGCGGCGGCTGCGGGGGGGTGGGCGCCTGAGCCTGTTGCCCCGTCGCCGCTGTCGACGGCGGCGCGGCCGCTGCGGCTGGAGCGGTTTCCGGCAACGCCGGCACCGGTGCTGGCTGCGCGGTGCCAGCGGCGCCAAGCTTCGCTTCGAGGGCCGCGAGCCGCGCGCCGTAGGCATCGCGGATCGCCTCGAACTCCTGGCGCAGCCGTTCGACTTCCTGTCGAATCTGCTGGGGATCAGCCTGCTGGCCTGCCGCGGACGCGGCGGGCGCAGGGGCAGACGGCGCCGGCGCCGGCGTCTGCGCCGACGCAGGCACGGCCGATGCCCACATCAACGCAGCGCCGGCGTACACCGTCGCGCGTCTGATCGAACGACACATCTCGATCACAATTCACCTCCCGGGACAGGCGGCAAGGGCCTGGACTGATCCGGTCGCGGGGTACACCCGCACATCAAATGACTATTGGAAGCTGCGGATCAGGCGAGGACGGGAGGAGCGCGGCCGAATGAGGGACGGACGGTGGCCGAATGGGGCGCATCGACGGGCTCGGAAATGGGGACGCCGGCATCGTGCAACCAGAACCTGGCGAGCACGGCTGGATCGGCAGCCGCCTCGGCCGACGACCCGACAGTGCAGGTCGTGCAGTGCGTTGTGGATTTGAGATGGCAGACGAGATCGTGATGTCCGAACGGCAGCAGCGCTGCCGCGAGCATGTAAAGCGAGAGAACGAGCTTCAGGCTAAGGCCGACGGATCCGCGACGGAACCGGCCGGATGTACCCATCTTCAGATTGATTATACGGGTGGTCCGCGCCGGAACAAAATGCTCGGGTGCTGACAGGGTCGAATCGCGGCAAGCGCCGCGTTCCCGGTCGACGCTCCGACGCTATACTTTCGCAGTGTTCCCGGTCAGCGACGTCATCCCCTCCAAGACGACTCCGTTCGTAACCGTGGGACTCATCGTGCTGAACGCACTCGTCTTTTTGTACGAGCTTCAGCTTTCTCGTCCCGAACTCGAGCTGTTCGTCCAGCTCTTCGGCGTCGTACCCGCGAATTTCACCTGGGCCTCCGTCTTCACCAGCATGTTCCTCCACGAAGGCTGGATGCACCTGCTCGGAAACATGCTGTATCTCTGGATCTTCGGCGATAACGTCGAAGATCAGCTCGGCCACTTCGGATACCTGCTCTTCTATCTCGCGGCTGGGGCAGCCGCAGCGCTCGGGCAGGTCGTCGTCAATCCCGAGTCGTCCATCCCGATGATTGGCGCCAGCGGAGCGATTGCCGGCGTGATGGGCGCCTATTTCGTGCTCTATCCCCACTCTCGCGTGCTGACGGTCGTGTTCCTGCTGTTCTTCATGGACATGATCGAGATCCCCGCCATTTTTTTCCTCGGTATCTGGTTCATCAAGGAACTGTTCAGCGGGGTGGGCTCACTCGGTGGCGGCGCCCTCAGCGGAGGGGTGGCTTTCTGGGCCCATGTCGTCGGCTTCGCCGTCGGCGCGTTGACCGGCCTCGTGTGGCGCGTCACGCATCCGCCACAGCGGACGTTCTGGATGTAGAGTTTGTAGAAGCTGGAAGCTAATTTTTCAGCTCTTTGTCCTCTGCCGGATGTCGTGGGAGACCTGCGCGAGATCGATCATCAGGCGTTCGAATTCCCTCGCATAGTCGGCCGGCTGGAGAAACTGCCGGCGGATCTTCAAGTCTTCCGCCTCTGCTTCGAGCGTGGCTTTGCGCTGCAGCAATTTCAGCAGGATCTCGTCGGTCGGCTTCGCGCCGGGCAACGCCTGGTCGAGATACGTCCGGCTCGCAAGCGAACCATCGTCTCCCGGCGTGACGTCCTCGTTGCCAACACCGTCGCCGTTGTCGTCGAGCAGCGCCCGCTCCGTGGACAGCTGACCGCGCTGCTGATAATGACGCCGGACGCCCGCACTCGCGCCGGCGAACGCTTCCCAAATCGAGATGCGGTCGTTCTTGTCGAGATCCGCGCCCGGATCGGTCAACGCGCGGATGAAATATTCCGGGAACACGGTGTCGTACCGCTGGGCCGCGGAATCGGTTGCGGTGATGACGATCCGCCGCGGACCTGAGAGGCGTTCGAGGAACGGGAAGCTGGCGGACGCGGTATTCACGACGACGACACGACCGGGAAGCGGTTTGAGCAGCGCCAACCACTCGGCAGATTCGAGATCCGGCCCGACCAGGTTGAACTTGGCATCAATCCCGTCAAAGGTGCCATGCCCGATCAACAACAGGAGGAACACGTCGTCGCTCGTCATCCGGGACCGGACTGACGCAATTGCGCGCCGTACGTTCTCTGCCGTGGAGGCGTCAGCCATCCGCGTGGTATCCGAGAGAATTGTGACCAGCGCCGAATCGAACCTGAGAGTCTCGATCAGCGTTTTCGACAGCGCAGACGTCCACCGATCGTACTGGGACGCGTACTCGGAGCCGCCTGCAGCGCCAGATACGATTAACGCGAACCGTTGATCGCCGTTTGAACGAAGCGGCGTCAGCAGAAGAATCGCGATCGCTGCGGCAATGGTTGTCTTCATCGCAGCCCCCAGCGCCGGCGCAACAACCATTCGGTCAACAGCAACGCGACAATCAGGGCAAACGACCATCCCGTGTGCCATATGTCGTGAGTGACCGCCAAGCGTGCCGCAGGAACCGCCGCGCGAAGACGCTCGGCAATCGCGGCTCCTTCACCAGGGCTCGCCAGGCGCCCGCCCGATCGAACGGCAAGCCGCTGAAGCACTTGGAGATTCAGTCGCGGGTCGGCCATTTCCGGATCGGAACCGCCAACCAGCATCGCCGAGGCTGCCGTCCCAATTACCGTGCTTCCCTGACGCGCCTCAGCGCGAATGCGGTACACGCCCGGACCGTCAGCTCGGAAACGTCCCACGTATGCGCCGTCATCCTCCGCGTCGTGCGCCTCGGCGCCCCGAAGCGTCTCGACGCGACCGGTCGGCGACGTGACGTGAATGTCGACGACGGCGTTTGGCTGTGGTGTAAAGGCAGCAGTTCGTGCAAGCACGCGAACCGCCACGGCATCGCCTGGGGCCGCAGCTGCAGGCAGACGAATGGCGACTGGATCGGTGGCTGGCAGCGCCAGCCAGCGAAGCGCCTGCCGCCAGAACGTATCGTAGGACCGATCGGTGGAGGGCAGCATCATGCGCCAGCGCCAGGCTCCCTCGCCCGCGAAGATCATCGTCCGGCCTTGCCCGAAGCGCTGAACCGCAACTAGCCCGCGCGCGATCCCTCCGGCTCCGGCGGTGACCGCGAGCACGCTCGCGCCAGGGCGGGGGCCTCCGAGCGGAACGGTGGACGCGAGCGCTGGCGTCGCATCCCAGCGCTTTCGAGTCTCTTCCGGCGTCCTTCCGAGCTGCATGATCGGATGCGACTCGCCGGCAGCCGTCAAGACGACGCGATTCATTCCATGATTCGCGGCCGCCGGCAGCACCGTGTCGTTGCGGCTGGAGAGTTGCAACGGCAACGTTTCCTCCAGAGGCGTATCGGCCAGGCCAGGCTTGATGAACGTCCTGGCACCGAGCACGAGAAGGCCGCCCCCTCTCTGGCCAACGAACGATCGGGTCAGTTCTTGCTGCTCGCGTGTCAGCTGCGTGGGCTCGACATTGGCGAGCACGATCGCGTCGTACGAAAACAGGTCCTCGGGCCGCGATGGATAACCACTCGAGAGAGCATTGGTCCGCGACTCCGCCGCCTGAATGTAATAGGTGTCGGTTCCCTGTTCGTTCTTGCCCTTCTTCACCGTCGAGTCGATATCCAGTCCTGGATCGGCCGCCCAGGCGCGCTTGAGAAAGCTGTGTTCGAACCCCGGGGCGCCCTCGACAAACAACACATGGCGTGGACGCGCGGGCGGCTGCACGAGCACGCTACGCGTGTTGTTCTCGGGAACGAGCTCTCCCGCGACGGCCGGAACCGACACGGAATACACCACCGCCGATCCGCGGGCGGGCGTGACCTGAAAGACCGTATGCACCGGAACGCCCTCACCCGCCGGCGCGATCCGGCGGACTTCAATCGGCTTTCCATTCTCGAGAAGCTGCAGCGCAATCGGGTCGGTTCCGGTGCCGTGGCTGACCGCCGAGGCCGCGAGATCGATTCGAGAATCATCGGCGATCGCCTCGGCCGCCGTCACGCTTGACACTTCGCGATCGCGCCCGACCGTTTTCGATCCGACGCCGATCGCATAGGTCGGTAGAAGAGCGCCGTCGGGTACGGCCGCCGCGCTCGTATCGCCGCCGTCAGAGATGAGAATGACCCCGGCGACCGGGCGTCCGCGATAACGGTCACGCACCGCCGCGATCGCGCCAGACAGGTCGCTTTGTCGGTCGGCCGCCGCCAGCTCGTCGGGGCGAGTGTCGCGAAGCCGATCTCCGAAACTGAGGACCTCGACGTGAAA